>CAZHMM010000025.1:15445-32487 GCA_964533585.1 uncultured Elioraea sp.
TCCAGGTAGCGCAGCCCGCCATGGATCAGCTTGGTCGAGGCCGAGGAGGTCGCGCCGGCGAGGTCGCCCTGCTCGATCAGCAGCACCGACAACCCGCGCCCGGCGGCATCGCGCGCGATGCCCGCGCCGTTCACCCCGCCGCCGACGATCGCGAGATCGAACGCGTCGCGCGGCACGGCCGGCGTGGTGTCGGGACTCGGGGACAGGCGTTTCCTCCCGCGCTGTGTCACCGCACAGCTTGGCGGGAGGCGACGGCCGGCTCAAGGGGACACGGCCCGGCGCCGTGCCCGTGCCCGGATCAGGCGGCGATGCGGTAGCGGCGCGCGGCGCGCTGCATCTCGCACCAGCCGGCGAAGGCCGCGTGCACGGACGCCCAGGACGGCAGCGCCTTCATCGCCTCGGTCCAGCGCGCGACGCGCGGCCAGGGCGTGAGGTCGAACGCGATCAGCTCGCCGTTCGTCACATGGACCGCGCCCAGATAGTCGGCGAGCGAGGGTGCCGCGCCGCCGAGCCAGGTCTCGGCGCCGAGCCAGTGCGCATCCAGCACGTCGAACCAGCGGCGCGTCTCGGCCGCGGCGCGCGCGAGCGCCGCGGCCTGCATCTCCGCCTTGGGCCAGGCGTAGTCGGGCAGCACCTGCGGATAGATCAGCCCGTAGCCGAAGCTGCGGTAGAAGCCGGTGTTGAACCAGTCCATCAGCGCATTGACCCGCGCGCGCGCCTTCGCCTCCGCGGGATAGGCGGGCGAGCCGGCGCGCTCGGCCAGGTACTTCAGGATCGCCGAGCTCTCTGTCAGGCGGAGCGCGCCGTCCTCCAGCACCGGTACGGCACGGTTCGGGTTGATCGCGGCGAAGCCCGGCGAGAGGTGATCACCCGCGAACAGATCGATCGGCACGAGGTCGAGCGGGATCTGCGCCTCCGCGGCGAACAGCATGATCGGGCGCGTGGTGGTGGAGATGGGATGGCCGTAGAGCTTCATGGGTCTGGTCCCTGAGCGAGGAGCGGGGCGGGTCAGCGGCCGGGCACGACGACCGTCAGATACGGCGCCGGCGGCGTCTCGGACGGGCCGGTGAGCGCCGGCGTGGCGTTGCGCACGGGCGGGATGCTCTTGAGGTAGCCGGCGAGCGCGGCGGCATCCGCGTCGGTCAGCGCCGCATAGGCGTGCCACGGCATGATCGGCGCGAGGATGCGCCCGTCCGGGCGCACGCCGGTGCGCACCGCGGCGACGATCTCGGCCACGCTCCAGGCGCCGAGCCCGCTCTCGCGGTCAGGGGTGAGGTTGGGCGGATAGAACGTTCCGAGTTCGGGGATCTGGAAGCCGATCTGCGAGCCGGCGAGCGCGAGCGCCGGATCAGGCTTGCCGGCCAGCGCGCCGCCGGTGTGGCAGCCGCCGCAATCCATGATCGCGGCGAGGTACTCCCCGCGCGCCAGCGTCGCGGCGTCGGCCCGCTGCGCGGCGGCGGGCCAGGCGGCGAGCACGAGCACGGCCGTGCCCAGCAGGCCGGCAATCAGGGGTGCTGCGCGGCGCAGCGCGTCGGTGGTGTCGGTCATCGGTGGCTCCGAAACGGTCGGGGCGGATCGTTCCGCCCTCACGGCGCGGACCATGCCGCTCGCCGCTTTCCGGGACCATCGCCGGACCTTTCCGGTTCTTTCCCGCCGGCGCGGAGAGGTTCACTCCGGCACGCCGGCCTTCGCCACACCTTCGATGAAGATCGTGCCATGCGCGAAACCGGCGAGGTTCTCGCGCAGCATCGCGAGGCGGAGCGGCGGGCCCAGACGGTCGCGCTCGGCGAGCAGGGTCCTCGCCTCATCGAGCAGCCCCAGATGCCCGCAGCAGGAGATCAGCGTGTTGTAGTGGCCGGAATACTCCGCGAAGGCAGCGACCGAGGCGCGCAGGAACGGCAGCGCCTCCTCGAAGCGGCGCGCGCCGAGCAGGGCGAGGCCGTGGATCGAGGTGTAGAACCCGGCGAAGCTGTCGGCCGGGCTCATGCGCAGCGCCTTCGAGGTCTCGGCGATCGCCTCGTCGAACCGGCCGGCGCGCAGCAGCGCCCAGCCATGCGCGGTGTGGCCGAGCGCGAAATTGGGGTTGATCTCCAGCGCCGCGCCAAGCTCGGCGAGCGCGCGATCATGCCGCTGGGCGGTGCTGAGCGAGAGCCCGAGCGTCATGCGCGCCAAGGGCTCGGCCGGATCGAGCGCGACCGCGCGCTCGGCGTGGCGCGTCGCCTCGGCAAAGCCGCCGTGCCGGTCCTGCCACCAGTAGCAATGCGCGGCCCACCAGGTCGCCCAGCCCAGCACGGCATGTGCGCGCGCGTAGCCCGGCTCGAGCGCGATCGCCTCGGCGAGCAGGGCGCGCGCCTCCTCGTTCTGGCGCGCGTTGACGCGGTTGATCAGGCCGATCGCGCGCACGACCAGGCCCCAGGCATCGAGGCTGCCCGGCGCGCGGCGCGCGGCGCGCAGAGACTCGGCGTCGTAGAGATGCGGCTCGATCGCCGCAACGACATGGCCGGTGATCTCGTCCTGCACCGCGAACAGGTCGGTCAGCTCGCGGTCGTAGCGTTCGGCCCAGATGTGCTTGCCGGTCTCCGCATCGACCAGCTGACCGGTGACGCGCATCCGCTCGCCCGCGACGCGCACGCTGCCTTCCAGCACGTAGCGCACGCCGAGGGCGCGCGCGACCTCGCGCACATCGACCGCCCGGCCGCGATAGGTGAAGGTGGAGTTGCGGGCGATCACGAACAGCCAGCGCAGCCGCGAGAGCTCGGTGGTCAGGTCCTCGCTCAGCCCGTCGGCGATGTGGTCATGCGCGGCATCGCCGCTCATGTTCGCGAAGGGCAGCACGGCGATCGAGGGACCCTCGGGCGGCGCGGGGGTGGGCAGCGGCGGCGCGGCCGCGTCGGGCTCGGCGCGATCGGCGCGCGGGCGCAGCACCAGGCCAGTATGCGCCTCGACGATCGCGAGGGTGCGGTCGGAGTGGAGGCCGACCAGCAGCTTGTCGACGGTCGATCGGCCGAGCTTGGTCTTGAACGCGAACTGGTCGCGCGAGATGCGTTCGCGGGCGAGCCAGTCCCGGATCAGGCCAGCGACCCGCTTGGTGTCGTCCATCGTCGCGCAGTGGTCTCCGTGCCCGCCGGATGCGGAGGGCGTTCCCGACCCGCCCTTGCGCCGGACGAAGTCTAGGCGGAACCGGCGCTCAAGGCGAGATGACGGCGGCGCCCGAACGGCCCGAACGCCCAGGCGAGCCCGAGCAGCACGCCGGCGAGCAGCGCGATCATGCCGGCCGCGCTCAGCCCATGGCCGAGACCGAAGGCGGCCGGCGCCAGCGCGGCCACCCAGTAGCCGCCCGCGCCCATCGCCGCCGCGGCGACGGCGGACAGGCTGAACTGCGTCGCGTAATCGTCGGTCAGCAGCCGCGCGATCGCGGCCGGTGCGACCAGCGCGGCGATCACCAGGATCGAGCCGACCGCCCAGAACGCCGCGACGCAGGCGACCGAGACGAGCACCAGCACCAGCAGCGACATCCGCCGCGGCGCGAAGCCGATCGCCTGGGCGAAGTCGGGATCGAAGCAGGCGAGCCGCAGCTCCTTCCAGAACAGCGCGAGCAGCACGAGCATCAGCGCCAGCACGAGGGCGAGCGTGGTCGTCTCGGCGGGGAACTCGGCGAGTGCGGCCGGATCGACGAGCGAGCCGAGCCCGGTCGCCGCAGGCCAGATCAGCGCCTCGAGCTGGCCGTAGAGCACGCAATCGACGTCGAGATCGACCGCATGCGCGCCGCTCACCTCGATCAGCACGATGCCGAGGGCGAAGAAGCCGGAGAACACCACGCCCATCGCCGCGCCGGCCTCCAGCCTTGTGAGGCGGCGCACCAGCGCGATCAGCAGCGCGGCCGCGACCGCGGCGAGCATCGCGCCCGCAACCAGCGGCAGTGCCGCGCGGGTGCCCGACACCCAGAAGCCGAGCACGATGCCGGGCAGCACCGCGTGGCTGATCGCATCGCCGAGCAGGGACTGGCGCGTCAGCAGCAGCAGGTTGCCGATCAGTCCGCAGACGAGACAGGCCAGCGTCGCCGCCAGCATCGCCGCGAGGTCGAGCTGGAGGAACTCGGTCATCGCGGCCCCGGCTGGAGCTCGCCCGGCGCGGGCAGCGCGCCCTCCGCGGGCAGCCGCGCGGGATCGTTGCGGCGGAGCCAGGCCTCGGCCTCGCGCGCGACCTCGGGCGGCAGGGTGTGCTCGACCTCGTCCGCCGCACGATGCGCGGCCCACGGCCCAAGCCCGCCGGCCGCCTGCATGTAGTGCTCCCAGAGGCGGTGGCGGCGGGTCAGCTCGCGCGCCAGCGCAAGCCCCGCCTCGGTCAGCGCGACCCGCTCGCCCTCCGCGCGCACCCAGCCGGCCGAGGCGAGCCAGCGCGGCAGCAGCGCGCGCTGCCAGCGCGACCAGCCCGCGCCGCGGCCAAGCTCCGCCCAGCTATGGGTGCTTGCCGGCGCGCGTTCGGTCGCCTCGAACGCGGCGCGCAGCGCATGGTCGCGCGCCACGGTCAGCGACAGCATGGCCTGGCGCGCGGCGAAGGCGAGCGCGCCGCGGCGAGGCGCGAACAGCAGCGCGGCGAGAAACAGCGCGCAGGCGACCAGCGTGATGGTCGCCCCGGTCGGCAGGTCGGGCAGCGTCGCCGACAGGGCTGCGCCGAACCACGCCGAGACCGCGCCGACGCCGGCGGCGATCGGCAGCATCACCTCCAGCCGCTCGGTGAGCAGCCGCGCGGTCGCCGCCGGGATCACCATCAGCGCGACCACCAGGATCAGCCCCACCGCGCGCAGCCCGGCGACGGTCACCGCCAGCATCAGCGCGAGCAGCGCGAGGTCGAGCGCGCGCACGGGCAGGCCCACCGCGGCGGCGAAGCCGCGGTCGAAGCAGAGCGCGGCGAGCGGGCGGAACAGCACGCCGACCAGCAGCAGGGCGAGCACCGCAAGCCCGCCGACGAATTGCGCATCGGCCGCACTCATGCCGGCGGCCTGGCCGAGGATGAATCCCTTCAGCCCGGCCTGACCGCCCACCGGCAGCGACTGCACCACCGACATCAGCACCACGCCGATGCCGAAGCCGATCGACAGCATCAGCGCCATCGCCGCGTCGTCACGGATGCGCCCGCCGGCGGCGAGCGCATTGACCAGCAGCACCGCGAGCGCGGCCGTCGCGGCCCCGCCGGCGAGCAGCAGCGGCAGCGAGCGGACGTCCCAGCCGACCAGTGCGGCGAGGATGAACGCACCCGCCACGCCCGGCAGGGTCGCATGCGCGGCGGCATCCGCGATCAGCGCGCGGCCGCGCAGCAGCACGAAGCAGCCGAGCGCGCCGGCGGCGAGCCCGAAGCCAGCGCAGCCGAGCGCGACCACCGCGGCGTTGTGGCCGGCGGAGAACAGCAGCGCGTCGGCGAGCGTCATGGACCGGGCTGGGCCGGCCGCGTGCCGGCCTGCGCCGCCGCGACCGCGCGTTCGAGCAGGCTGAGCCGACCGCCATAGGTGCGTGCGAGGCTCTCGGCGGTGAAGGTGGTGGCCATCGGCCCGGCCGCGATCGCGCGCACGTTCAGCAGCAGCACGTGGTCGAAATACTGCGGCGCGGTGGCGAGGTCGTGGTGCACCGCGATCACCGTGCGGCCCTCGGCCGCGAGACGGCGCAGCACCTCGACGATCGCGCGCTCGGTCGCGGCATCGACGCCGGCGAAGGGCTCGTCCATCAGGTAGAGATCGGCCTCCAGCGCGAGCGCGCGGGCGAGGAAGACGCGCTGCTGCTGCCCGCCGGAGAGCTGGCCGATCTGGCGGTCGGCGAACTCGGCCATGCCGACCTCGGCCATCGCCGCGCGCGCCCGCTCGCGCTCGGCGCGCGGCAGCGGGCGGAGCCAACCCACGCGCGGATAGCGGCCTTGCGCGACCACCTGCAGCGCGGTCGCCGGGAAATCCCAGTCCACGGACGCGCGCTGCGGCAGGTAGCCGATGCGCCTTCGCGCCTGGTCGAGCGTCAGCCCGAACAGCCGCACCTCGCCCGACAGCCGCGGCACGAGGCCGAGCACGGCCTTCAGCAGCGTCGATTTGCCCGCGCCGTTCGGCCCGACGATCGCGACCAGGCCGGAGGCGGGCGAGCTCCAGGAGACATCCCACAGCACCGGCGCCTGGTGGTAGGCGACGGTGAGATGCTGCACGGTGAGCGCCGGCACGGGCAGCGGCGCGATGCTCATGCGTCAGCGCCGCGTGCCGAGCCGGTTCTGGAAGCCGCGCTCGGGGGCGGTGCCGCCGAGCGCGCGGGCGATGGTCGTGACGTTGTGGTCGATCATGCCGACATAGGTGCCCTCGTAGCTGCCGGGCTCGCCCATCGCATCCGAGAACAGCGCGCCGCCGACCACCACGCGGTGCCCGCGCGCGGCCGCCCCCTCGACCAGCGCGAGCACGTTGCGGTCCGACACCGACGTCTCGACGAACACGGCCGGGATGCGCCGCTCGACCAGCAGCGCGACGAGGTCCTGGATGCGCCGCACGCCGGCCTCGGACTCGGTGGAGAGGCCCTGGATCCCCTCGACCGCGATGCCGTAGCGGCGCGCGAAGTAGTTGAACGCATCATGCGCGGTCACCAGCACGCGCTGGCGCTCGGGGATCGTGGCGAGGACCTGCTCGGCATAGGCGTCGAGTGCGGCGATGCGCGCGAGCAGGGTGCGAAGGTTGCGCTCGAAGGCTGCGGTGCCGTCCGGATCGTGCCGGATCAGCGTCGCGGCGATCAGCTCCGCCGCGCGCGACCAGGCGCGCGGGTCCATCCAGACATGCGGGTCGAAGTGCCCGGTCGCGCCCTCGGGCTCGATCAGCGTCTCCTCCGGCAGGAGCTCGGTCACCGCATAGACGGGCTTGCCCGCGCGCGCGACGCGCACGAAGGCGTCGCTCATTTTTCCTTCCAGCAGCAGGCCATTGTAGAAGATGACGTCGGCGCGCAGCATCTTCGCCACGTCCTCACGCGTGGCGCGATACAGATGCGGATCGACGCCCGCGCCCATCAGCACCTCGACGCGCACGCGCTCGCCGCCAATCTCGCGCACCAGATCGCCGATCATGCCGGTGGTGGCGAGCACCGAGCGCGGGCCGGCCGCGCGTGGTTGCGCCCGGGCGGCGGGCGCGAGCGCGACCAGCGCGCCGATGATCAGGCCCCGGCGGCGAAGGCGGAGATCGGCGCGGCAGGCGGACGCGACGTGGGTCATGGCAGGGCTTCGGCGGGCACCCGATGCGAGGTCGCGCACAGCATAGGCGGCACGTAGCCCGGGCGTCAAGATGGGTCCTTCGCTCAACCTTCCTTTGCGTGCTATAGATTGTAGCATATGCTTTAAATTGTCCGCTGGTCGCATGCATGCTAAGCCGCCGGTCCCGCAACCTGCCGGACCGCGCGATGCCTGCCTCGGACGACCTGCCCCCCGCCGACGCGCCCGATGAAGCGGCTCGCCACGCCTCGGCCCGCTCTGCGCGTGCGAGCGCGCTGACCGAGGACTATGTCGAGATCATCGCCGATCTGCTCGAGCGCGAGGGCGAGGCACGGCCGACCGACATCGCACGGCGGCTCGGGGTGGCGCACGCGACCGCCATCAAGACGATCACGCGGCTGAAGCGCGACGGGCTCGCGCATGCGCGCCCCTATCGCGGCGTGTTCCTCACCGAGGCAGGGCTCGCGATGGCACGGCGCGTGAAGGCGCGGCATCAGACGGTGGTCGCGTTCCTGGCCGCGATCGGCGTCCCCGAGGCGATCGCCGAGGCCGATGCCGAAGGCATCGAGCACCATGTCAGCGACGAAACCCTCGCCGCGTTCGAGCGTTTCCTCACGCAGAAGCCGCGGCGGCGCTGATCACGACTTCTCCTGTGCGGGTTGCGCGCGGCGCGCGCGCTGTCGTAGGGAAACAAGACCAATCGCGTCGCGACCCGCGCGGTTGTGCATGCGCGCCGCGGGAAATCGCAGGCGCGCTGGTGCCGTTGCGTACGCCGAACGGCGTCGCGGAAACCCGAGCCTGGACGGGGAGAGCATCGGGGATGACGACACGACTCTTGGATCGCGAGCGTGGCGCCAAGCCGGCACGACGCACGCACAGGACGCTGACGCAGGACGCGGCGGCCGCGACGGCCGTGCCGGTACCGCCCGCGCCACCGCCGCGCATCCGCGCGCTGCATCCGCTGCTGATCGGACCGCTGCCGGCATGGGATGCCCATTTCGCCGAAACCGCTTCGCTCGGCTTCGACACCGTGCTGCTGCCGCCCGTGTTCGCGCCCGACAGCACCGGCGACCTGTTCCGCACGGCCGATCACGACCGGGCGCACCCGATCCTCGCCGCGACCGAGGACGGCGATTCGACGCTCGCACGGCTCTGCGAGACCGCACGCGGCCACGGGCTTGCGCTCTGGCTCGACCTCGTCGCCGATCGCGCGCCAGAGGCTGGCGTGCTGGTGCGCACGCATCCGGACTGGTTCGAGGCGCCCGGCGCGGCCGGACCGCTCGATCCGCGACGCGATCTGCCGGGGGCAGGGATGCGGCGTGCGCGCGCCGAGGCCGCCGAGCCGCTCGCCGCGTGGTGGGCGGAACGGCTCGCGCGCTGGCGCGCGGCCGGCGTCGCCGGGCTGCGCTGCCTCGACCCGCACGCCGTTCCGGCCGCGTTCTGGCGCGCGCTGTTCGCCGCCGAGGTGCCCGCCGCGCGGCTCGCCTGGACGCCGGGGCTGCCCGCGCCGGCGGCCGCGGCACTCGCCGGGCTCGGCTTCACGCGCACCGCCGACAGCCTCGCCTGGTGGGACCTGCGCGCGTCCTGGTGGGCCGACGAGGTGCTGCGCCTCGCCGCCGTCGCGCCGGCGCTCGCGGTGGTCGGTGCGCCCTTCGCGCCGCAGCCCGCGCTGCCGCTGGGCGAGGCCGGCGCGATCGCCGCGCGCCGCCGCCTGCGTCTCGCCGCAGGTTTTGGCTGCGGACTGATCGTGCCGATGGGCTGGGAGAAGGGCTTCACCCGCCGCTGGGATGCCGTGCGCGACCGGCCGGGCGACTTCGATCCCGAGGGCCTCGGCGAGCGCGCGGGGTTCGACGTCTCGGCCGATCTGCGCGCCGCCAACGAGGCCGTGGCGGACGGAGGCGCCGCGCGCAGCCTCGCCGGGCCTGGCGCGCAGGTGGTCGCGCTGATGCGCGCGGAGGGGCCGGACACGCGCACCGCCGCCTCGCTCCGCCTCACGGTTGCCAACGCCTCGGAGACCGCCGCGATCAGCATCGATCCGGCGCTGCTGCTGCCGGCGCTCGGCGGCCGGTTCACCGCCGCCGTGCCGGTCCTGCCGGCGCATGGCGCGGCACTCGCGCCAGGCCAGCCGATCGTGCTCGGTCCGGGCGAGGCGCGCGTGTACCGCGCCGTGCCGACCGAGCCGGTGCGCGCGCCGGGCATCGCCGACGCTCCGGGACCGGAGGGCGCCCCGTGGCCCGCCCAGGCCGCGGCGCGTCTGCCGCGCATCGGCATCGAGGCCGTCGCCCCCTCGGTCGATGACGGGCGGTTCGCGGTCAAGCGCCTCGCCGGCGAACTGGTCGAGGTGGAGGTCGATCTGATCTGCGACGGCCACGACCGGCTCGCCGCGGTGGTGCAGCACCGCGCCGCCGACGAGACCGAGTGGCGCGAGGCGCCGCTGGCGCTCGACGCCAATGACCGCTGGCGCGGTGCCTTCCCGCTCGCGCGGCTCGGCCGGCACGTCTTCCGCATCGTCGCCTGGCGCGACGTCTTCGCCGCGTTCCGTGTCGAACTCGAGAAGAAGCACGATGCCGGGCTGAACCTGACGCTCGAGCTCGAGGAGGGCACCCGGCTCGTCGCAGCGGCGGCCGCACGCGCGGGCGGCGGCCTCGCCGCTCTCGCCGAGCGTCTTGCCACCGCCGACGGCGCGCTCAGGCTCTCGCTGCTGCTCGATCCCGGCACGGCGGCGATGATGCGCGCCGCCGATGACCGGCCCTTCGCGGCGACCAGCGCCGAGTACGCGGTGGAGGCGGAGCGGCGCGAGGCGCAGTTCGCCTCATGGTACGAGCTCTTCCCGCGCAGCCAGTCCGGCGATCCGACGCGCCACGGCACCTTCGCCGACGTGATCCGCCGCCTGCCCGAGATCCGCGATCTCGGCTTCGACGTGCTCTACTTCACGCCGATCCACCCGATCGGGCGTGCCAACCGCAAGGGCCGCAACAACAGCCTGACCGCGGGCCCGGACGATCCCGGCAGCCCCTACGCGATCGGCGCGGCAGAGGGCGGGCACGACGCGATCCATCCCGAGCTCGGCACGCTCGAGGATTTCCGCGCCCTCGTCGCGGCTGCGCACGCGCACGGGCTGGAGATCGCGCTCGACTTCGCGATCCAGTGCAGCCCCGACCATCCCTGGCTCAAGCAGCATCCGGAATGGTTCGCCTGGCGGCCGGACGGGTCGCTCCGCTACGCCGAGAATCCGCCCAAGAAGTACGAGGACATCGTCAATGTCGAGTTCTACGCGGCGGGTGCCGTGCCCGCGCTGTGGGAGGCGCTGCGCGATGTCGTCCGCTTCTGGGCGCGCGAGGGCGTGCGCACCTTCCGCGTCGACAACCCGCACACCAAGCCGCTGCCGTTCTGGGAGTGGCTGATCGCCGATATCCGCGCCGAGTTCCCCGACGCGATCTTCCTCTCCGAGGCCTTCACGCGGCCGAAGATGATGTACCGTCTGGCCAAGGTGGGATTCGGCCAGAGCTACACCTACTTCACCTGGCGCAACGAGAAGCGTGAGATCATGGAGTACCTGACCGAGCTCACCACCACCGCGCCGCGCGACTTCTTCCGGCCGAACTTCTTCGTCAACACGCCCGACATCAATCCGCGCTTCCTGCAGATCTCGGGCCGGCCGGGCTTCCTGATCCGCGCGGCCCTCGCCACCACGCTCTCGGGACTCTGGGGCATGTATGAGGGCTTCGAGCTCTGCGAGGGCACTGGCCTGCCGGGCAAGGAGGAGTATTTCGACTCCGAGAAGTACCAGCTGCGCGCCTGGGACCGCGACCGTCCCGGCAACATCAAGGCCGAGATCGCCCGGCTGAACGCGATCCGCCGCGCCAACCCTGCCTTGCAGACCCATCTCGGACTGGCCTTCCACAACGCCTATGACGACGCCGTGCTGTGGTACCGCAAGGCCACGCCCGATCGCTCGAACGTCGTGCTGGTCGCGGTGAGCCTCGATCCGCACCATGCGCGGGAGGTCTCGGTCGAACTGCCGCTCTGGGAGTGGGGGCTGCCGGACCACGCGTCGCTGGAGGCCGAGGAGCTGATGACCGGGCACCGCTTCGTCTGGCAGGGCAAGATGCAGCAGATCCGGCTCGATCCTTCCGGGCTGCCGTTCGGCATCTGGCGCGTCCATCCGGCCGGGCACGCGGCATGAGCGAGCGCGATCCGCACTGGTACCGCGACGCGGTGATCTACCAGCTGCACGTCAAGAGCTTCTTCGATGCCAATGACGACGGCGTGGGCGACTTCGCGGGGCTGCTGAAGAAGCTCGACTACGTGGCCGAGCTCGGCGTGAACACGCTCTGGCTGCTGCCGTTCTACCCGAGCCCGCGCCGCGACGACGGCTACGACATCGCCGACTATCGCGCCGTGCACCCGGATTACGGCACGCTCGCCGATGCGCGGCGCTTCGTGAAGGAGGCGCACCGGCGCGGGCTGAACGTCATCACCGAACTGGTGGTCAACCACACCTCCGACCAGCATCCGTGGTTCCAGCGCGCGCGCCGCGCCAAGCCCGGGTCCTGGCAGCGCAACTTCTACGTCTGGTCCGACACCGACGACAGATACCCCGAGACGCGCATCATCTTCCTCGACACCGAGGCGTCGAACTGGGCCTGGGACGATGTTGCGCAGGCGTATTACTGGCACCGCTTCTACAGCCACCAGCCGGACCTGAACTTCGACAATCCGCGCGTGCTGAAGGAGGTGCTGGGCGCGATGCGGTTCTGGCTCGACCTGGGGGTGGACGGGCTGCGGCTCGATGCCGTGCCCTACCTGGTCGAGCGCGAGGGCACCAACAACGAGAACCTGCCCGAGACGCACGCGATCCTGAAGCGGATCCGCGCCGAGGTGGACCGCGCCTATCCCGGACGGATGCTGCTCGCGGAGGCGAACCAGTGGCCCGAGGACACGCAGGTCTATTTCGGCGCGGGCGATGAATGCCACATGGCGTTCCACTTCCCGCTGATGCCGCGCATGTACATGGCGATCGCGCAGGAGGACCGCTTCCCGATCACCGACATCCTGCGCCAGACACCGGACATCCCGCCCGGCTGCCAGTGGGCGATCTTCCTGCGCAACCACGACGAGCTCACGCTCGAGATGGTGACCGACAGGGAGCGCGACTATCTCTGGAACACCTATGCGGCCGATCGCCGCGCACGGCTCAACCTGGGCATCCGCCGCCGCCTCGCGCCGCTGCTCGAGCACGACCGGCGCCGGATCGAGCTGATGAACGGGCTGCTGCTGTCGATGCCCGGCACGCCGATCATCTACTACGGCGACGAGATCGGCATGGGCGACAACATCTATCTCGGCGACCGCGACGGGGTGCGCACGCCGATGCAGTGGTCGCCCGACCGCAACGGCGGCTTCAGCCGCGCCGACCCCGCGCGCCTCGTGCTGCCGCCGATCCAGGACCCGATCTACGGCTTCCAGGCGGTGAACGTCGAGGCGCAGTCGCGCGACCCGCACAGCCTGCTCAACTGGACGCGCCGGATGCTGTCGGTCCGCGCGCGCTCGAAGGCGTTCGGGCGCGGCACGCTGCGCCTGCTCTATCCGTCGAACCGCAAGGTGCTGGCCTATCTGCGCGAGGAGGGCGAGGACACGATCCTCTGCGTGTTCAATCTCTCGCGCGCCTCGCAGGCGGTGGAACTCGACCTCTCCGCCTTCGCCGGCCGTGTGCCGGTGGAGATGCTCGGCGGTACGCCGTTCCCGCCGATCGGCCGGCTGACCTATCTGCTGACGCTGCCGCCCTATGCCTTCTACTGGTTCGTGCTCGCCGAGGAGATGGCGATGCCGGGCTGGCACGTGAAGCCGCCCGAGCCCCTGCCCGAGCTGCGCACGATCGTGGTGCGCAACGACGCCACCGAGCTCCTCAATCCGACCGTCCGCCGCGAGCTCGAGCGCGAGATCCTGCCGGCCTGGCTGCCGCTCCGCCGCTGGTTCGCCGCCAAGGGCGAGACGCCGCGCGAGGTGCGCATCGCCGCGCACGCGACCCTGCCGCACACCGGCGGCTATGTCGCGCTCGCCGAAGCCGAGGCAAGGCTGGAGAGCCAGACGGCGCGGTTCTTCATCCCGCTCGCCGCGGTGGCCGAGGATACGCCGAGCCCGCTGCCCGCCCAGCTCGCGCTGTCGCGGCTGCGCCAGGTGCGCCGCGTCGGCTACCTCACCGACGCCTTCGCCTCCGACGCGTTGGTGCCGGCCGTGCTCGCCTGTCTGCGCGAAGGCGCCACACTCGCAACCGAGGAGGGCGAGGTCCGCTTCCTCGCCACCGACCGCTTGGCGGGGCTGGACCTGCCGGCGGAGGCCGAGACGCGCCGGCTCTCCGCCGAGCAGTCGAACTCGACGCTGATCCACGGCGAGACGGTGGTGCTCAAGCTGCTGCGCCGCCTGGCTCCCGGCGTTCATCCCGAGGCCGAGATGACGCGCCATCTCACCGCGTCCGGCTACGAGGGTGCGCCGGCGCTGCTCGGCGAGGTGGTGCGCCTCGCGCCGGACGGCACGCCCTGCACGCTCATGCTGCTGCAGTCCTTCGTGCGCAACCAGGGCGACGGCTGGCAGTGGACGCTGGACTGGCTCGGCCGGGCGGTGGACGAGGCGGCGCTGAGCGAGGCGGTGCCGGCCGATGCCTTGGCCGGCTACCTGCCGATCGCCGAGGCGATCGGGCGGCGGCTCGGCGAGCTGCACGCGGTGCTCGCGCGCCCGAGCGACGATCCCGACTTTGCCCCCGAGCGTGCCGGTGCCGATGACGCCGAAGCCTGGGGCGCGGACACGCTGGCACAGCTCGACGGCGCGCTGGCCGTGCTCGCCGGCGCGGCCGTGCCCGAAGCGGCCCAGCCCTTCGTCGCCGAGCTGCGCGCGGCTGCACGGCGGCTCCGTCGCGCCGTGCCGCGCCTCGCGAAGAAGGCAACCGGCGCGCTGAAGACGCGGCATCACGGCGATTTCCATCTCGGCCAGGTGCTGATCGCGCATGGCGATGCGGTGATCGTCGATTTCGAGGGCGAACCGGCCCGCCCGCTCGCCGAGCGGCGCGCCAAGGCGAACCCGCTGCGCGACGTCGCCGGCCTTCTGCGCAGCTTCGACTACGCCGCGGCGGTGGCGACCACGCCGGAGATGACGGCGGCCGCGCTCGCCGCCCCGGCCGAGCGGCGCGCGGCACTGATCGCGGCGTGGCGCGACGCGGCCTCGCGCAGCTTCCTCGAAGCCTATCGTGCAGCGCTGGCCGCTTCACCGCAGCGGATCGTGGCGCCGACCGCCGAGACGGCGCTGCTTGACCTCTTCCTGGTGCAGAAGGCCGCCTACGAGGTGCGCTATGAGGCGGCGAACCGGCCCGAGTGGCTACCCGTGCCGCTGCGCGGGCTGCTCGCGCTCGCCGCGCGGATCGCGCCATGACCGATCGCGCGGTCCAGGCCCTGGTCACCGGCCAGCACGGCGATCCGTTCGCGCTGCTGGGGCCGCATGGCGGCGAGGTGCGGCATTTCGCGCCGGGCGCGGAACGGGTCGAGATCGTGTCGGATGGCACGGCGGTCGCGATGAAGCCGCTGCATCCGGCCGGGCTGTTCGCGGGGCCAGCGCCGCAGGGGCGCTACATCCTCCGCATCCACTGGCCCGGCGGCGCGGTGCAGGAGACCGAGGACCCCTACAGCTTCGGCCTGCTGCTCGGCGAGATGGACGTCTATCTGCTGGCCGAGGGCACGCACCGCAGGCTCGCCTCCGCGCTCGGCGCGCAGGCGATGGCGATCGACGGCATCACCGGCGTGCGCTTCGCGGTCTGGGCGCCGAATGCGCGCCGCGTCTCGGTGGTGGGCGACTTCAACGCCTGGGATGGGCGGCGCCACCCGATGCGGCTCCGGCGCGAGGCGGGGGTGTGGGAGCTGTTCGTGCCGCGGCTCGGGCCGGGCACGCGCTACATGTACGAGATCATCGGCGCCGACGGCGTGATGCTGCCGCTGAAGGCCGATCCGGTCGCGCGCGCGGCCGAGCAGGCGCCGGCCACCGCGAGCGTCGTCGCCGATCCGCGCCCCTTCGCCTGGACCGACGATGTCTGGATGGCGCATCGCGCGGCGCGCCAGGCCGCCGACGCGCCGATCACGATCTACGAGGTGCACGCCGAGTCCTGGATGGCGGGGCTGAACGACTGGGACCGGCTCGCCGATAAGCTCGTGCCCTATGTCGCCGGGATGGGCTTCACCCACCTCGAACTGCTGCCGGTGATGGAGCATCCGTTCCGCGGCTCCTGGGGCTATCAGCCGCTCGGGCTGTTCGCGCCCTGCGCGCGGATGGGACCGCCCGAGGGCTTCGCGCGCTTCGTCGATCGCTGTCATGCCGCCGGGATCGGCGTGATCCTCGACTGGGTGCCGGCGCATTTCCCGACCGACGCGCACGGCATGGGACGGTTCGACGGCACCGCGCTCTACGAGCACGCCGATCCGCGCGAGGGCTTCCACCGCGACTGGAACACGCTGATCTACAATTTCGGCCGCCACGAGGTGCGCGCCTTCCTGATCGCCTCGGCGCTGCATTGGCTCGAGCACTACCATGTCGACGGGCTGCGCGTGGATGCAGTCGCCTCGATGCTCTATCGCGACTACTCGCGCGAGGAGGGCGGCTGGATCCCGAATGTGCATGGCGGACGCGAGAACCTCGAAGCGGTGTCGTTCCTGCGCGAGCTGAACGCGACCGTCCATGCCCGCTGCCCGGGCGCGCTGATGATCGCCGAGGAGAGCACGGCGTGGCCGGGCGTCACGAACGCGGCCGAGCACGGCGGGCTCGGCTTCGACTGGAAGTGGAACATGGGCTGGATGCACGACACGCTGCACTACATGTCGCGCGATGCGGCCTACCGGAAGTGGCACCACAACGAGATCACCTTCGGCCTCGTCTATGCCTGGAGCGAGCGCTTCCTGCTGCCGCTCTCGCACGACGAGGTGGTGCACGGAAAGGGCTCGCTCTACGGCAAGATGCCGGGCGACGACTGGCAGAAGCGGGCGAACCTGCGCGCGCTGCTGACCATGCAATGGACGCATCCGGGCAAGAAGCTGCTGTTCATGGGCGGCGAGCTCGCCCAGCCCACCGAGTGGAACCATGACGCGGGCCTGCCGTGGGAGCTGCTCGACGATCCGGGTCATGCCGGGATGCAGCGCCTGGTGCGCGACCTCAATCACGCCTGCCGCGCGCTGCCCGCCCTGCACCGGTGCGACACCGCGCCGGAGGGCTTCGCCTGGGTGATCGGCGACGACGCCGCGCAAAGCGTGTTCGCCTTCCTCCGCCGCGCCGGCGACGAGCTCGCCCTGGTGGCGCTCAACCTGACCCCGGTGCCACGGTTCGGCTACCGTATCGGTGTGCCGCGCGGCGGCGTCTGGCGCGAGGTGCTGAACAGCGATGCGGGCCTGTATGGCGGCGGCAATCTCGGCAACGGTGGCGCGGTGTTGGCGCATGACGCACCTGCGCATGGCCAGCCGTACGCGCTGTCGCTGATCCTGCCGCCGCTCGCCGGCGTGATCCTCGCGCCCGAAACCTGACGTCGGTGCGCCCGGCGGGTCGGGCGGGGCGGCGCTCGACGATCTCTGTTTATGGTTTGCATGAGTGATTGAAATGGTTAGGCTTCCCGGCATGGGGCTCAGGACACGCTGATCGATCTCAATGATCGGCGGGCTGGGGTCCGGGCTTCACAACCAGGGAGCGTGGATCATATGAAGAGTCGTGTTTCGCTGCTCGGAGCAGCGGCCGTTCTGCTTGCCATGACCGGAACCGAGGTCGCGGCACAGCAGACTCTCGCGCAGGTGAAG
>CAZHMM010000026.1:0-32316 GCA_964533585.1 uncultured Elioraea sp.
CGGGACATAGGCTTCACCGAAGGAGGCACCCATGCCCATCTCCCGCCGGCTCGCGCTGGGCTCCGCGCTCGCGCTTCCCGCCCTCTGGCCGTCGGACCGCGCCTTCGGCCAGACCACGCGCGTGCGCATCGCCGGCAACTTCGCGACCGAGCACTCCTCCTCGGTCGCGATCGAGGGCTTCAAGGCCGAGGTCGAGGCGCTGACCGGCGGCCGGCTGGCGGTCGATACCTTCCCGGCGATGCAGCTCGGCGGCGCCGGCGAGAACGTCTCCAACGTGCGCCAGGGCACGCTGCTGATGACCTGGGTCGGCATGGCCTTCCTCAGCCGCACCGTGCCCGAACTGGAGGCGATCAGCCTGCCGTTCCAGTTCGCCTCGCGCGAGGTCGCGTTCCGCGTGGTGGACGGGCCGATCGGCGAGCTGCTCGACCAGCGCATGGCCGACAAGGGCTTCCTCTCGCTCGGCTACATGGAGCTCGGCTTCCGCCACGTCACCACCGGCAACAAGCCGATCCGCACGGTGGAGGATCTGCGCGGGCTGAAGATCCGCATGCAGCCGAACGAGACCCACCTCGCCACCTTCCGCGCGATCGGCGCCAACCCGGTGGCGATGGACATCCGCGAGCTCTACTCGGCCTTGCAGCAGGGCGTGGTGGACGGGCAGGAGAACCCGTACGCGATCATCCGCGCCAGCCGCTATTTCGAGGTGCAGAAGCACCTGACCAACACCGGCCACTTCTTCGACTTCATCTCGATCGTGGCGCACCGGCGCAGCTTCGAGCGCCTGCCCGGCGAGTTCCAGCAGGCGATCCGCACGGCGATGGGCAACGCGATCAAGGCGCAGCGCGCGGCCGCCGCGTCGGGCGATGCCGAGGCGCTCGCCGATCTCCAGGCGCGCGGGATGCAGTACGAGCCGCTGCCGCCGGCGGAACTCGCGAAGATGCGCACGCTGTCGGCCGGCGTGGTCGATCAGATCAAGGGGCGGCTCGGCGCCGAGCTGATCGACCGCGTGCAGGCCGAGGTGACGCGCGCCGCCGCCTGACCGTGACGCGGTGAACGCGCTGCTCGAGGCGGCCGACCGGGCGCTGCGCGGCGCATTGGTCGGCATCGTCTCGATCATGGTGGGCGTGGTGTTCGCGCAGGTGGTCGCGCGCTACGGCTTCAACCGCTCGTTCGGCTGGGCCGACGAGATCGGCCGGCTGGCGTTCGTCTGGTCGATCTTCCTCGGCATGGCGGTGGCCGTGCGCGCGCGCGGCCACATCGCCATCGGCCTCGTGCTCGATCAGCTGCCCGGCATCGCGCGGTCGGCGGCGCGCGCGGCGATCGCGCTCGCCTGCGCCGCGCTCTCCGCGATCGTCGCCTGGGAGGGTGCGCTGATCGCGCTCGACCAGTGGGACGAGCAGATGATCTCGCTCGATCTCTCCGCAGGCTGGTTTCTCGTTCCGGTCGTGCTCGGCGGCGCGCTCTCGGCCGTCTTCTTCGTCGCCCAGGCCGTCGAGCGGGCGCGGCGATGAGCGTCACCGTCATGCTGGTGTTCTTCGGCGCGGCGCTGGCCGGCGTGCCGCTCGCCTGGGCGCTCGGCTTCGGCGCGGTCGCCGGCGTGCTGGAGAGCGGGTTCGATCTCGGCATGCTGCCGACGCGGATGATGAACGCGGTGAACGCGTTCCCGCTGATGTCGATCCCGTTCTTCGTGCTCGCGGGCGAGCTGATGATGCGCGCGGGCATCATGGAGCGGCTGATCGACCTCGCCAACGCCGCGATCGGCCGCGTGCGCGGCGGGCTCGCCCACGTGACGGTGCTGGCCGGCATGGGGCTCTCGACCGTCTCAGGGGCCGCGGTCGCCGACGCCTCGGCCCTCGGCGCGACCATGCTGAAGCCGCTCGAACGCCACTACGGCACCGGGTTCTCGGCCGCAGTCATCGCCTCCTCGGCCAATCTCGGCCCGCTCATTCCGCCCTCGGGCGCGATGATCGTCTATGCCTTCATGGCGGGCTCCTCGGTCTCGGTGGGTGGACTGTTCCTCTCCGGGGTCGTTCCTGGTCTGATCCTCGTCGTGCTGATGCTGATCCTGTGCTCGGTGATCGCGCACCTGCGCGGCCTGCCGGCGACCGGCGAGGCGTTCTCGTGGTGTCGGATCGCGCACGAACTCCGCCGCTCGTTCCTGGTCGTGCTGATGCCGGTGGTCGTGATCGGCGGCATCGTCGGCGGCGCCTTCACCGCGACCGAGGGCTCGGCCGTGGCGGTGGTCTATGCGCTCGCCGTCGGGTTCCTGGTCACGCGCCAGCTCAGGCTCGTCGACCTGCCCGAGGCGATCGGCGCGACCGTGATCACCACCGCGGTGGTCGGCGCGATGATCGCCTTCGCCTCCGCCGTCACCTACATGCTGACGATCGACCTGTTTCCGCAGCAGCTCGCCGCATGGCTGCGCGCGCTCACCGACAGCCCGCTGGTGTTCAACCTGCTGGTCGCCGTCACGCTGGTCGTGGTCGGCTGCGTGCTGGAGAGCAACGCCGCCTACATCATGCTGGTGCCGCTGCTGCACCCGATCGCGCTCGCCTACGGGATCGATCCGCTCCACTTCGGCTTCCTGTTCGTCTTCAACCTGGTGATCGGCATGCTGACGCCGCCGGTGGGCGTGGTGCTGTTCGTCGTCTGCGGCATCGCGCGCATCCCCGTGGGCGAACTCGCGCGCCATGTCTGGCCGTTCGTCGCGGTGATGTACGCGCTGCTCCTGCTCTGCATGCTGGTGCCGGAGATCGTGCTGTTCCTTCCACGCGCGGCGGGGTTCTGATGGTGGACGCACTCGGCTTCGAGCATGCGCTCGGCGTGATCACACCCTCGGGCAACCGGGTGGTCGAGCGGATCACCACGCGGCTGCTCGACCGCTTCCCGACCGTCTCGGCGCATTTCTCGCGCATCGGCGTGGTCGGCGACCGCGACCCGTTCCCGGACAGCTACGATCTCGACGGCATGCTGACGGCGGCGCGGCTGCTGTCGCACGCCAAGCCCGACGTGATCCTGTGGAACGGCTCGAAGGGCGGCTCGATCGGCTTCGCGCACGACACCGACCTCAAGCACCGCATCGAGGAGGCGACCGCGATCGCCGCGACCACCTCGAGCCTCGCGCTGGTCGCGGCGCTCGCCCGGCTCGGCGTCGATCGCATCGCCCTGGTGACACCCTATGCGGCGGCGTATCAGCAGCGCATCGTCGCCCGGATGGCGGATGACGGCATCGCGGTGATCGCCGAGAGCCATCTCGGCCTCACCGACAACCTCTCCTACGCCTCCGTGCCGCCCGAACGCATCCTCGGCCAGATCGAGGCGGTCGCGCGCGCCGGCCCCGACGCCGTGCTGACCTGGTGCACCAACTACGCCGGCGCGCTGGTCGCGGCCGAGGCCGAGCGCCGGCACGGCATCCCCGTGCTCGACGCGACCACCCTGCCGCTGTGGCACGCGCTCAGGCTGCTCGGCCGCGACACCGAAGCGGCCGCCGCCGCCTGGGGCCGGCTGTTCGCCCTCGCCTGAGACGTCAAAGCGCCGGCAGCGGCTCGCCGACCGCGCGGTCCATCGCCATCGCGCCGAGGCTCGACCAGCCGCGCTCGTATTGCGGCGGGATCGCCAGCGCATCGGTGCGGCCGAGCGCCACCGCGGCCTTCATCGCCCAGTAGGGCTCGCGCAGGAAGCCGCGCGCCAGCAGCACCATGTCCGCCTTGCCCTCGGCGACGATCGCCTGCGCCTGCTCGGGCTCGGTGATCATGCCGACCGCCAGCACGGGAATGCCGGCGCCGCTGCGCACCGCCGCCGCACCCGGCACCTGGTAGCCGGGGCCGAGCGGGATCTTCTGCGCCGTGGAGTTGCCGCCGGAGCTGACGTCGATCGCATCGACGCCGAGCGCCTTGAGCCGCCGCGCAAGCTCGACGCTCTCCTCGGTCGTCCAGCCGCCCTCGACCCAGTCGGTGTGCGAGATGCGCACGACCAGCGGCATCTCGTCCGGGATCGCCGCCCGCACGGCGCGCGCGGTTTCGCAGGCGAACCGCGTGCGGCCGTCGAAATCCCCGCCCCAGCGATCGTTGCGCCGGTTCGACAGCGGCGAGAGGAAGCTGTGCATCAGGTAGCCGTGCGCGCCGTGCAGCTCGATCAGCCGATAGCCGGCCTGCACCGACCGCCGAGCGGCGGCGACGAAGGCGGCGATGGTCGCGGCGATGTCCTCCTCGCTCATCGCGCGCGGCGTGGCGAAGCCCTCGAAGGCCACTGCGCTCGGCCCGAGCGTCTGCCAGCCCGGCTCGGCCGCGCCGGTCTCCCAGGGCGGGCGGCGGCTCGCCTTGCGGCCGGCATGGGCGAGCTGGATCGCCGGCACCGCGCCGACCGCGGCGATCGCCGCCGCGAGCCGCGCATGCGGGCGGATATGCTCGTCGCCCCAGATGCCGAGATCGCGCGGCGTGATCCGCCCCTCGGGCACCACCGCCGAGGCCTCGGCGATCACCAGCGCGACGCCCGACACCGCCCGCGAGACGAGATGCGCGAGATGCCAGTCGGTCGGCCTGCCGTCATCCGAGCAGGAGTACTGGCACATCGGCGAGACGCCGATGCGGTTGCGGAAGGTCACCCCGCGCAGGGCGAAGGGGCTGAACAGATCGGTCATTCAGGAGGCTCCGGCTGAACGATGGGGCGGGGACGACGGCGGCGCGGACCGCGCTGCGGTGGCTCGGGCAGCGCGGCCGGCGCCGCACCGGCGGCAGAAGGGCTAGCGCCGGATGCCGGCTCTGGCAATGGCGGCGCGCCCGTGCCGGCGAGCAGCGCGGCGCGGGCCGCGTTCATGATCGCGCCGCCGCCGTGATCGGGCCGCAGCACGAACAGCAGCAGCGACCGCCCGGGCACCGGATACGGATGGCCGAAGCCGAACGTCTCCGGCTCGTCGAGCGTCGGGTGGCTGGTGTCGAGCAGCAGCATCCAGTGCCGGCCCGCCGGCGGCTCCGGCAGCGCGAACTCCACGACATCGTGATGCGCATTCAGGATCACCAGCATGGTCGCGTCGCCGGCCGGACGGTGGATGCCGGTCGCCTGGGCGCGGCCGTCCAGCACCATGCCGAGGCAGCGCGCGTTCGGGTCCTCCCAGTGCTCGCGGGCCTTCTCGATCCCGGCCGGCGTCAGCCAGGTGACATCCTTCACGCCCAGTTCCTCGTCGAACGCGCCGGTCAGGAAGCGGTTGCGCCGCAGCACCGGGAAATTCTGGCGCAGCGCGATCAGCTTGCGCGTGAAGGCGGCGAGGGCCGCGCCCTCGGCGGTGATGCCGTGCCAGTCGACCCAGGAGATCGCGTTGTCCTGGCAGTAGGCGTTGTTGTTGCCGCGCTGCGTGCGCCCGAACTCGTCGCCGGCCAGCAGCATCGGCGTGCCCTGCGCCAGCAGCAGCGTGGCCAGCATGTTGCGCTTCTGCCGCTCGCGCAGCGCGGTGATCTCGGGATCGTCGGTCGGCCCCTCGTGGCCGTGGTTCCAGGACAGGTTGTGCGCGTGGCCGTCGCGGTTGTCCTCGCCGTTCGCCTCGTTGTGCCGCTCGTTGTAGGAAACGACATCGTTCAGCGTGAAGCCGTCATGCGCGGCGACGAAGTTCACGGAAGCCCAGGGCTTGCGGCCGCGCCGGTTGAACCGGTCGGCGGACGCCGTGAGCCGCCTGGCGAGGTCGGCGATCTGCCCCTCGTCGCCCCTCCAGAACGCGCGCACGGTGTCGCGGAAGCGGTCGTTCCACTCCGCCCAGCCGGGCGGGAAGCCGCCGACCTGGTAGCCGCCCGGGCCGAGATCCCAGGGCTCGGCGATCAGCTTCACCGAGGAGAGCACCGGGTCCTGGCGGCACGAATCGAGGAAGCCGCCGCCCTCGTCGAAGCCGTGCTCCTCGCGCCCGAGGATCGTCGCGAGATCGAAGCGGAACCCGTCCACCCGCATCTCCTGCACCCAGTAGCGGAGCGAGTCCGTCACCATCTGCAGCACGCGCGGATGCGCGAGATTGAGCGTGTTGCCGGTGCCGGTGTCGTTGATGTAGTGGCGCCGGTCATCCGGCAGCAGGCGGTAGTAGCTCGCGTTGTCGATGCCCTTGAACGAGAGCGTCGGGCCGCGCTCGTTGCCCTCGGCGGTGTGGTTGTAGACGACGTCGAGGATCACCTCGATCCCGGCATCGTGCAGCCGCGCCACCATCTCCTTGAACTCGGAAAGGCTGCCGGTGGCGGAGTAGCGGAGCTCGGGCGAGAAGAAGTTCAGCGTGTTGTAGCCCCAGTAGTTGATCAGCCCCTTGTCGAGCAGATGCTGGTCCTGCGCGAAGGCATGCACCGGCAGCAGCTCGACCGCGGTGACGCCGAGCCCGCGCAGATACGCGATCACCTCCGGACATCCGAGCCCGGCATAGGTGCCGCGCAGGCGCTCCGGCACCTGCGGGTGGCGCATCGTGAAGCCGCGCACATGCGTCTCATAGATCACCGTGCGCTCCCACGACACCGCGGGGCTGCGCTCGCGCCCCCAGGTGAAGGCCGGATCGACGACGCGGCAGCGCGGCACGAACGGCGCGCTGTCGCGCGTGTCCGGGACGAGATCGTCCCCGTCGACGACATGGCCGAACACCGCCGGGTCCCAGCGCAGCTCGCCGGTCAGGCCCTTGGCATAGGGATCGAGCACCAGCTTGGCGGGGTTGAACCGGTGACCCTCCTCCGGCGCGTACGGGCCGTGCACGCGATAGCCATAGAGTGTGCCGGGGCGGGCATCGGGCAGATAGCCGTGCCACACCTCGTCGGTGTATTCGGGCAGCGCGATGCGCTCGATCTCGCGCTCGCCCGCCTCGTCGAACAGGCAGAGCTCCACCTTGGTGGCGTTCGCCGAGAACAGCGCGAAGTTCACGCCGAGCCCGTCCCAGGTCGCGCCGAGCGGATGCGGCAGGCCTTCGCGGACGCGGGCGCGATGCAGCCCTTCTGGCATGATCCGGGATCTCCTTGAACGCTGATGCGACGGGCCGGACCATAGCATCGCCATCACGGATCGGCGCGCGACGGTTGCGCGGATGCGCCATGCTGGCGCAGAACTGGGAGCGATGTCGTCACGCGCCTCGCCCGCCCTGCGACGCAGCCTCGTCATGCCGTTCGGCGCGCAATGCCTCGCGGACGGTGCCGTGCGCTTCCGCGTCTGGGCGCCCGATCACGCGGCGATCGGGCTCGCGCTCGACGGCGCGCCGTCGCCGCTGCCGCTCGAACGCGAGGCCGGCGGCTGGCATGGGCTGGTCACCGATGCCGCGCGCGCGGGCAGCCGCTATCGTTTCGTGCTGCCGGACGGGCTGCGCGTGCCCGATCCCGCCTCGCGCCACCAGCCCGAGGACGTGCACGGCCCGAGCGAGGTGATCGATCCGGCCGCCTATGCCTGGCGCGACAGCGCCTGGCGCGGCCGGCCCTGGCACGAGGCGGTGCTGTACGAGCTGCACATCGGCACGTTCACGCCGGCCGGCACGTTCCGCTCCGCGATCGAACGGCTCGACCATCTCGCCGCGCTCGGCGTCACGGCCTTGCAGGTCATGCCGGTCGCCGATTTTCCCGGACGGCGCAACTGGGGCTATGACGGCGTGCTGCCCTTCGCGCCGGATGCCGCCTATGGCCGGCCCGAGGACTTCAAGGCGCTGATCGAGGCGGCGCATGCGCGCGGGCTGATGGTGCTGCTCGACGTCGTCTACAACCACTTCGGGCCGGACGGGAACTACCTGCACGCGCTGGCGCCTGCGTTCTTCACCGACCGTCACCGCACGCCCTGGGGCGCGGCGATCAATTTCGACGGGCCCGACAGTGCCCCGGTGCGGGCGTTCTTCATCGAGAACGCGCTCTACTGGCTGACCGAGTTCCATCTCGACGGGCTCCGGCTCGATGCCGTGCATGCGATCCGCGACGACAGCCCCGTGCACATCCTCGACGAGCTCGCGGCAACCGTGCGGCTGAGCCTGCCCGATCGCCACGTCCACCTCGTGCTGGAGAACGAGGAGAACCACGCCCACCGGCTGGACCGCGGGGCCGACGGCGCGCCGCGCGGCTATACCGCGCAGTGGAACGATGACGTGCACCACGTGCTGCACGTCGCCGCGACCGGCGAGGCCGAGGGCTACTATGCCGACTATCGCGGCGACACGGCAAAGCTGGCGCGCGCCCTCGCCGAAGGCTTCGCCTTCCAGGGCGAGCTGATGCCGTATCGCGGCCATCCGCGCGGCGAGGCGAGCGCGCATCTGCCGCCCGCGGCCTTCGTCGCCTTCGCGCAGAACCACGACCAGATCGGCAACCGCGCCTTCGGCGAGCGGCTGAGCGCGCTCGCCCCGCCAGAGGCCGTGCGGGCCTGCGCCGCCGTGCTGCTGCTCTCGCCGCAGATCCCGATGCTGTTCATGGGCGAGGAGTGGGCGACCACTCGGCCCTTCCTGTTCTTCTGCGACTTCCACGCCGGGCTCGCGGAGGCCGTGCGCGAGGGACGCCGCGCCGAGTTCGCCCGCTTCCCCGCGTTCCGCGACCCGGCGACGCGCGCGCGCATCCCGGACCCGCTCGCCGAGGCGACCGTCGCGGCCTCGACGCTCCGCTGGGACGAGCGCGAGGTCCCGCCGCACGCCGAGGCGCTCGCCCGGCACCGCCGCATCCTGGCCCTGCGCCATGCCGAGCTCGTGCCGCGCCTGCCGCGCATCCGCCGGGGCGGCCGCGCCCGCGTCATCGGTGACGGCGCCGTCAGCGTCGTCTGGAGCGTCGATGGGGGCGGCGCGCTCGCGCTCGATGCGAATCTCTCCGCGCATCCCGTCGCCGGCTTCGCGCCGCCGCGCGGGCGCGTGCTCTGGCGGGAGGGCGCGGAGGATGCGGGACGCTTCGCCCGCTGGTCGGTCCGCTGGTCGCTCGACGATGGCTGAGCGCCAACCGCCGCGCGCCACCTACCGGGTGCAGTTCGGCCCGCAGTGCGATTTCGCCCGCGCGGCCGAGCTTGCCTCCTATCTCGCCAGCCTCGGCATCAGCCATCTCTATGCCTCGCCCTATCTCCGCGCGCGGCCTGGCAGCACGCACGGCTACGACATCGTCGATCACCGCATGCTCAATCCCGAACTCGGCGACGAGGCGGCGTTCCGCGCCTTCGCGCGTGCGCTGCACGCACACGGGCTCGGCCAGATCCTCGACTTCGTGCCGAACCACATGGGCGTGGGCGGGGCGGACAATGCCGCCTGGCTCGACGTGCTCGAATGGGGCGAGGATTCCCCCGTCGCCGGCTGGTTCGACATCGACTGGGACCCCGACCGGCGCTACCTCACGGGCAAGGTGCTGGTGCCGCTGCTCGGCGATCAGTACGGCACCGTGCTGGAGGCCGGTGCGCTCACGCTGCGTCTCGACGCGGCGGCCGGCAGCTTCGCCGTCTGGGCCTATGGCGCGCACAAGCTGCCGGTCTGTCCGCTCGACTACGGCCGCATCCTCGGCGACGCGCACCCCGTGCTGGAGCAGCTCGGCGATGCCTTTGCCGGCCTCGGCAGCTGGCGCGCCCTCGCCTATCGCCGTGCCGGCGAGCTGAAGGACGCGCTCGCCCGGCACATCGCCGAGAGCGAGGAGGTTGCCGCCGCGGTCGCGGACTCGCTGGCACGGCTGAACGGCACGCCCGGCGATCCGGAATCCTGGCGCGACCTGCACGCGCTGATCCAGGATCAGCGCTGGCGCGTGGCGCATTTCCGCGTCGCCGCCGACGACATCAACTACCGCCGCTTCTTCAACATCAACGAGCTCGCCGGACTGCGGATGGAGCTGGCGGAGCTGTTCGAGCATGCGCACGAGCTGGTGCTGGCGCTGATCGGCGACGGCACGCTGGACGGGCTGCGCATCGATCACGTGGACGGGCTGCTCGATCCCCGCGCCTATCTGGAGCGCCTGCGCGCGCGCGCGGGCCGGCCGATCCACCTGGTGGTCGAGAAGATCCTCGCCCACCATGAGGCGCTGCGCGAGGACTGGCCGGTCGAGGGCACCACCGGCTACGAGTTCGCCAATCTCGTCCTCGGCCTGCTGATCGATCCCGCCGGCGAGGAGGCGCTCAGCCGTCTCTACGCCGAGTTCACGGGCAACACCCGGCCCTTCGCCGCGATCGTGCGCGACGGCAAGCTGCGCATCATGGACCACGAGATGGCGAGCGAGCTGACCGTGCTCGCCCGCGATGCCGCGCGGATCGCGCGGCAGAACCCGCGCACCGCGGACTTCACGCGCAACGTGTTCCAGCGCGCGCTGCGGGCGACCGTCGCCTGCTTCCCGGTCTATCGCACCTATGTCGATGGCGGGCCGCCGTCGGAGGCGGACCGGCGCGACATCGACTGGGCGATCGCACAGGGACGACGGCTCGACGCCGATCTCGATCCGTCCGTGTTCGACATGCTGCACCGCATGCTGACGACCGACCTGGTGGCTCAGCCGCGCAGCGGCTACAGCCGCCATGACGTCGTGCGCTTCGCCATGCGCGTGCAGCAGTACAGCGGCCCGGTGATGGCGAAGGGGCTCGAGGACACGGCGTTCTACCGCTACAACCGCTTCGTCGCGCTGAACGAGGTCGGCGGCCACCCGGACGAGTTCGGCGTCGCGCCGAACGCGTTCCACCGCGCCAACGCGCTGCGCGCGCGGCGCTGGCCGCACGCGATGCTCGCCACCTCCACGCACGACACCAAGCGCGGCGAGGATACCCGCGCGCGGCTCGCCGTGCTCGCGGAGATGCCGGAGGAGTGGGCGCGCCAGGTGCAGGCCTGGAGCCGCATCCTGCGCGCGCGCCGCGGCGACGTGGAAGGCACCGACCCGCCCGACCGCAACGACGAGTACCTGTTCTATCAGCTGCTGGTGGGGAGCTGGCCGCCCGAGCTCACCGGGGAGGCGATCGCCGACCACGCGGCCCTCGCCGCCTAC
Organism: uncultured Elioraea sp.; assembly: GCA_964533585.1. Taxonomy (GTDB): domain Bacteria; phylum Pseudomonadota; class Alphaproteobacteria; order Acetobacterales; family Acetobacteraceae; genus Elioraea. The sequence goes on from CAZHMM010000026.1 coordinate 10,908, forward strand.
GCCGCGCGGATCGAGGGCGCGATGCTGAAATCGCTGCGCGAGGCGAAGCTGCACACGACCTGGGCGGCGCCCGATGCCGCCTACGAGGAGGCGGTGCTCGGCTTCGTGCGCCAGGCCCTCGACCCGGAGCATGCCGCGACCTTCCTCGCCGCGTTCCTGCCGTTCCAGCAGCGCATCGCCCGGCTCGGCGTGGACAACAGCCTCGTGCAGACGGCGCTGAAGCTCACCGCCCCCGGTGTGCCCGATCTCTACCAGGGCGCGGAGCTGTGGGACTTCAGCCTGGTCGACCCCGACAACCGCCGGCCGGTCGATTTCGCGCTGCGGGCACGGCTGCTCGACGAGGTGACGGCCACGCTCGCCGCCGATCGCGCGACGGCGCTCGGCGCCATGCTCGAGACGTGGCAGGACGGGCGGATCAAGCTCGCCCTCATCGCGACGCTGCTGCGGTTCCGCGCCGACTGCCCCGCCCTGTTCGCCGCGGGCAGCTACGAGCCGCTCGCCGTCACGGGCGACGATGCCGAGCGCGTGTGCGCCTATCTGCGCCGCCTCGACGCATCCGCGCTGCTCGTCGCCGTGCAGCGCTTCCCGCTCCGCAGCGAAGCCGGTCCCGCTCGGGCGTCGATCGCCGCAGCGCAGGCGGGCGGCGACCTCTCCGGCGCGTGGCGCGACCTGCTGAGCGGACGGAGCGTCACGGCGGTGGACGGCGCGCTGGCGGCAGCCGAGCTCTTCACCACGCTGCCGGTGGCGCTGCTGGTGCCGGCCTGACGCGGCCGGTCAGTCGAGCTCGTCGCGCCGGATGCAGGCCACGCGCGTGCCCGCGCGGTGCCGCTCGAGCGGCGGCACTGTCTCGGCGCAGGCCGGACGCGCATGCGCGCAGCGGGTGCGGAACACGCAGCCCGAGGGCGGGTCGGACGGGCTCGGCGGATCGCCCGGCAGCAGGATCCGCTGCGCCCGGCGCGCCGGGTCGAGCCGCGGCGTCGCCGACAGCAGCGCGCGCGTGTACGGGTGCGCCGGCGCCTCGAACACCGCCCGCACCGGCCCCTCCTCCATCACCCGGCCGAGATACATCACCACCACGCGGTCGCAGAGATGACGCACGACATGCAGATCGTGGCTGATGAACAGCAGCGTCAGTCCGAGCCGCAGCCGCAGATCGTCGAGCAGGGCGAGGATCTGCGCCTGGATCGAGACGTCGAGCGCGCTCACCGGCTCGTCGGCGACCAGGAAGTCGGGCTCGGCGGCGAGCGCGCGGGCGATGCCGATGCGCTGGCGCTGGCCGCCGGAGAACTCGTGCGGGAAGCGCCTGGCATGCGCGGGCTCGAGCCCGACCTGGCGCAGCAGCGCGTCGACCCGCGCGGGGCGCTCCGCGGCGGCAACGAGTCCATGGATCGCGAGCCCGTCAGCGATCTGCGCGCCGACGCGCCGGCGCGGGTCGAGGCTGCCGAACGGATCCTGGAACACGATCTGCATCCGCCGGCGCAGCCGCCGCCAGGCCGACCGCGACCCGCCCTCGATCGGCTCGCCGTCGAACCGGATCTGCCCCTCGCTCGCCGGGATGAGCCCGAGCAGCAGCCGGCCGAGCGTGCTCTTGCCGGACCCGGACTCGCCGACCACGCCGACCGCCTCGCCGCGTCCGATCGCGAGATCGACGGCGCGCACCGCCTGCACCGGCCGGCCGCGCCGGAACACACCGCGGCCGGGGAAGACCTTCGAGACGCCGGACGCCTCGATCAGCGGCCCGGCGGTCATGCCAGCGCCCCCTCGCGCATCAGGGCCTCGACGCGCACGCAGCGCACACGCCGGCCGTCATGCACATCGAGCGACGGGATCGCCGCATCGCAGGCCGCCGCGGCGTGCGGGCAGCGTGGCGCGAAGCGGCAGCCGGGCGGCAGCGCGTGCGGCGGCGGCACCACGCCGGGAATGCCGGCGGGCTTCTCGTCGCCTTCCGGCACCGCCGCGAGCAGCGCGCGCGTGTAGGGGTGCAGCGGCCGGGCGAACACCGCCGCCGTGTCGCCCTGCTCGACGACCTGGCCCGCGTACATCACCACGACGCGGTCGGCGATCTCCGCCACCACGCCGAGATTGTGGGTGATGAACACGAGCGCCATGCCGGTCTCGCGGCGGAGATCGGCCAGCAGGTCGAGAATCTGCGCCTGCACGGTCACGTCGAGCGCGGTGGTCGGCTCGTCGGCGATCAGCAGGCGCGGGTTGTTGGCGATCGCCATGGCGATCATCACGCGCTGGCGCATCCCGCCCGACATCTCGTGCGGGAAGGCATTCGCGCGCCGCTCGGGATCGGCGATGCCGACGCGGCGGAACAGCCCGACCGCCTCGCGCCGTGCGGCGGATGCGGGCATCGGCCGATGCGCGAGGATCGCCTCCGCCACCTGGTCGCCGGTACGGTGCACCGGGTTGAGGCTGCTCATCGGGTCCTGGAACACCATCGCCATCGCGCCGCCGCGCAGCCTCCGCAGCGCCGCCTCATCGAGGCGCAGCAGGTCGGTGCCGTCGAGATGCGCGGCACCGGCGGCGATGCGCGCCGCCGGCGGCAGCAGCCCCATCACCGAGGCGGCCGTCAGCGACTTGCCCGAGCCCGACTCGCCGACGATCGCCACCGTCTCGCCGGCGCCGACGGCGAAGGAGACGTCATCGACCGGGCGGATCACGCCGGCAGGGGTGTCGATCTCGACCGTCAGCCGGTCCACCTGCAGCACGGCCTCGGCGCGCGCGGGCGGCAGCAGGCCCGGCAGCACCCGGTCGATCGCGCGCAGGCGAACCGCGGAGGCGGTGCGCGGATCGACCCAGTCGCGCAGCGCATCGCACAGCAGGTTCATCGCCAGGATGGTGAAGGTCAGCACCGCGCAGGGCCAGAGCAGCAGCAGCGGCGCCTGCGCCATGGTCGCGCGCGCGCCGCGGATCATCAGGCCCCAGGAGGGCTCGGGCGGCACCACGCCGAGGCCGAGGAAGGAGAGCCCGCTCTCCAGCACCACCGCGGCCGCGACCGCGAGCGAGAGCTGCACCAGGATCGGCCCGGCGACGTTCGGCAGCACCGTGACGACGAGGATGCGCAGCGGCCCCGCGCCCAGCGCGCGGACCGCCTCCACATAGTCGTGGCTGCGCGCCGACAGCACCTCGGCGTAGGTCACGCGCACGAAGCCCGGCAGGAACAGGATCGACAGCACCAGGATCAGCGTGCCGCTGCCCGGGCCAAGCAGCGTGACGACGAGCAGCGCAAGCAGGATCGGCGGGAAGCAGAGCACGATGTCCATGCTGCGCAGCGCGAGCAGTTCGCCCAGGCCCCGGAACCAGCCGCCCAGCAGCCCGAGCAGCGTGCCGAGCGCGCAGGCGATCGCGGCCGAGGCGAAGGCGACCGTCAGCGAGGCGCGCGCGCCCCAGATCAGCCGCGACAGCACGTCGCGGCCGAACTCGTCGCGCCCGAGCGGGCTGCCGGCGGTGGGACCGGACAGGCGCTGCGCGATGTCCTGCTGCACCGGGTCGGGCAGGCCGAGGATCGGCGCGGCGAGGGCGAGCAGCACGATCGCCGCGACCAGCCCGCCCGGGATCGCAAAGCGCCTCACGCGTGCCGGATCCGCGGATCGAGTGCGGCGTAGACCAGGTCCATGATCAGGTTGAGCGCCACGAACAGCACCGAGATGGTCAGCACGATGCCGACCACCATCGGATAGTCGCGCGCCTCCACGGCCTTGAGCAGCGGCGTGGACATGCCCGGCCAGTTGAAGACGTACTCCACCAGCACCGTCCCGCCGAGCAGGGTGCCCATGTGCAGCGCGAGCACGGTCAGCACCGGGATGATCGCGTTGCGGACGACGTGGTGGACCAGGATGCGTGAGGGCGAGAGCCCCTTGGCGCGCGCGGTGCGCACGAAGTCGCGCGAGAGCGAGTCGAGCACGGCCGCACGCGTCATGCGGAACACCACGGCGACCAGGCCCTTGGCGACCGCGAGCGCCGGCATGGTCAGCAGGGTGAGATGCTGCCAGGGGTCCTGCGCCAGCGGCACGTAGCCGCCGGCGGGCATCCAGCGCAGCCACTGCGCGAACACCAGGACGAGCAGCGTGCCGACGACGAAGATCGGCACCGCCAGCAGCAGCGCGGCGGTGGCGCTGGTCGCGCGGTCGAACGCCGTGCCCCGCCGCAGCGCCGCCTGAGTGCCGACCGGGATGCCGATCAGCACCGCCAGCACCGCGCCGGCGGCGATCAGCTCGAGCGTGCGGGGCAGGCGCAGCAGCACCTCGTCGATGACCGGGTAGTCGTCGATCATCGAGGCGCCGAGGTCGCCGCGCGTGAGCCCGGCGAGGAAGTCGCCGTACTGCGTCAGGAACGGCCGATCCAGGCCGAGCCGCTCGCGCAGCTCGGCCACCGCCGCCGGATCGGGCGCCATCCCGCCGGAGCTCAGCAGCAGCTCGGCGGGATCGCCCGGCACCAGATGGATCACCGTGAAGATGACGGTCGCGACGATCCAGATCAGCACCAGGCTGACCAGGATGCGCCGGACCGTCCAGAACAGCATCGTTCCTTTATCCGATCGAGGTCTCTTCGAGCGTGATGCCGGAGAAGAAGTTCAGCGCGCCGGCGAGCGCCTTGAACCCCTGCACCTCGGGCACCATGGCGTAGCCCTGGCTGCGCCAGGCGAGGCCGGCGATCGGCACCTCGGCGAGCGCGATGCGCTGCATCTCGGTGTAGATCTCCCGGCGCTTCGCCTCGTCGAACTCGGCGCGGCCGGCCGCGAGCAGCTGCTCCATCCTCGGCACGCGCACGCCGGGGCTGCGGATATAGGAGGCCGGCAGCGACCCGTCGATCAGGTTGGTCAATCCGTCGGGATCGTTGTTCTCGGTGGTCGTGCCCATCACCGAGATGTCGAACTGGCCGCGATTGCCGAGCGTGACGCGCGTCGCCCAGTCGGGGAGGCGCAGCTCGGCCTGGATGCCGATCGCGGCGAGATGCTGCTGCACGACCTCGGCGGTGTCCTTGTGCATGCCGTACTGCGCCGTCGAGAGGATGTTGGTGGAGAAGCCGTTGGGCACGCCGGCCTCGGCGAGGAGCGCGCGGGCGCGATCGGGATCGTAGCGCCAGCCGGTCGCGAGTTCGGCATCGTAGAGCGGGCTGCCCGGCGGGATCGGCAGACCTTCGAGCGGCGAGCCGCGGCCGAAGAACGCCGCCTTGACGATGTCCTCGCGCCGGATCGCATGCGCGATCGCGCGGCGGACGCGCGCATCGCTCAGATGCGGGCGTGTGGCGTTGAACGTCAGGTACATGAACGGCCCGTCGGCCGCGTCGAGACGGAGCCTCGGATCGGCCTCGATCGAGGCCATCGCCTGCCAGGGCACGTACTCGATCAGGTCGACATCGCCTGCCTGCAAGGCCGCGACGCGCAGGTTCTCGTCGGCATAGGCGACCATCCGCACGCCGCGCAGCTTCGGCAGGCCCGGCTTGTAGTAGCGGTCGAACGGTTCGAGATCGAGCGAGACGCCGCGCTCCTGGCCCTTCAGCACGAACGGTCCGGCGCCGATCGGCAAGGCGCCCGCGCCGGTCGGCGAGCGCGGCGAGACCATCATCATGTGGTAGTTCGCGAACCAGAGCGGCAGCGTCACCATCGGCTCCATGGTGACCAGCCGCACGGTGCGGGCATCGGGCGTCTCGATCCGCGCGATGCGCTGCGCCTGGCCGCGGTAGAACGCGGTCGAGCGTTCGGCCGCCATCTGCTCCAGGTTCCAGCGGATGTCCTCCGCGGTGACGCGGTCGCCGTTCTGGAACACGGCGTTCTCGCGCAGGCGGAATACCCAGGTGGTCGGGTTCTCGTTCTGCCAGCTCTCGGCGAGTTCGCCGCGCAGCGTGCCGTCGGGCGCGAAGGAGACGAGGCCGCGATAGATCAGCAGCTTCACGGTCGCCGCCGCGGTGCCGGTGTTGACCCAGGGCTGGATGCTCGGCGGGAAGGAGGAGAGGCCGAAGCGCAGCACGCCGGGCTGGCGCTGTGCGCGGGCGGGCAGGGCGCCGAGGAACGGCAGCGCGGCGCCTGCGGCGAGGAGTGAGCGTCGGGTCGGTGTCATCGTCGTCTCCCTGTGTGTTGTGTGAGCCTCGATCGACTGGGTTGCAGCGGTCAGCGTCGGTAGATCGTCTCGGCCTCGGCCGCGCTGATGCGGCCCTCGCGGACATCGCCGGCGACCGCCTCGGCACTCCGGCCGGCAGGCGGCCCGTAGCCGCCCGCACCGGGGGTGATGATCTCCACCCACTGGCCGGCGCGCAACGTCCCGTTGCCGAGGCGGAAGGGCTCGACGCCGGGACCGAACACGAAACGGCCCTTGCCGCCGGGCAGCCCGCCTTGCAGGCCCCAGGGCGCCGAGCGGAAGCGCGCGCCATCCAGGCGCAGCCGGCACTCCGCCTCGGCGCGATAGACGCGGCGGAGCCCCATGCCGCCGCGATGCGTGCCCGGCCCACCCGAGCCCTCGACCAGCTCGTAGCGCACCAGCGTCAGCGGATACTCGGTCTCCAGCGCCTCGACCGGCAGGTTGGAGGTGTTCGTCGTGTGCACGTGCACGCCGTCGAGCCCGTCCTTGCCGGCGCGCGCGCCGAACCCGCCGCCGATCGTCTCGAGATAGACCCAGGGCTCGCCGGTGCCGGGCTGGCGGCCGACGAAGCTCGCGACGAAACAGGCGCCGTTATGCGCCGCGGTGACGCGTTCGGGCACGGCCTGGGCGAGCGCGCCGTGGATCAGATCGACCACGCGCTGGCAGGTCGAGAGGCGCGCATTCACCGCCGCCGGATGGACACAGTTCACCACGCTGCCCTCGCGCCCCGTCACCGTCAGCGGACGGGCGAGCCCGGCATTCGGCAGGATGGTGGGATCGACCACCGTCTTGACCGCGTAATAGACGGTCGCGAGCAGCGCGGTGTAGGTCATGTTGATGCCGGCGCGGACCTGGTCGGGGCCGTCGAAATGCAGGCGCATGGTGTCGCCCCGCACCTCCAGCTCGATCGACAGCGGCAGCTCGCCGTCGATCTCGGGGCTGTCGTGCACGTCCGCGAAGCGCCACACGCCGTCGGGGATCGCGGCGATGCCGGCGCGCATCTTGCGCTCGGCGTAGTCGAGCAGCGCCGCGCCGGCCGCCAGCACCGTCTCGGTGCCGTACTTGGCGCAGAGCGCCTGCATGCGCGCCACCCCGAGCCGGTTCGCCGCCATCTGCGCGCGCAGGTCGGACAGGCGCTCGCGCGGCACCTGGCAGTTCAGCAGGATCAGCTCCTGGATGTCCTCCTGCAGCCGGCCTTCGCGGTACAGCCGGATCGGCGGGATGCGCAGCCCCTCCTGGTAGATGTGCGCATGGCCGCGATCGGCGAAGTCGGCGTGATGCGCGAGGTTCACCGCCCAGGCGACGATGCGGCCCTCGACGAAGATCGGCTCGGCGAGCACGATGTCGGGCAGGTGCGTCCCGCCCCCCTCATAGGCGTCGTTGCCGACGAACACGTCGCCCGGGCGCATGTCCTCGACCGGGTGGCGCTTGAGGATGCGCTCGACCACGCCGATGAAGCTGCCGAGATGGATCGGGATGTGTTCGGCCTGGCAGAGCGTGCGGCCCTCGATGTCGAACAGCGCGGTGGAGCAGTCGCGCCGTTCCTTGATGTTGGTCGAGTAGGAGGCGCGCACCAGCGCCTCGCCCATCTCCTCGACGATCGAGGAGAGCGCCGAGCCGATCACCTCGACCGTGATCGGATCGACCTGCGGCCGGGCGATGTCCAGGGTGACGTTCATGCCGCCGCCTCCAGGATGAGATTGTCGTAGCCGTCCACGCGCGCGGCCATGCCGGGCAGGACCACGGTGGTCGAGTCCATCTGCTCGACGATCGCCGGGCCGGCGATGCGGTTGCCCGGGCTGAGCCGGTCGCGCGCATAGACCGGCACGGCGACGAAGCCGCCCGCCTCGGGCAGCCAGACGTCGCGGCTGGCCTCGCGCGCCGCGGACGCATCCTCGGCGCCGAGCGGCCTCGCGGTGAGCGAAGCCTTGCGCACGATCCCGGTCGCCTCGATGCGGAAGGTGACGAGCTGCACTGGCTCGCCCTCGGCGACGAAGCCGTACATGCGGCGATGCTCGGCGGCGAACCCTTCCGCGAGCAGCGCGAGCGTGCCCGCATCGAACGGCCCGTCCGGCAGCGCGACCGGCAGTTCGTAGTTCTGCCCGGCATAGCGCATGTCGACGGTGCGCGTGACGCGCCGCGCCTCGGCGGGGATGGCTTCGAGGTCGAACCACGCACTGGCCTGCGCGGCCAGCGTCTCGAAGGCGGCGCTCATCGGCGCGAGCGCCTCCTTGCCGAGCGGGGTCAGCCGCGTGGCGGCGAAATCGGCGCGCAGGTCGGTCAGCAGCAGGCCCATCGCGCACAGGATGCCGGGGTTGCGCGGCACCAGCACGCGCCTGATCTCGAGCTCGCGGGCGAGCCGGGCGGCGTGCAGCGGCCCCGCGCCGCCGAACGCCATCAGCGTGTAGTCGCGCGGATCATGGCCGCGCTGCACGCTGATCACGCGGATCGCCTTCGCCATGTTGGCGGTGACGACCGAGAGGATGCCCTGCGCGGTCTCCATCGTGTCCATGCCGAGCCGCTTCGCGAGCCGCTCGATCGCCGCGATCGAGCGCTCGCGGCGGATCGGCATCCGTCCGCCGAGCAGATGCGTCGGGTGCAGCGTGCCGAGCACCACGTTCGCGTCCGTCACCGCGGGCTCATCGTTGCCGCGATCGTAGCACACCGGGCCCGGATCGGCGCCGGCGCTGCGCGGCCCGACCTTCAGCAGGCCGCCGCTGTCCACATAGGCGATCGAGCCGCCGCCGGCGCCGACAGTGTGGATGTCGAGCATCGGCGCCTTGATCGGATAGCCGTGCACGATGCTCTCGCTCGCGAGCCTCGGCTCGCCGCTCTGCAGCAGCGCGACGTCGGTGCTGGTGCCGCCCATATCGAAGGTGATCAGGTCGGGGAAGCCCGCGAGCCGGCCGACCGCCTGGGCGCCGACCACGCCGGTGGACGGACCGGAGAGCACCATCCGTACCGGCAGGTTCGCCGCCGCCTCCAGCCCCATCACGCCGCCGTTCGACTGCGTCAGATGCGGCGTCGCCATCATGCCGAGCGCCCGCAACCGCTCGGCGAGCCGGCGGATATAACGCTGCATCACCGGGCCGAGATAGGCGTTCACCACCGCCGTCGACATCCGCTCGAACTCGCGGAACTCGGGCGCGATCTCGTGGCTGATCGAAAGGAAGGCCTCGGGCAGCTCCTCGGCAAGGATGCGCCGCGCCGCGGCCTCATGCTCCGGGCGGACGAAGGCGTAGAGGAAGCACACCGCGACCGCGGCGACCCCCGCCCGCTTCAGCGCGCGGGCGGCCTCGCGGAGCGCGGTCTCGTCCAGCCGCGTCTCGACCGTGCCGTCATGGCGAACCCGCTCGGGCACCTCGAGACGCAGGTCGCGCGCGACCAGCACCGGCGGCTTGTCCACCTGGAGATCATAGAGATCGGGCCGCTTCTGCCGGCCGATCTCCAGCAGGTCGCGGAACCCCTCGGTGGTGACCAGCCCGGTCGGCACGCCGCGATGCTGGATCAGCGCGTTGGTGGCGACCGTCGTGCCGTGCCCGAAATAGGCAACGTCGCCCGGGCCACCGCCAACGCGTCCCATCCCCTCATCGACGCCCTGGGCGATCGCGCGCGACGGATCATCGGGCGTCGAGGCGACCTTCCAGACCTCGATCCGGCCGCTCGCCTCGTCGAACAGGCAGACATCCGTGAACGTGCCCCCGGAATCGACGCCGACACGCCACGTCATGCCCTAGCCCCCACTGGTCGGTTCAAGCCCTCGCGTCGCATCCTACCGGCGTGTCGCATCGCGGCAAGGCAGCCGGAGCAGAACAGCGTGACCGATCCGACCAGCCTGCATGCACCCTGGGCCCTGCTGCCGGAAGGGTGGCGGCGCGACGTCGCCATCGCGCTGACGCCGGACGGAACGATCGCCTCGGTCGCCGCCGGCGCGTCGCGCGGGGCTGCCGCTGCCCTCGCCGGGCCGGTGCTGCCCGGCATGACCGACCTGCACAGCCATGCCTTCCAGTACGCGATGGCCGGGCTTGCGGAGACGCGCAGCCCATCGGGCGAGGATCATTTCTGGTCGTGGCGCGAGATCATGTACCGCTTCCTCGCGCGACTGACCCCGGACGACGTCGAGGCGATCGCGGCACAGCTCTACGTCGCGCTGCTGAAGGGCGGCTTCACGGCGGTCGCCGAGTTCCACTATCTCCAGGCCGACGTCACCGGCACGCCCTACGCCGATCCGGCGGAGATGGCCTGGCGCATCCTCGCCGCCGCGCGCCGGTCCGGCATCGCCTGCACGATCCTGCCCTGCCTCTATCGCCACGGCGGCTTCGGCCGGCCACCGGGTGATGGCCAGCGCCGCTTCCTGCTCTCGCCGGAGACCGTGCTCGACATCATCGCCGCGCTCCGCCGCGCAGCGGCATCCGAGCCGCTGCTGCGCGTGGGCGCCGCGCCGCACAGCTTGCGCGCCGTGACGGTGGAGGAACTCGGCGCATTCGCCGCGGCGGTCTGGTGTGACGACGCCGCTGCGCCGCTGCACATCCACGCCGCCGAGCAGCCGCGCGAGGTCGAGGAGTGCCTGGCCGCGACCGGCGAGCGTCCGGTCGCGCGTCTGCTCGCGCATCTGCCGGTCGATCGGCGCTGGTGCGTCATCCACGCGACGCACATGGATGCGGCGGAGACGCAGGCGCTCGCCGCAGCCGGCGCGGTTGCCGGGCTCTGCCCGACCACCGAGGGCAATCTCGGCGACGGGGTCTTCCCGTTCCTTGGCTGGCGTGCGGCGGGCGGCAGCTTCGGCGTCGGCACGGACAGCCATGTCGGCACCGACGCGGCGGCAGAACTGCGCATCCTCGAATACGCGCAGCGGCTCCGCCACCTCAGGCGCGCGGTCGGCGCGACCGCGGACCAGCCCTCCAGCGGCACGGCCCTGTGGTCGGCGGCCGCTTCGTCAGGCGCCCGGGCGGCAGGGCAGCCCACCGGCGCAATCGCATCAGGGCAGCGCGCCGATCTCGTCGTGCTCGACGCCGCCCACCCGATGCTTGCCGGCCGGGACCGCGCGGCGATCGCCGATACGCTCGTCTTCGCGACCGCGCCGGGGCTGGTGCGCGACGTTTACGTCGCCGGCCGCCCCGTGATCGCCGGCGGACACCACGCCGAGGAGGAGGCGATCGCCGCCCGCTTCGCCGCGACGATGCGCCGCCTGCTCGGCTGAGCTCAGCGCAGCGCGGTCTCGGCGGTGATCGGCGGGGCGAGGTTCATCGACCCTTCGAGCGTGTAGCCGAGTGCCACCCGGCTGCCCCGCACCCAGACCTGGCGCAGGTCATAGAGCGGCAGCGAGCACGCCGCGTCCATGATCTTGCGCTGCGCGGTCGCCCAGAGCGCCGCCTGCTTCTGCGGATCGGGCTCGCTGCGCGCGGCGTCGATCTCGGCATCGGCGGCGCTGCAATGGGCGAAGTTCAGCGACATGGTCGGCTGCCCTGGCGCGGAGCGCGAGTGGTAGAACTGGGTCAGATAGGAGTCCGCCACCGGGAAGCGCGCCGCGCCATAGAACGTCACCTGCGAGAGGTCCTGGCGGATCCGCGCGTGATAGGTCGCGTGCTCGACCACGTCCATCTCCAGCGTGATGCCGGCGCGGCGAAGCTGCGCCTGGATCACCTCCATGATCGGCAGCTGCGCGGTGATCGACGACACCACGGCCTTGAGCGTGACGCCCTGCGGATGCCCCGCCTCGGCGAGCAGCGCGCGCGTGCGCGCCGGGTCATGCGGATAGGTCGGCACGTCGGTGATCGCGCCGAGATAGCCGGGCGGCACCGGCGAGGGCCAGAGCTGCGCCACATCCGGGCCGACGAAGCGCACGATCCCCGGCACGTCGATGGCGTGGATCAGCGCGCGGCGCACCCGCACATCGTCCAGCGGCGCGCTCTTCGTGTTGAGCAGCAGGGTGCGGAACTCGCCCGGGCCGAACACCTCCACCGCCGTGTTCGGCGCCTGCCTCATCCGCTCCACCCAGCGCTGCTCGCGCCGGCCGATGAAGAGGTCGAGCTCGCCGGCGGTATAGGCGAGCTCGCGCGTCTGGTCGGACGGGATGAAGCGCACATGCACGCTGGCCAGTTTGGGCGTGCCGCGGAAATGCCGCGCATGCGCGGCGAGCCGCAATCCGCCCGGCTCGATCGCCTCGAACTGGAACGGGCCGGTGCCGACCGGGCGCTGGGCGAAGTCGCCGGCCTCGGCCGCGCGCTTCGAGACGATCATGCCGCCGTGGTAGTTGGCGAGCAGGCCGAGCGCGCTCGGCACCGGCTGGCGGAACACCACGCGCACCGTGCGCGGATCGACCACCTCGACCGCGCCGAGGTCGCGGTAATCGCTCGCGAAGGCCGAGCTCTCGGCGGTCGCTGCACGGCGGATCGAGAAGGCGACGTCCTCGGCGGTGAGTGTGCCCAGGCCGTGGTGGAACTGCACGCCCTCGCGCAGCGTGAAGGTCCAGGTCAGGCCGTCGGCGCTGCGCTCCCAGCGCTCGGCGAGATCGGGCTCAAGCTTGGCGGGATCGGCCACGCCGGGCGGGAAGCGCACCAGCCCGTCGAACATCCAGCTTGCCGGCCCCTTGTCGGGCGTGGCGGTCGCGCGGTGCGGATCGAGCGTGCCGGATTGCTGGCCGATCTGTCCGACCCGCAGCGTCTGTGCCGCGACCGGCGTGGCGAGCAGAGCCAAAGCAAGGACGATCCGCAGCATGCACACCTCCCGTTTCGCGTCCATGTCTTGCAGGCTAGGGCGGCCCGCCGGATACTGCAAATGATGGCGGAGCGGTTCGATGTCGCGGTGGTCGGCGGGGGCATGGTGGGCTCGGCCATCGCCGTGGGGTGCGCACGGCGCGGTGCGCGCACCGTGCTGCTCGACGAGGGCGACGTCGCGCTGCGCGCGGCGCGCGGCAATTTCGGCCTCGTCTGGAGCCAGGGCAAGGGCGACGGCATGCCGGCCTATGCGGCCTGGACGCGCGAAAGCCTGCGCCACTGGGACGCGTTCGCCGAGGCGATGAGCGGCGCGGCCGGCACCGATATCGGCTTCCGCCGCAAGGGCGGCCTGATCTTCACGCTCGGCGAGCAGGAATGGGAGCAGCGGGTGGAGGATGTGCGCCGCCTGCACAACCAGATCGGCGGTGCCTCGACGCCGGTGCGCATGCTGGATCGGCGCGAGCTCGATGACCTGATCCCGGGCACGCCGCTCGGCCCGCGTGTGCTCGGCGCCTCGCTCGCACCCGAGGATGGCCACGTCAACCCGCTGCTGCTGCTGCGCGGGATGCATGCCGCCTTCCGTGCGGCCGGCGGCGAGCATCGCCCCGGCGCGGCGGTCGACGCGGTGCGGCCAGGCTTCACCGTGCATCGCGGCGCGGAGACCATCGCCGCCGAGCGCGTGGTGATCGCGGCGGGGCTCGGCACGCCGGCGCTCGCGGCGATGTTGGGCATGCGGGTCGCGGTGCATCCGGTACGTGGCCAGAACATGGTCACCGAGCGGCTGCCGCCGATGCTGCCCCTGCCGGCGAGCGCGATCCGCCAGACCGCGGAGGGTGTGGTGCAGATCGGCGTCAGCTACGAGGAGAACCTGTGGGAGACCGCGACGACCGTGAAGGATCTCGCGCGCATGGCCGCGCGCGCCGTGCAGGTGCTGCCGCCGCTCTCGCACGCGCGGGTGGTGCGTGCCTGGGGCGCGCTTCGGCCGATGACACCCGATCGCTATCCGATCTACGCGCAGTCGCCGTCGCATCCCGGCGCCTATGTCGCGGTCTGCCATTCGGGCGTCACGCTGTCGGCCGCGCATGCCGGCCCGCTCGCCGAGGCGATCCTCAGTGGCCGGCTGCCCGATCTTGTCGCCGAGCTCGGCCCGGACCGGTTCCATGCTGACGCGGCCTGATCCCGGTTCGGTGACGATCCTGTTCGAAGGCGAGCCGATCCAGGCGCGCGAGGGCGAGAGTGTCGCCGCCGCGCTGCTCGCCGCCGGCATCCTCGACTTCCGCACGACGGCCGTCTCCGGCGCGCCGCGCGGGCCGTTCTGCATGATGGGGGCGTGTTTCGACTGCCTCGCCGTGGTGGACGGTGTCGGTGGCGTGCAGACTTGCCTCGTGCCGGTGAGTGAGGGGATGCGCGTTGGGCGACAGCATGGCGCGCGCGATGTTGCCGCCGAGGATGCGGCATGAGGGTCGATCTCGCCATCATCGGCGCCGGCCCGGCCGGCATCGCGGCGGCGACCGAGGCGCGCGCGCACGGGCTCTCGGTGCTGGTGCTCGACGAGAACCCGGCACCCGGCGGGCGGATCTGGCAGGCGATCGAGGCGCGCGCGGCGAAGGATGACGACGACCGCGCCGCGCAGCAGGCCGTGCGGGCGTTCCGTGGCAGTGGAGCGGAGGCGCGGTTCGGTGCGAGCGTGTGGTGCGTCGAGCCCGAGGGCCGCGTCTATTGGAGCGAGCAGGGCCGCGCGCGCGATGCCGAGGCGGCGCAGGTGCTGATCGCGACCGGCGCGACGGAACGGCCGCTGCCGATCCCGGGCTGGACGCTGCCGGGCGTGATGACGGTCGGCGCGGCACAGATCGCGCTCAAGACCGGCGGCCTCGCTCCGTCAGGGGATGTCTGGCTCGCCGGCCAGGGACCACTGCTGCTGCTCTATGCGACGCAGGCGCTTGCTGCGGGCGGGCGCATCGCCGGCGTGCTCGATCTTGCCGACCCGGCCGGGCGGCGGCGCGCGCTGGCGCATCTGCCGGGCGCGCTGCGGGCGCCGTCCTATCTCACGCGCGGGCTGGCGTGGCGCCTTGCGCTGCGCCGTGCCGGCGTGAAGTGGATCCGGGCTGCGGATCTTCGTGCCGAGGGTGCTGCACGGCTTGAGCGCATCCGCTTCGTCACCGACGGCGCAGTGCACACGAAGCCTGCCGCGATGCTGCTGCTGCATGACGGCGTCATCCCCTCGGTGCAGATCACCCGCGCGCTCGGCTGCGCGCATGTCTGGGACGAGACGCAGCGCTGCTGGAAGCCAGAGACAGACGCGTGGGGGCGGTCGAGCCACCCACCGATCGTGATCGCCGGCGATGGGGCCGGGATCGGCGGGGCGGCCGCTGCACAGCTCTCGGGCCGGATCGCGGCTCTCGGCATCGCCACGGCGCTCGGGCGGCTCACCGAGGCGGCGCGCGACGCCGCGGCCGCGCCGCTCCTCTCGGCGCGGGCCAAGCATCTCGCCGTGCGCCCGTTCCTCGATGCGCTGTACGCGCCGCTGCCGGTCGAACCGGAGGACGATACCATCCTCTGCCGCTGCGAGGAGGTGACGGCGGGGCGTGTGCGCGAGGCGGTTTCGCTTGGCTGCCTTGGCGCGAACCAGCTCAAGTCGTTCACGCGCGCCGGCATGGGGCCGTGCCAGGGGCGGATGTGCGGCCCCTCGGTCGTGGCGGTGATCGCGGCCGCGCGCGGCGTGCCGGTGCAGGAGGTCGAGCCATACCGGCTGCGCTTCCCGACCAAGCCGCTCACGCTCGGCGAGCTCGCCGCACTGCATGAGACCGCCGAGGCGGGCGGTCGATGACCGCGCGCGCGGTGGTCATCGGCGGCGGGCTGCATGGGCTGTCGACCGCGCTTAATCTCGCCCGCGCCGGCTGGTCCGTCACGATCCTCGAACGGCGCCATGTCGGAAGGCACTCCTCGGGCATCAATGCCGGCGGCGTGCGGCGCCTCGGGCGGGATGTCCGCGAGATCGCGCTGTCGCAGGTGGCGTTCGAGATGTGGACGAAGCTGCCCGCGCTGGTCGGCGATGATGGCGGTTTCCGCCCCTCCGGCCAGGTGAAGGTCGCGGAGAGCGAGGCCGATCTCGCCAAGCTCGAACGCCGCGCGGCCGAGGTGCGGGCACTCGGCTGGTCGCACGAGGAGGTGGTCGATCGCGCGGAGACGCGACGACTGCTGCCGGCGGTCGCACCGCACGTGGTCGGCGCCCTGGTGGTGCGCGATGACGGGGCGGCCGATCCGATGCGCACCGTGATGGCGTTCCGGCGCGCCGCCCTCGCTGCCGGCGCGGTGATCGAGGAGGGTGCCGGCGTCGTCGGGCTCGAGCGCACCGGCGCGGGCACCTTGCGCGTCATCACCGAGCGCGGCGCGTGGGAGGCCGAGCGGGTCGCCAACTGCGCCGGCGCCTGGGCGACGACGGTCGCGCGGATGGCGGGCGAGACGATCCGCTGCGGCGTGAAGTCGTCGATGATGATCGTCACCGAGCGGCTGCCGCGTTTCGTCGAGCCGACCGTGGGGTCGGCGTCGCGCGCGCTGTCGTTCAAGCAGACGGATGCCGGCACGGTGCTGATCGGCGGCGGCCATCAGGGCCGCGCGGACGTCGCGGCCGAGACGTCGGTGGTGGATTTCCGCAACCTCGCCAAGGCCGCGCGCATCGCCGCCGAGTTGTTCCCGTTGATGCGCGGCGTGCGCATCGTGCGCAGCTGGTGCGGCATCGAGGCACGCACGCCGGACGAGATCCCGGTCCTCGGCGAGAGCACGACGTGCCCTGGCCTGATCCACTCCTTCGGTTACTCGGGCCACGGGTTCCAGCTTGCGCCGGCTGCCGGCGCAGCGGTCGCCGAGATCATGATGCGCGGCACGACGAACCTGCCTGTGGCGCCCTTCGCGCCGGCGCGGCTCATCGAGCAGGCGGCGGCATGACGGCGCTCGCGGTCGAGGGGCTGCGCACCGAGTTCCGCATCGGTGGTGCGTGGCACCCGGCGGTGAAGGACATCTCCTTCACGCTCGCGCGCAACGAGACGCTGGCCCTCGTCGGTGAGAGCGGCTGCGGCAAGTCGATGACGGCGCTCTCGATCATGGGGCTGGTGCCGGGGCTTGCCGGGCGCATCGCCGCCGGGCGGATCGTGCTGGAGGGCCGCGAGATCACCGGACTGCCCGAGGCCGAGCTCGAGAAGATCCGCGGCGATCGCGTCGCGATGATCTTCCAGGAACCGATGACCAGCCTCAACCCGGTGATGACGGTCGGCGACCAGGTGGCCGAGCCGCTGATCCGCCATCGCGGCCTGGCGCGCAAGGAGGCGCTGAAGCACGCGCTCGGGCTGCTCGAGGAGGTGAAGATTCCCTCCGCGGCGGCGCGGCTCTCGGAGTATCCGCATCAGTTCTCGGGCGGGATGCGCCAGCGCGTGATGATCGCGATGGCGCTCGCCTGCGAGCCGGCCGTGCTGCTCGCCGACGAACCGACCACCGCGCTCGACGTCACCATCCAGGCGCAGGTGCTCGGGCTGCTCGCCGATCTGCGCGCGCGTCACGGCACCTCGGTGCTGTTCATCACGCACAATCTCGGCGTGGTCGCGCAGATCGCCGACCGCGTGGCGGTGATGTATGCGGGCGAGATCGTCGAGGAGGGGCCGGTCCACGCGATCTTTGCCGATCCTGGCCATCCCTACACGCGCGCGCTGTTCGCCACCATTCCGCGCATGGACCGCGCCGGGCAGGACCTCGCCGCGATCCCCGGCAGGGTGCCCGCCCTCGATGCGATGCCGAAAGGCTGCCGCTTCGCGCCGCGCTGCCCCCTCAGCCGTGCCGGCTGCGAGCGCGAGCAGGCGCTCGTCTCGGTGGGCGAAGGCCATCGCGTGCGCTGCCACGTCACGACGGGAGCCCTTGCGGATGCTTGACGCCGATGGCCGCGTGGCGATGGTGTCCGGCGCTGCCCGCGGCATCGGCCGTGCGGTCGCGCTGAAGCTGCTCGACAGCGGCTTTGCTGTCTCGGCCGGCGTGCGCGACCGGCACGACCTGCCATCCTCGAACCGGCTGGTCACGCATCGCTATGACGCCGAGGACCCGGCATCCGCCGATGCCTGGGCGGCCGCGACGGCCGAGCGCTTCGGCCGGATCGACGCCGTGGTCGCCGCCGCTGGCATCAACCCCGTGGCGCGTCTCCTCGATCCGGACGACACCGCGCTCGACGCGCTCTGGACCGTCAACGTGAAGGGGCCGAAGCATCTGGTGCGCGCCGCCTGGCCGCATCTGGTTGCCTCGGGCAACGGCCGCGTCGCAATCCTCTCCTCGCTCTCCGGCAAACGGGTAGCGAACGAGAACATGGGCTATGCGGCGAGCAAGTTCGCCGCCGTCGCGCTCACCCACGCGATCCGCCGCGAGGGCTGGGAGGCCGGTATCCGCGCCACCGCGATCTGTCCCGGCTTCGTCGACACCGACATGACCGCGCATGTGACCAAGCACCCGCGTGAACAGATGAGCCGGCCGGAGGATGTCGCGACGCTGATCGAGACCGTGCTGCGCCTGCCCGCGCACGCGGTCGTCGCGGAGGTGCTGGTGAACTGCCGGCTGGAGCCGACGCTGTGAAGCTTGCGCGGCTTGCCGAGACCACCCGCGCCCGCATCCCCTTCACGCTCGACGGCACGCCGGCGGAGGCGCTCGCCGGCGACACGGTGCTGACCGCCATCCTCGTCAATGCCGACCATGTGCGCGTCAGCGAGTTCGGCGACGGCAAGCGCGCCGGCTTCTGCTGGATGGGCGCGTGCCAGGACTGCTTCGTCTGGGTGGACGGGCTCGGCCGCACGCGCGCCTGCACGACGCTGCTCGCGCCCGGCATGTCGGTACGACGCGCATGACGGTCGCGGTGATCGGCGCCGGACCGGCCGGTACACGCGCGGTCGAGGTGCTGGTGCGCGCGGGGTATCGCCCGGTCTGGATCGACGAGGCGCGGGAGAATGGCGGTCGGATCTACCAGCGCCCCGTGGCCGGCACGACGCGCAGCCATCGCGACCTCTACGGCACCGAGGCGGCCAAGGCCGAGGCGATCCACGCGCTCGGCGAGCGGCTGCGCGCGGCGAGCGACTGGCGACCCGGCACGCTGGTGTGGAACATCCGTCCCGGCGTGCTGGATACGCTGCGCGATGGGCGCCATGAGGCGGTCGGGTTCGAGCATGTGATCGTCTGCACCGGCGCGATGGACCGGATCGTGCCGCTTCCCGGCTGGACGCTGCCCGGCGTGTTCACGCTCGGGGCCGCGCAGATCGCGCTGAAGGCGCAAGGTGTGGCGATCGGCAGCCGCGTCGCCTTCATCGGCACCGGGCCGCTGCTGTGGCTGGTGGCGATGCAGTACGTCAAGGCGGGCGCAGAGGTCGCGCTGGTGCTGGACACGACGCCGTTCGCCACCAAGATGCGCGCGGCCGCCGGGCTGCTGCGCGACACGGCGACCTTCGCCAAGGGACTGGCGCTGGTCGCGCGGCTGCGCATGGCGGGTGTTCGCGTGATCGAAGGCGGTGTGCCGATCGCGATCGAGGGCGCGGATGCCGTCGCGTCCGTGCAGGTGCGCGACCGCGCCGGACGCGAACACCGCATCGCCTGCGATGCCGTCGGCCTCGGCTTCGGGCTGAAGCCGGAGAGCCAGCTCGCCGATCTTGCCGGCGTACCGTTCAGCTTCGAGGTGACGCAGCGCAACTGGGTGCCGCAGCACGACCGCACCGGCCGCACCGCCGTGCCGGGGATCTATCTCGCCGGCGACGGCGCGGGGATCGCCGGGGCGGACGCGGCCGAACTCGCCGGCGCGCGCGCGGCCTGGGCCGCGATCGAGGATGGCGGCGGCGTAGCGGGCACCGCGGAGCTGGCGCGGCTCGACCGCGCGCTTGCCCGCATCCCCCCCTTCCGCGCCGCGCTCGAGCGCGCCTTTCCGTACCCGGCGGCACTCGCCGCGCGCGCGCCGGATACGACGATCGTCTGCCGTTGCGAGGCGATCACCGCCGGCGAACTCCGCGCCGCCGCGCGCGAGACGCACGTCACCGGCGGCGCGCCGGAGGTCAATCGCGCCAAGGCGTTCACGCGCGTCGGCATGGGCCGCTGCCAGGGTCGCGTCTGCGGGCCGCCGGCCGCCGAGATCCTCGCCGACGCGCTGGGGTGCGGGATTGCCGAGGTCGGCAGGTTGCGCGGACAGCCGCCGGTGAAGCCGATCCCGATCCTGGTGCAGGCCGCGGAATGAGCGCCACGCACGACGTGCTGATCCTGGGCGGCGGCGGTGCGGGCTGCTCGGCCGCACTGCATCTCGCGCGGCGTGGCGCGCGCGTCGCGCTGTTCGAACGCGGGCTGGTGGGCAGCCAGGCCTCGGGCGTGAACTATGGCGGGGTGCGGCAGAACGGGCGGCACCCGGCGGAGCTGCCGATCGCGCGGCGATCGCGCGAGATCTGGGCGCGTCTGCCGGAGCTGATCGGCACCGATGCCGAGTTCGAGGTCACCGGCCATCTGAAGCTCGCGCGCAGCGCCGAGGAGGAGGCCGAGCTCGCCGACTACATGGCGATCGCACGGGCGAACGATCTGCCGCTCGAGCTGATCGGCTCCAACAGCATCCACGCGCGCTATCCCTGGCTCGGGCCATGCGTCGTCGCCGGCGCCCTGGCGCCCGAGGACGGTGCGGCCAACCCGCGCCTGCTCGCCCCGGCCTTCGCGCGTGCCGCGCGCGCAGTGGGCGCGGAGATCAACGAGCACACACCGGTCACCGGGATCGCGCATGACGGCGGGGCGTTCGTCGTCGCGCATGGCGGCCGCATCTGGCGCGCGCCCGTGGCGCTCAACTGCATGGGCTACTGGGGCGGCGAGATCGCCGCGCGGTTCGGCGAGCCGGTGCCCGTCGCGCCGCTCGCGCCGAACATGCTGGTGAGCGAGCCGATCCCTTACTTCATCGAGCCGAACATGGGCGTGGTGGGCGGCGACGTCTATTTGCGCCAGATCCGCCGCGGCAACGTCGTCTTCGGCGGCGGGCGCGGCGCCAGCGATCCCGCGATTCCATGGGGCCGGCCCCTGCCGGAGCCGACGCTTTCGGCGATGGCGCGCGCGGTCGAGCTCGTGCCCAGGCTGGCGGGGGTGCAGCTGATCCGCAGCTGGACCGGCATCGACGGCGACATGCCCGACGGTCTGCCGGTGATCGGGGCAAGCCGCACCACGCCGGGGCTGATCCACGCCTTCGGCTTCTCCGGCCACGGCTTCATGCTCGGACCCGGGATCGGCGCGATCCTGGCGGAACTGGTGCTGGACGGACGCACCGACGTGCCGCTCGAACCGTTTCGCATCGACCGGTTCGCGCTTGGCAGCGCACAGTGATGCGGACATGATGGCTCGGCAACAACGTCGAACGGGAGGCAGGATCATGAGACTTCGTGCGGCACTGCTTGCGGGCGCGGCGGCGCTCGGCATCGCGGTCCTGGGCGGACCGGCGGTTGCGCAGCAGCGGACGACGCTCAATGTCGGCATGGCCGCCCAGGATGTCGGCCGGCTCGACCCGCATTTCGCGGTGACGACGATCGACCGCGTCGCCGTTGCCTGGATGTTCAATGGCCTCGTACGGTTCAAGCC
>CAZHMM010000027.1:0-32293 GCA_964533585.1 uncultured Elioraea sp.
GCTCGCCAACAACCTGCTGGTGGCCGCACACCTGCTGACGGCTGCCGAGGCGCTCGCGCGCGCGATGCCGGCGCTGGAGGCAATCGCGGCGAACGTCGTCCATGTCGGGGCGTCGGGTGCGGGCGCGGTGGCGAAGCTCGCCAACAACCTGCTGGTGGCCGCACACCTGCTGACGGCTGCCGAGGCGCTCCGGCTCGCGCGCCGGGCCGGCGTGGAGGCGGAGGCTGCACTCTCTGTGATCAACACCGCCTCGGGGCGCAGTGCCGCGACCGAGGTGAACTTCCCGCGCTGGATCCTGCCCGACAGTTTCGACTCCGGCTTCACCGCCGGGCTGATGCGCAAGGATGTCCGTCTCGCGCTTGAACTGGCCGGGCGCGTCGGCGGCACCGGCACGCTGATGGCGGAGGTCGGGCGGCTGTGGCTGCAGCACAGCGCTGTGCCGGATGGCGCGGACTTCAACCGCGTCGCCGCCGAACTCTGGCAGGCGGAGCCGGGCCATGAATGACGCGCCGGCGCCGTCCGCGCGCGCCGCGGCCGAGCGCGCCTGCGCCGCGCTGCTCGGCGATGCCGCGCCCGGTTCCTGGATCGACGGCGCGCTGGTGCCCGGCGAGGGCGAGCCGGTGACGCTGGTCGATCCGGCCACGGGCGAGACGCTGTTGACGTACCGCGACGCCGGGCCGCGTGTCGCCGCCCACGCGGCCGAGGTCGCGGCGCGCGGCTTCCGCGCCTGGGCGGCGCTGACGCCGGCCGCACGCGGCCGGGCGCTCTGGGCCTGGGGCGAGGCGGTGGCGCGCCACGCCGAGACGCTCGCCGTGCTGGAGGCGGCGACCAGCGGGAAGCCGCTGCGCGACTGCGGCCGCGAGGCCAGCGCCGTCGCCGACATGCTGCGCTACTGGGCCGGCTGGACCGACAAGCTGGAAGGCCGGGTGATCCCTGTGCCGACCAGCCACCACGTGACGGTGCGGCATGAGCCGCAGGGCGTGCTGCTGGCCATCACGCCCTGGAACGCGCCGCTGTTCACCGCCGGCTGGAACGTCGCGCCGATCCTCGCCGCCGGCAATGCCTGCATCCTGAAGCCCTCGGAACTGACGCCCTTGACCAGCCTGGCCTTCGCCAGGCTCGCCGAGCAGGCGGGCGTGCCGCGCGGGGTGATCTCCGTGGTGCCGGGCTTCGGCCCGACCACGGGTGCCGCCCTGTTGGCGGATGCGCGGGTGGACATGGTCACCTTCGTCGGCTCGCCCGAGGCCGGTGCGGTGATCGGCATGGCGGCGGCGCGGCGCGGCATCCCCGCCGTGCTCGAACTCGGCGGCAAGAGCGCCAACATCGTCTTCGCCGATGCCGACCTCGACGCTGCCGTGCGGGGCGCGCAGGCGGCGATCTTCGCCGGTTGCGGCCAGTCCTGTGTCGCCGGCTCGCGGCTGCTGGTCGAGCGCTCGGTCCACGACCGGTTCGTCGCCGCCGTGGCCGAGGGGGCGCAGCGCATCCGGCTCGGCCCGCCGCTCGATCCCATGACCGAGATGGGGCCGATCGCCAATGCCCGGCAGCACGCCAAGGTCACGGCGATGGTCGCCGAGGGCGTGGCCTCCGGGGCGCGGCTCGCCACCGGCGGCGCAGCACCCGATGGGGTGCCCGGGGGCGGGTTCTGGCTCGCGCCGACCCTGCTCGCCGGCGTCGCGCCATCGGCCACGATCGCGCAGGAGGAGGTGTTCGGCCCCGTGCTCGCCGCGATTCCGTTCGAGGACGAGGCCGAGGCGATCCGGCTTGCCAACGACACCCGGTTCGGGCTGGCCGGCGCGGTCTGGACGCGCGATGTCGGCCGCGCGCACCGCGTCGCGGCCGCCGTGCGAGCGGGCACGTTCTGGGTGAACGGCTACCGCACGATCCATGTCTCGGTGCCGTTCGGCGGGTTCGGCGCCTCGGGCCACGGGCGATCCTCGGGCGTCGAGGCGCTGCTCGCCTACACGCGCACCAAGGCGGTCTGGGTGGAGACCGCCGATCCGCCGCCCGTCGCCTTCGGCTACGGCCCCGCGCGCTGACGCGTCAGCCGACGCCGGCGAGCGCGGCCAGCCGCTCGGTCGTCAGGCTGCCGAGCCAGCGGAACGCCTCGCCCAGGGGCTCGATCACCGCGATCGCGCCCTCCGGCATGATCGTGTCGGGCAGCGCCTGGCGCGTGTAGTGCTCGAGCGGCGTGCGATGGCCGACCATCACGGTGTTGAGGCCCTCGGGCGGCGGGCTGGCGAGGCGAATGCGCATCGCAGCGACGATCGCCCTGTAATCCACCCCGGCCGAGTAGTCGTCGGCGATCAGGTCGGTGATCACGTCGACGCGGCCCGCCCCGAAGGCGATCTCGGCGGTGTCGCGGGCGCGATAGACCGGACCCGCGAGCACGCGGCCATGCGGCACCGGCAGGGCGGCGAAGGCCGAGCCGAGCAGGCGCGACTGGGCCTGTCCCTCGGCGGTGATGTTGCGCTGCCCCTCGCGCACGCCGACGATCCCGCTGTCGCGGTGCGCGCGGTTGGTGCGGGCGTGGCGGATGTAGAGGTTGAGACCGCCTGAGCGCATCCGTGCGGCGAGCGCCTCCGCGCCGGCATCGACCGGTGGAACCTCGGCCCGGGCTGGCAGGGCAAGGGTCAGGCCCAGGGCAATCAGTCCGCGTCGGAGCATCATCCCTCCTTCGATCGGTCAAGGCGCTATGGACAGACGGGGTGAATGCTCGCCATGCTTCCGGCCAGACCCGCAACGGGCAAGGGAGACACAAGACGATGAGGCGACGCACATTCCTTGGCGCGGCAGCAGCGACCGTGGCCGCGCCCGCGCTGGCGCAGGGCCAGGCGGCCCGCACGCTGAAGTTCATTCCGCATGCGAACCTGACGGTGATGGATCCGATCTGGACCACCGCCTACGTCACCCGCAACAGCGGCTTCCTGGTGTGGGACACGCTCTACGGACTCGACGACGAGTACAAGGCGCAGCCGCAGATGGTCGAGGGCCACACGGTCGATGACGGCGACCGGCGCTGGACCTTCACGCTGCGCGAAGGGCTGAAGTTCCACGATGGCGAGCCGGTGCGGGCGCGCGACTGCGTCGCCTCGCTCGCGCGCTGGGCCAAGCGCGACCCGATGGGCGCCCGTCTCGCCTCGCTCACCGACGAGATGAAGGCGCTCGATGACCGACGCTTCGAGATTCGCCTGAAGCGGCCCTACGGGCTGATGCTGGATTCGCTCTCCAAACCGACCAGCAACGTGCCCTTCATCATGCCGGAACGGATCGCGGAGACGGACGCCTTCACCCAGATCCGTCCCGAGCAGCTGATCGGCAGCGGGCCATTCACCTTCAAGCGCGACGAGCTCGTCTCGGGCAGCCGCGTGGTCTACGAGAAGTTCGCAGGCTACGTGCCGCGCTCCTCCGGGCAGCCCTCGGGCACGGCCGGCCCGAAGGTGGTCCATTTCGACCGTGTCGAGTGGCACATCATCCCTGATTTCGCGACCGCCGGTGCGGCGATCCAGTCCGGCGAGATCGACTGGTGGGAGATCGCCACCGCCGACCTGATGCCGGTGCTGGAACGGAATCGCAACGTCAACGTGACGCTGCCCGATCCGCTGGGCTCGATCTCGGTGATGCGGCCGAACCACCTGCACCCGCCGATGAACAACCCGAAGTTCCGCCAGGCGCTGGTCCGCGCGATCAACCAGGCCGACTACATGACGGCGGTGATGGGTACCGATCCGAAGTACTGGAAGACGGGCGTGGGCGCTTTCACGCCCGGCACGCCGCTCGCGAGCAATGTCGGCATGGAGGCGTTCGCCAACAACATCGACCTCGCCAAGCGGATGATCGCCGAGAGCGGCTACAACGGCGAGCGGATCGTCCTGCTCGCGACCACCGACATCGCCTCGTTGCAGGCGCTGAGCCAGGTGGCGGGCGACATGTTCCGCCGCCTCGGCGTGAACATCGACTTCCAGTCGATGGACTGGGGCACGGTCGTGCAGCGCCGCGCCCGCCAGGAGCCGATCGAGCAGGGCGGCTGGAGCGTGTTCTGCACCAACTGGGGCGGGCTCGACCATCTCAACCCCGCCGGGCACCACATGCTGCGCGGCCAGGGACGGCAGGGCTTCATCGGCTGGCCGGAGAGTGCCCGGCTCGAGCAGCTGCGCGAGGACTGGTTCGAGGCGCCTGACCTCGCGAGCCAGCAGCGCATCGCCGCCGAGCTGCAGAAGCAGATGTTCGAGGACGTGCCCTACATCCCGCTCGGGCAGTTCTTCCAGCCGCTTGCGCATCGCCGCTCGATCACCGGCGTGATGCAGCCGGGCGGCATCCCCGTGTTCTGGAACGTCAGGAGGGTCTGAGATGCTCTCTCGCCGCACCGCCCTGAAGGGGGCCGCCGCGCTCGCCGCAGCACCGCTCGCGGCACCGGCGCTCGCGCAGGGCGATGCGGCGCGGGTGCTGAAATACATTCCGCAGGCGGACGTCACCATCCTGGACCCGATGGTGACGACCGCCTATCCGACGCGCGACCACGGCCACATGGTCTGGGACACGCTCTACGGGCTCGACGAGCAGCTCCGCCCGCACCCGCAGCTCGCCGAGGGCCATGTCGTCGAGGATGACGGCAAGCGCTGGGTGTTCACGCTGCGCCAGGGCCCGACCTTCCACGACGGCGAGCGGGTGCTCGCGAAGGACGCGGTCGCCTCGATCAAGCGCTGGATGACGCGCGACGCGCACGGCCAGACGCTGGCGCAACGTCTGGCCGAGATCCGCGCGCTGGATGATCGCCGCTTCGAGATCCGGCTGAACCGGCCCTTCGGGCCGATGCTCGATGCGCTCGGCAAGCCCTCGTCCTATCCCTGCTTCGTCATGCCGGAGCGGCTGGCGCAGACGGATTCGGCGACCGCCATCCCCGAGGTGATCGGCTCCGGCCCATACCGGATCGTGCCCGCCGAGCGCGTGGTCGGCAGCCGGCTCGTCTATGCCCGCTACGATCGCTACGTGCCGCGCGAGGGCACGCCGAGCATGACCTCGGGGCCGAAGCGCGCGCATTTCGAGCGCATGGAGTGGCACATCATCACCGACGCCGCGACCTCGGCCGCGGCGGTGCAGACCGGCGAGATCGACTGGTGGTCCACCGTGCCGAACGATCTCCGTCCGGTGCTCCAGCGCAACCGCGATGTGATGGTCGATGTGGTCGATACCTCGGGCCTGGTCGCCTCGTTGCGCCCGAACCACCTGCACCCGCCGTTCAACGATCCGGCGAAGCGCCGCGCGCTGCTGTCGGCGATCAACCAGGCCGACTTCATGCAGTCGATCATGGGCGACGACCGCTCGATCTGGCGCGACAGTGTGGGCTGCTTCCCGGTGAACTCGCCGATGGCGAGCGACGAGGGGATCGAGGTTCTGACCGGCCCGCGCGACACCGAAGCGGCGAAGCGTGCGCTGCTCGCTGCCGGCTACCAGGGCGAGCCAGTGGTGTTCCTCGACCCCGCCAACATCATCAACAACTTCAACCTCACCCAGGTCGCGATCGACATGATGCGCAAATGCGGCCTGACGGTGGAGGACGCGACCATGGACTGGGGCACGCTGCTCCAGCGGCGCGCGCGCAAGGAGCCGCCGGGCCAGGGCGGCTGGAACGCGCTGATCGCGCTGTTCGCCGGGATCGACTTCAACTCTCCGGCAGGCCACCTGCTGCTGCGCGCGAACGGCGACGGCGCCTGGTTCGGCTGGCCGACCAGTGCCGCGCTTGAGGCGCTGCGCGACGAGTGGTTCGAGGCGCCGACGCCGGAGGCGCAGAAGGCGATCGGGCGAAGGATCCAGGCGCAGTTCTGGCAGGACCTGCCCTATTGGCCGATCGGCCAGTACTTCGTCTCCTCGGCCTGGCGGCGGTCGCTCACCGGCGTGCTGAAGGGGATGGTGCTGCCGCTCAACGTGCGCCGCGCGTAGCCGGCCCGTTCGCGCGGTCCCATTGCGGCGGGCTGCGCGCTCGGGCACCGTCCGCGCCGATCTCACCGGCGTGGAGTGCCATGAAGCGTCGAACCTTGATGCGGGCGGGGCTGGCGGCGTTGGCCGTGCCGGCGCTCGCGCAAACCGCGCGCACGATCCGGTTCGTGCCGCATGCCGGTCTGGCCGTGCTCGATCCGGTCGCCTCATCGGCCTATGTCACGCGCAACCACGGCTTCCTGGTCTGGGACACGCTGTACGGCATCGACGCCGAGTACCGCGCGCAGCCGCAGATGGTCGCTGGGCACACAGCCGAGGACGGTGGGCTGCGCTGGACCTTTACGCTGCGCGAGGGGCTCCGCTTCCACGACGGCGAGCCGGTACGGGCGTCCGACTGCGTCGCCTCGATCCGCCGCTGGGGCGCGCGCGATGCGATGGGCGGGCGGGTGCTGGCACTCGCCGAGGCGATCGCCGCGCTCGATGACCGCCGTTTCACGATCCGACTGCGGCGCCCCTTCGCGATGCTGGCGGACGCGCTCGCCAAGCCGGGCAGCATCGCCTGCTTCGTGATGCCCGAACGGATCGCTGCCGCCGATCCGATGCGCCCGTTCGGTCCGGGCGAGGTGATCGGCTCGGGGCCGTTCCGGTTTCGCGCCGACGAGTTCGTGCTGGGCGCGCGCGTGGTCTATGAGCGCTTCGACGGCTACCTGCCGCGCGGCGATGGCGAGGCGTCGTTCACATCAGGCCCCAAGCGCGCGCTGATCGACCGTGTCGAGTGGCAGATCATCCCCGACCCGGCGACCGCGGCCGCGGCGCTGCGGGCGGGCGAGGTCGACTGGTGGGAGCGCGCCACAGCCGATCTGCACCCGATGCTCGCGCGCGAGCGCGAGATCGTGGTCGCGATCCCGGACACGCTCGGCTTCATCGCCACGTTCCGGCCGAATCATCTGCATCCGCCCTTCGACAACCCCCGTCTCCGGCGCGCGCTGCTGCCGGCGGTCAACCAGGCGGATTTCGGCGCCGCGATCGCCGGCACGGACGCGCGGTTCTGGCGCACCGGCGTCGGCGTGTTCGCGCCGGGCACGCCGCTCGCGACCGAGGCGGGGCTGGAGGCGATGCGCTTCGATGCCGACCGCGCGCGCCGGCTGGTCGCCGAGAGCGGCTACGCGGGCGAGCCAGTGGTGCTGCTCGCCGCGACCGATGTCCCGGCGACGGCGGCGATGAGCGAGGTCGGCGCCGACATGCTGCGCAAGGCCGGGCTCACGGTGGACTACCAGACCATGGACTGGGCGAGCGTGGTGCGCCGGCTGGGCTCGCGCGAGCCGCCCGCGCGCGGTGGCTGGAGCGGCTACTTCTCGTCCTGGGCCGGGCTCGACCACATCAATCCCGCCGGCCACCTCGTGCTGCGCGGCAACGGGCGCGCAGGCTTCGTCGGCTGGCCCGAGAGCCCGCGGATCGAGGCGCTGCGCGAGGGATGGTTCGAGGCGGCGAGCCTGGAGGAGCAGCGCCGCATCGCCGCCGACCTCCAGCGCCAGGCGATGGAGGACGTGCCCTACATCCCGCTCGGCCAGTACTTCCTGCCGATGGCCCATCGCCGGACGCTGAGCGGGGCATCGCAGCCCGGCGGCATCCCGCTGTTCTGGGGGGTCCGCAAGGCGTGATCACCGGCCGCGCCCATGGCACGTTACCCTCTTGCGGTCGCGCGCGCGGACGCTAGGCTGGAATTGACGGCCGTCGGCAGCGCACGCGGGCTGCGATGGCGTTTGACCGCGGACCGCGTGCGCTAGGGAGACGCCGGTCCCGGTTACAACCGCAGGGAGAGCGGAGGGACCGAATGAAGCGACGGACGTTTATCGGCGCAGCAGCTGGGGTGACGGCTGCGGCGGCAACTGGGCTTTCGGCACCGGCGTTGGGACAGGGCGCCGCCGCGCGCACGCTGCGCTTCGTGCCGCAGGCCAATCTGGCCAATTTCGATCCGATCTGGGGCACGCAGTATGTCGTGCGCAACGGCTCGGCGCTGGTCTGGGACACGCTGTACGGCGTGGACAGCAAGCTCGAACCCAAGCGCCAGATGGTCGAGGCCGAGGAGCATGACGCGGAGTTCAAGACCTGGACCTTCCGCCTGCGTCCCGGCCTGAAGTTCCATGATGGCGAGCCTGTGCTGTCGAAGGACGTCGTGCAGAGCCTGACGCGCTGGATGCCGCGCGACCCGATGGGTCAGCTGATCCGCGCCCGGCTCGATGTGCTGGAGGCGGTGGACGACCGGACGTTCCGATTCCGCCTCAAGTCGCCGTTCCCGAAGATGATCTTCGCGCTCGGCAAGAACAACACGCCGATGTCCTTCATCATGCCGGAGCGGATCGCCAAGACCGACCCGTTCCAGCAGATCACCGAGATCGTCGGCTCGGGCCCGATGCGCTTCAAGCGCGACGAGTGGGTGCCCGGTTCGCGCGCCGTGTTCGAGAAGTTTGCGGACTACGTGCCGCGCGAGGAGGCGCCCGACTGGCTCTCCGGCGGCAAGCGCATGCTGGTCGACCGGATCGAGTGGCACATCCTCCCCGATGCCGCCACGGCGGCGGCGGCGTTGCAGAACGGCGAGGTGGACTGGTGGGAGACGCCGTTGCCCGACCTGATCCCGGTGCTGCGGCGCAACCGGAACATCGAGGTCGATATCGCCGATCCGCTCGGCAATATCGGCAGCTTCCGGCTGAACCACCTGCATCCTCCGTTCAACGACGTGCGCGCGCGCCGGGCGATCCAGATGGCGCTCAATCAGGAAGACTACATGCGCGCGATCGTCGGCTCGGACGACAATCTCTGGAAGCCGCTGCCCAGCTTCTTCACGCCGGGCACGCCCGCCTATACCGAGGCGGGGGGCGAGATCCTGAAGGGGCCGCGCGACATCGAAGGCGCGAAGCGCCTGCTGCGCGAGGCCGGCTACAGCGGCCAGCCGATCACCGTGCTGGTGGCGCAGGACCAGGCCCCGCTGAAGGCGATGGGCGAGGTGACCAACGCGCTCCTGCGCAGCCTCGGCATGAACGTCGACTTCGTCGCGACCGACTGGGGCACGGTCGGCCAGCGTCGCGCCTCGAAGTCGCCGCCGGGCCAGGGCGGGTGGCATATCTTCCACACCTGGCATGCCGGCGCCGACTGTATCGCACCTGCTTCATACAACGCGGTGCGCGGCAACGGCGACGGCGCCTGGTTCGGCTGGCCGACCAGCGAGGCGACCGAAGCCGGGGTGGCGAAGTGGCTGGAGGCGGCCACGCCGGAGCAGGAGAAGGCCGCCTACGAGGCGATCAACCGCGCGGCGATGACCGACGTGGTCTACATCCCGAACGGCTTCTATCTCGGCTACCAGGCCTGGCGGCGGAACGTGACCGGCATCCAGAAGGGGCCGCTGCCGTTCTTCTGGGGCGTGGCGAAGAGCTGATCGGAACAGGCGGAAGGGAGGTTCGCATGCGACGCAGGACGTTCATGGGCTCGGCGGGCGCGACGGCGGTCGCGCTCGCGGCACCAGGGGTGCACGGCCAGGCTACGGCGGCACGCACTCTGCGGATTGTGCCGCAGGCGAACCTCACCAGCCTCGATCCGGTCTGGACCACGGCGACGATCACCAGGACGCACAGCTTCCTGGTCTACGACACGATCCTCGCCGTGGACTCCAACTTCCAGGTCAAGCCGCAGCTCGCCGATGGCTGGCAGATCGAGGATGACGGCAAGACCTACATCTTCACGCTGCGCGGCGGGCAGCGCTTCCACAACGGCGAGCCCGTGCGTGCGCAGGACTGCGTGGCCAGCATCAAGCGGTGGTGGGCGCGCGACGGCTTCGGTCAGGAGATCGCCAAGCGCCACGACAGCATCGAGGCGCTGGACGACAGGCGCTTCCGCATCAAGCTGCAACGCCCCTTCTCCCACCTGCTCTCGGCGATCGCCAAACCGAACGCGAGCCCGTGCTTCGTGATGCCGGAGAGTGTCGCGAACACCGATCCGTTCACCGCCATCACCTCGTCTGTCGGATCGGGACCGTACCGCTTCCTGCCCGACGAATGGAACCCGGGCTCGCGCGTCGCCTACGCGAAGTTCGACGGCTACGTGCCGCGCCAGGAGCCGCCCGACTGGACCGCGGGTGGGAAGCTCGCGAATGCCGAACGGATGGAGTGGCACATCATCACCGATCCGGCGACGGCGGGCGCGGCGCTGCAATCGGGCGAGGTCGATTTCTGGGAGCTGCCGCTGCACGACCTGCTGCCGGTGCTGGCCCGCAACCGCAACATCGAGGTGGTCAACCGCGATCCGATCGGCACCGTCGGCATGATGCGGCTCAACCACCTGCATCCGCCGTTCGACAACCCGGAGATCCGCCGCGCGCTGCTGCTCGCGGTCAACCAGGAGGATTATCTGAAGGCGGTGGTCGGCGACGATCCGGCCATGTTCTCGACCAGCTACTCCTACTGGTCGAACGGCAGCCCGATGCACACCGAGGCCGGTGCTGACGCGCTGAAGGTGCGCAGCATCGAACGGGCCCGTGCGGCCCTGCAGGCGGCAGGCTACAGCGGCCAGAAGGTCGTGCAGCTGCACGCGAGCGACTTCCCGACGATCGCCGCGCAGAGCCAGGTGACGGCGGACCTGATGCGCCGGCTCGGCGTCAACCTCGAATTCGTCGCCACCGACTGGGGCACCGTGGTGCAGCGGCGCGCCAGCCGCGAGCCATCCGAGCGGGGCGGCTGGAACGTGTTCCACACCACCTGGGCGGGGCCCGACTGGTTCGATCCCGCCGCCGCGGTGGGCATGCGCACCAACGGCCTCAATGCCTGGTTCGGCTGGCCGAGCAGCGAGAAGATCGAGGCGCTGCGCGATGCCTGGTTCGATGCGCCCAACCTCGAGGAGCAGAAGCGCATCGCCACCGAGATCCAGGTGGAGGCGTTCCAGGTCGTGCCGCATGTGCCGCTCGGGCATTTCCTCTCGCCCTCGGCGATGCGGCGCAACGTCACCGGGCTGATCAAGAGCCCGGTGGTGCTGTTCTACAACATGGCCAAGACGGCCTGACCGGCGGAGCGGGCGACGGCGCACGACGCGACCCGGATGATCGGACGGCGCGCCGCGGCCGGGCTGGCCGCGGCAGCCCTTGCCGTGACGACGCTCGCTGCGCCGGCGGTGCGGGCGCAGGCATCATCCGCGCGTGCGCTGCGCTTCGCCCCGCACGCCCCCCTCGCCAATCTCGATCCGATCTGGGGCACGCAGTACGTCGTCCGCAATGCGGCGATGCTGGTCTGGGATACCCTCTACGGCATCGACAGCAGGCTCGAGCCGAAGCCGCAGATGGCCGAGGCGCACGAGATCTCCGATGACCGGTTGGCCTGGACCATCCGGCTGCGCAGCGGGCTCAGGTTTCATGACGGCGAGCCGGTGCGTGGCACGGATGTGGTCGCGAGCCTTGAGCGCTGGATGGTGCGCGACCCGATGGGCCAGGCGATCCGTGCGCTGCGCGAGGAGCTCAGCGCGCCGGATGACCGCACGATCCGGCTCCGCCTCGCCGCGCCCTATCCGCGGCTGTTGCAGGCGCTCGGCGCGATCGGCGCGCCGTGCGCGTTCATCATGCCGGAGCGGATCGCGCGCACCGATCCGTTCACCCAGATCGACGAGGTGATCGGCTCCGGGCCGATGCGTTTCCGCAAGGACGAGTGGGACCCGGGCACGCGCGCGACCTTCGAGCGCTTCGAGCGCTACGAGCCGCGCGACGAGCCGGCCGACTGGGTCGCCGGCGGCAAGCGGATCGCCTTCGACCGCATCGAATGGATCGCCCGGCCCGATCCGGCGGCAACCGTTGCCGCCTTGCAGAGCGGCGAGCTCGACTGGTGGGAGCAGGTCGCGCCGGACCACGCCCCAGTGCTGCGGCGCAACCGGCAGATCGGCCTCGACATCGCCGACCCGCTCGGCAACATCGGCAGCCTGCGGTTCAACCACCTGCACCCGCCGTTCAACGACGTGCGCGCCCGGCGCGCGATCGCGATGGTGGTCGATCAGGCCGACTACATGCGCGCCGTGGTCGGCGATGATGACGTGCTGTGGCGGCGCGTGCCCTCGTTCTTCACCCCCGAGACGCCGCTCTATTCGGATGCCGGCGGCGAGATCCTGTCCGGACCGCGCGACCATGAGGCGGCGCGCCGTCTGCTCGCCGAAAGCGGTTATGACGGCCGGCCGATCACGCTGCTCGTGGCCGAGGACGTCGCGCCGCTGAAGGGGATGGGGCAGGTGACGCACCGGCTGCTGCGCGAGCTCGGCTGCGTCGTCGACTTTGTCGCGACCGACTGGGGCACGGTGGCGCGCCGCCGCGCGGAGCGGGCGGCGCCGGCCGAGGGCGGCTGGAACATCTTCCACACCTGGCACGCGGGCGTGGACTGCGCGAGCCCGGCGGGCTACACGGCTCTGCGGACGAATGGCGACGGCGCGTGGTTCGGCTGGCCTAACGATCCGGGCATCGAGCGGCTGCGCGAGGCCTGGTTCGCCGCCACCACGCCGGCGGAGGAGCGGGCCGCGGTCGCGGAGCTGAACCGCGCCTCGATGGCGTTCATGACCTGGGTTCCAACCGGGCTGTTCATGGCCTATCAGGCGTGGCGACGCACCGTCAGTGGCATCGTCAAGGCGCCGCTGCCGCTGTTCTGGGGCGTGGCGAAGGCCTGAGGCACAGGGGAGCACGCGATCAGCGATGTTGGCCTATATCGCACGACGGATCCTCTCCACCATTCCAGTGATGCTGGTGGTGGCGTTCGTCGTGTTCTCGATGCTGATCCTCTCGCCGGGCGATCCGGCGGCGGTGATCGCCGGCGATCAGGCCACACCGGAGGATGTCGAGCGCATCCGCGCCGCGCTGGGGCTTGACCGGCCGTTCTTCGTCCAGTTCGCCGAGTTCCTCTGGCGGCTCGTGCACTTCGATCTCGGCACGTCGATCTTCACCAACCTGCCGGTCACGCACATGATCGCGCAGCGCATCGAGCCGACGGTCGCGCTGATGGTGCTGACCATCATCTTCTCGGTCGCGGTCGCGGTGCCGATGGGCGTGATCGCGGCCTGGAAGGCGGGGAGCTGGATCGACCGCGCCGTGATGGTGTTCGCGGTGCTCGGGTTCTCGGTGCCGGTGTTCGTGATCGGCTATCTGCTGGCCTACATCTTCGCGCTCGAACTCGACTGGCTGCCGGTGCAGGGCTACACGCCGCTGTCGCGCGGCTTCTGGCCCTTCCTCGAGAACCTGATCCTGCCGACGATCGCGCTGGGATCGGTCTACATCGCGCTGATCGCGCGCATCACGCGCGCGACCATGCTCGAGGTGCTGGCGCAGGACTACATCCGCACCGCCAAGGCCAAGGGCCTCGGCACGAGGCCGATCCTGTTCCTGCACGCGCTGAAGAACGCCGCGGTGCCGATCAGCACCGTGGTCGGCATCGGCATCGCGCTGCTGATCGGCGGGGCGGTCGTCACCGAGAGCGTGTTCGCGATCCCCGGCCTCGGCCGGCTCACCGTCGATGCGATCCTGCGGCGGGACTACCCCGTCATCCAGGGCGTGGTGCTGCTGTTCAGCTTCGTCTACGTGCTGGTGAACCTGATGATCGACCTGCTCTACACCGTGTTCGACCCGAGGATCCGCTATTGAGCCCCGACACGGCCGTCGCGGCCGCTCCCGCCCAGGTCGAGGTCTTCGCGCCCGAGAAGCGGCGCGGCCGGATCCGCACCTTCATCCGCCGCCACCCGGCGATCGCCTTTGGCGGCGCTCTGCTGTTCCTGATGGTGCTTGCGGCCGTCTTTGCGCCGCTGCTCTCCAGCATCGATCCGCAGGCGCTCGCGCCCGCACGGCGCGTCCGGCATCCCTCGGCCGAGTACTGGTTCGGCACCGACATGCTGGGCCGCGACGTCTATACGCGTGTGATCTACGGCACGCGCGTCTCGCTGATCGTCGGCTTCGCGGTGGCGATCCTCGCCTCGCTGCTCGGACTGATCATCGGTCTGATCTCAGGCTTCATCCGCGTGCTCGACGGCGTGATCATGCGGGTGATGGACGGGCTGATGTCGATCCCGCCGATCCTGCTCGCGATCGCGCTGATGGCGGCAACCCGCGGCTCGGTGCAGAACGTGATCATCGCCATCACCATCGCCGAGATCCCGCGCGTCTCGCGCCTGGTGCGCAGCGTCGTGCTGAGCCTGCGCGAGCAACCCTATGTCGAGGCGGCGATCGCGGCGGGCACCACCACGCCGCGCATCATCCTGCGCCACATCCTGCCCAACACCCTCGCGCCGCTGACCGTGCAGGCGACCTATATTTGCGCCTCGGCGATGATCACCGAGGCGATCCTGTCCTTCATCGGCGCCGGCACGCCGCCGATCATCCCGTCCTGGGGCAACATCATGGCCGAAGGCCGCGCGCTCTGGCAGGTCGCACCCTATATCGTGTTCTTCCCCGCGCTGTTCCTGTCGCTGACCGTACTGTCGGTGAACCTGCTCGGCGACGGGTTGCGCGACGCGCTCGATCCGCGCCTCGCGAAGCGCATCTGAGGGGAGGGGGGGATGGCTGAGCATCTGCTCGAGGTCGAGGACCTGCGCACACATTTCCGCACCATCGACGGCACGGTGCGCGCGGTCGACGGCGTCTCATTCCACATCGCGAGCGGCGAGACGCTCGCGGTGGTGGGCGAATCCGGCTGCGGCAAGTCGGTCACCTCGATGTCGATCCTGCGGCTGATCCAGGAGCCGCCGGGCAGGATCACCGGCTCGATCCGCTTCAAGGGGCGCGACCTGCTGAAGCTCGCCGAGAAGGAGATGCGCGACATCCGCGGCAACGAGATCAGCATGATCTTTCAGGAGCCGATGACGTCGCTCAACCCGGTGCTGACGGTCGGGCGGCAGATCGGCGAGACCTTGAAGCTGCACCAGGGCATGGACGACAAGGCGGCCGAGGCGCGCGCGGTCGAGATGCTCGAACTCGTGCACATCCCCGAGGCGAAGCGGCGGGTGAGGGAGTACCCCCACCAGCTCTCGGGCGGGATGCGCCAGCGCGTGATGATCGCCATGGCGCTCGCCTGCAATCCGCAGCTGCTGATCGCCGACGAGCCGACCACTGCGCTCGACGTGACCATCCAGGCCCAGATCCTGGAGCTGATGGGCGAGCTCAAGTCGAAGGTGGGCGCGGCGATCCTGCTGATCACCCACGATCTTGGCGTCGTCGCGGAGATGGCCGAGCGGATCGTCGTCATGTACGCCGGCCGCAAGGTCGAGGAGGCGCGGGCAACCGATCTCTTTGCGACACCGCGCCACCCCTACACCCAGGGCCTGCTCGGCGCCGTGCCGAAGCTCGGCTCTTCGCTCGAGGAAGGGGGGCGCACGCGGCTCTCCGAGATTCCCGGCATCGTGCCGAACCTGAAGAAGCCCATCGAAGGCTGCGCCTTTGCCAGCCGCTGCCCGAACGTCACCGATCTCTGCCGCAAGGTGGCTCCGGGCGTCGAGCTGAAGGCGCCCGGCCATTTCGTCGCCTGCCATCACGCGCCGCGCGAGGCGATCGCCGCATGACATCCGCTCCCGCCAAACCTGCCGCCCGGCCGCTGCTCGAGGTCAACGACCTCAAGAAGCACTTCCCGATCCGCTCGGGCTTCCTCTCCGGCATCTCCGGCTACGTCTATGCCGTGGATGGCGTCTCCTTCTCGATCAACCGCGGCGAGACGCTCTCGCTGGTCGGCGAATCCGGCTGCGGCAAGTCCACCGTCGGCCGCACCGTGCTGCGCCTGATCGAGCCCACCGCCGGGCAGGTGCTGCTGGACGGCGAACGCATCGACGACCTGCCGCCGCGTCGGCTGCGGCCGCTGCGCCGGCGCATGCAGGTGGTGTTCCAGGACCCGTTCTCGTCACTCAATCCTCGCCTGAAGGTGCGCGAGATCCTGGCCGAGCCGATCACCAATTTCGGGCTCGCCGCCTCGAAGAGCGAGCTCGATGACCGGCTCGCCGACCTGATGGACAAGGTCCGGCTGCCGCGCGATGCGATGAACCGTTTCCCGCACGAATTCTCGGGCGGCCAGCGTCAGCGCATCGGCATCGCCCGCGCGCTCGCGCCCGGCTCCGACCTCATCATCTGCGACGAGGCGGTCTCGGCGCTCGATGTCTCGGTGAAGGCGCAGATCGTCAACCTGCTGTCGGATCTGCAGGACGAGCTCGGCGTCTCGCTGCTGTTCATCAGCCATGACCTCGCGATCGTCGAGCACATCACCCATCGGGTCGCCGTGATGTACCTCGGCAAGATCGTCGAAATCGCCGACAAGAAGACGCTGTTCGCCGCCCCCAAGCACCCCTACACCGAGGCGCTGCTCTCGGCCGTGCCGGTGCCGGACCCGACCACCAAGCGGAACCGGATCATCCTCAAGGGCGACGTGCCGAGCCCCATCCGCCCGCCCTCCGGCTGCCGCTTCCACACCCGCTGCCCGCACGCCTTCGACCGCTGCAAGGTCGAGGAACCGGCACTGAAGGTGGTCTCGCCCGGCCAGTTCGCCGCCTGCCACCTGCACGATCCCGCCGCGCAACCGGTCGCGCGAGCGGCTTGACGACACGCCTCGGGGGTGGCGACACTCCCGACCGGAACGGACCGGGCCCGTGCATCCGCGCGGGCTCTTTCGCGACAGAGGGGAGACGTCGGATGCCCAAGGTCTCACTGACCGTGAACGGCAAGCCTGCCAGCGCGGAGGTCGAGAACCGCACCCTGCTGGTCGAGCTGCTCCGCGAGCACCTGCGGCTGACGGGCACGCATGTCGGCTGCGACACCAGCCAGTGCGGCGCCTGCGTGGTGCACGTGAACGGCGCCTCGGTGAAGGCGTGCACCATCCTCGCGGTGCAGTGCGAGGGCGCGGATGTGCTCACCATCGAGGGGCTCGCCGCCCCCGACGGCACGCTCCACCCGATGCAGGAGGCGTTCCGCGAGTACCACGCGCTGCAATGCGGCTTCTGCACGCCGGGCATGGTGATGAGCGCGATCGACCTGGTGCAGCGCAACCCGCAGGGGCTCTCCGACAAGGAGATCCGCGAGGGGCTGGAGGGCAATCTCTGCCGTTGCACCGGCTATCACAACATCGTCCGCGCGATCGCCGCCGCACAGCAGGTGATGCACGGCAAGGTGAAGGAGCTGCCCCGCGCGGCCGAGTAGGTCGTGCACGCTGCGCGCTCGGGACGCGCGTCAAGAACCGATGGAAAGCGTCGCTGAGAGCAGCAACGCAACAGGGACGACAGGAGCGTTCAGATGGGATTCGAGGGCATCGGCGCGGCGGTCAGGCGGCGCGAGGACCTGCGGTTCATCTCCGGGCGAGGCACCTACACCGACGACATCAATCGCCCCGGTCAACTCCATGCCGTGATCATCCGCAGCCCGCACGCGCATGCGCGGATCAAGGGCATCGACACGGCAGCGGCGAAGTCTGCCCCCGGCGTCGTCGCGGTGTTCGTCGGCGAGGACATGGCGGCCGACAATCTCGGCGGCCTGCCGTGCGGCTGGCAGGTGAAGAACAAGGACGGCAGCCCGATGGCCGAGCCGCCGCACCCGGTGCTTGCGGTCGGCAAGGTACGCCACGTCGGCGACCCGGTGGCGGTGGTGATCGCCGAGAGCAAGGGGGCGGCGCGCGACGCGGCCGAGCTCGTCGCGGTCGAGTACGACGTGCTGCCCGCGGTGCCGACCCTGGAAGCCGCACAGAAACCCGGTGCGCCTCGCGTGCATGACGAGGTCGCCGGCAACATCTGCTATGACTGGCATCTCGGCGACAAGGAGGCCACGGACGCCGCCTTCGCCAAGGCGCACAAGATCGGCAAGCTCGAACTCGTCAACAACCGGCTGATCCCGAACGCGATGGAGCCGCGCGCCGCGGTCGGCGACTTCGACCCGATGTCGGGCGACTACACGCTCTACACCACCAGCCAGAACCCGCACGTGATCCGCCTGCTGATGGGCGCCTTCGTGCTGCACATCCCGGAGCACAAGCTGCGCGTGGTCGCCCCGGATGTCGGCGGCGGGTTCGGCTCGAAGATCTACCATTACGCCGAGGAGGCGATCGTCACCTGGGCCGCGGGCAAGGTGAAGCGGCCGGTGAAGTGGACGGCCGAGCGAACCGAGAGCTTCATGTCGGACGCGCACGGCCGCGACCACATCACGCTGGCCGAGATGGCAATGGACAAGGACGGGAAGTTCCTGGCCTTGCGGGTGCACACCCAGGCCAATATGGGCGCCTATCTCTCGACCTTCGCGCCCTGCGTGCCGACCTATCTCTACGCCACGCTGCTCGCCGGGGTTTACACCACACCCGCGATCTACGCCGAGGTGAAGGCGGTGTTCACCAACTCGGTTCCGGTTGACGCGTATCGCGGCGCGGGGCGGCCGGAGGCGAGCTTCCTGCTGGAGCGGCTGGTCGACATCTGCGCGCTTGAGATGGGGCTGGACCGCGTCGAGATCCGCCGGCGCAACTTCATCCCCTCCAGCGCCTTCCCCTACCAGACGCCGGTCGCGCTTCAGTACGACAGCGGCGACTATAACGCCACGCTGGAGGCCTGCCTGAAGGCGGCAGACTGGGCCGGGTTCGAGGCGCGCCGGGCGGAAGCCAAGAAGCGCGGCAAGCTGCGCGGCATCGGCATCTCGACCTACATCGAGGCCTGCGGCATCGCGCCCTCGGCGGTGGTTGGCTCGCTCGGCGCGCGCGCGGGCCTCTATGAGGTCGCGAACATCCGCGTGAACCCCACCGGCAGCATCACCGTGTTCACCGGCACGCACAGCCACGGCCAGGGACACGAGACCACCTTCGCCCAGCTGATCGCCGATCAGTTCGGCGTGCCGATGAGCCAGATCGAGATCGTCCACGGCGACACCGCCAGGATCCCGTTCGGCATGGGCACCTATGGCTCGCGTTCGCTCGCGGTCGGCGGCTCGGCCATGGTGAAGGCGGCCGAGAAGATCATCGCCAAGGGCAAGCGCATCGCCGCGCATCTGCTCGAAGCCTCGGCCGACGACATCGAGTTCAAGGACGGCAAGTTCCAGGTCGCCGGCACCGATCGCGCCAAGGCGCTCGCCGAGGTCAGCCTCGCCGCCTATGTGCCGCACAACTACCCGATCGAGGAGCTCGAGCCGGGGCTGGAGGAGACGGCGTTCTACGATCCGAAGAACTTCACCTATCCCGGCGGCTGCCACATCTGCGAGCTCGAGATCGATCCCGACACCGGTGTCGTGCAGGTGGCGAATTTCTGCGCCGTCGACGATGTCGGCCGGGTCATCAACCCGATGATCGTCGAGGGGCAGATCCAGGGCGGCGTCGCGCAGGGCATCGGCCAGGCGCTGCTTGAGACCTGCGTCTATGACGAGAACGGCCAGCTGCTCTCGGGCAGCATGATGGACTACACCATGCCGCGTGCCGACGATCTGCCGAACATCTCGGTCGGCACGGCGATCACGCTCTGCACCCACAACCCGCTCGGCGTGAAGGGCTGCGGCGAGGTGGGCGCGATCGGCTCGCCGCCCGCGGTGATCGGCGCCGTGGTCGATGCGCTGAAGGACTACGGCGTGCGCCACCTCGACATGCCGGCGACACCGCACAAGCTCTGGCAGATCATCAACGCCAACCGGCCCCGCATGGCGGCCGAGTGAGGGGAGAGGACAGATGTACGATTTCGCCTACCACCGCCCATCCTCGGTTGCCGACGCGGTGAAGCTGCTCGCGTCCGATCCCGACGCGAAGGTGATGTCCGGCGGGATGACCCTGATCCCGACCCTGAAGCAGCGGCTCGCCAGGCCGTCCGCGATCGTCGATCTCTCGGGGATCAAGGACCTCGTCGGCATCTCGGTCTCCGGCAGCGCCGTGACGATCAAGGCGATGACGACGCACGCCGCGGTCGCCGCCTCGGCCGAGGTGAGGAAGGCGATCCCGGCGCTTGCCGCGATGGCCGAGCACATCGGCGACGCGCAGGTGCGCAACCGCGGCACGATCGGCGGCTCGATCGCCAACCACGACCCGGCCGCGGACTATCCCGGCGCCGTGCTGGCGCTCGGCGCGACCGTGCACACCAGCACGCGCAAGATCGCGGCCGACGACTTCTTCACCGGCATGTTCTCGACCGCGCTCGGGCTCGACGAACTCGTCACCGCGGTGGAGTTCCCGATCCCGGAGAAGGCAGCCTACGTGAAGTTCCCCAATCCGGCCTCGCGCTATGCCATGGTCGGCGTGTTCGTCGCCAAGGGACCCGCCGGCGTGCGCGTCGCCGTCACCGGCGCGGGCGCGAACGGCGTGTTCCGCCACACCGCGATGGAGGAGGCGCTGGCGAAGAGCTGGTCGCCCGAGGCGCTGCATGATGTCGGCACCGCCGAGGATGGGCTGAACGGCGATATCCATGCGAGCAAGGAATATCGCGCGCATCTCGTCGGCGTGATGGCCAAGCGCGCGGTCGCCAAGGCCGGTTGAAGAAACCGGCGGGGGCGAAGGGCCATTGGCCCTTCCCCCCGCACCCCCAATCCCGCTGTTCAGTCCCGCAGGTCGCGCCAGCGGCGCTCCAGCACCGCCAGCGGGGTGATCGCGCGCGCGAAGCCGTAGGCGGGAATGGGCTTGAGCTTCTCCCGGAGAAGCGGCAGCGCCTCCCACTTCGTGCCGAGCGCCTGGCGAGCGAGCTCGCGGCCGATCGCGACCCCGAGTGCGACGCCGCGGCCGTTGCAGCCGATCCAGCTCGTCACCCCCGGTGCCAGTTCGTGCACATGCGGCGCGCGGTCGGCGGTGATGCCGACATGGCCCCACCAGACATGGTCGAACCGCGGCGCGCCGAGCTGAGGATAGACGCGCGCGACCCGCTCGCCGATCCGCGTCACGATGCGCGCGCGCCAATTGCGGCCGATCACCAGACCGCCGCCGGTCACCAGCCGCCCGTGCGCATCGAAGCGGAAGAAGTGCAGATCGCCCCGCGTGTCGGAGAGTGCATGGCCCTCGGGCAGGATGGTCCGGCGCACATTGTCGGAGAGCGGAACGGTCGCCATCTGGTAGCTCGCCACCGGAATCATCTCGCGCCGGAGGCCGGGCCAGAGCTCGTCCGAATAGGCGTTGGTGGCGAGGATCACGCGATCGGCGACGACGCGTCCGCGCGGCGTGCGCACCACCCAGGCCGCCCCCTCGCGCACGAGCGCCACCGCCGGAGACTGCGTGAACACCCGCGCGCCCGCACGCAGCGCCGCCGCGGCGAGGCCGCGCGCAAGCCCGAGCGGATTGATCCGCCCGCCCGTGCGGTTCATCCAGCCGCCGTACCAGTGCTCGCTGCCCGCGAGCCGCGCCATGGCGTCGCGATCGAGCAGCTCCACGGGCGCGCCGCGGCTGCCCCATTGCCGCACGCGCGACTCCACGAGCTTCATCCGGCTCGGCCGGTGCGCGGGCTGGAGCCAGCCGTTCTGCACCGCTTCCGCGTCGATCCCGTGCTGGCGGATCAGGTCGAACACCAGCGCGGCGCTGTCGCGGATCAGCCCGACGAACGCCTCGCCCTTGTCGCCGAAGCGGCGTGCGATCTCATCGGGGTCCATGCGCGAGAGGTTCGGGATCACCTGGCCGTTGTTGCGCCCCGAGGCGCCCCAGCCGATCGCGCCCGCCTCCAGCACCACCACCGACGCCCCACCCTCCGCCGCGTGCAGCGCCCCCGAGAGGCCCGTGAAGCCGGCGCCGACCACGCAGAGATCGGCGCGCGTCTCGCCTTCGAGTGCGGCGGTGTCGGGCGGTGCTGGGGCGGTTGCCGCCCACAGCGAGGGCGGCAGCTCGGTCAGGGCAACATCGTCGGGCATGCGCGCAGCAAGCCGCAACCCGCTGCGCCCGGCAAGGTCAGGCGGCGTAGACCCAGTTCACGCTATCGCCGAAGCTGTCGTAGCGCACGCCATAGACGTGGATGGAGATCGCCGTCGCGTCCGAGGCGTTGTGCAACTGGTGGATCAGCGTGATGTCGGCCGGGCCGCAGCTCGTCGCACCCATCGGCCGGGGAACGGTGCGGGTGCGCACCGGCTTGCCGGCGCTGCCCAGCGCGAAGAAGCGCTCCTCCAGCCAGCCGCGATGCACGCCGAAGGCGCACCAGGTGCGATGCCCGTGCACAGGGCTCGCCTGCCCTGGCTCCCAGACGATCGCGACCATCGCCCAGCCGGCCTCGCGGTCCTCGTGCAGCAGGTGGCGCACATAGC
Organism: uncultured Elioraea sp.; assembly: GCA_964533585.1. Classification (GTDB taxonomy): domain Bacteria; phylum Pseudomonadota; class Alphaproteobacteria; order Acetobacterales; family Acetobacteraceae; genus Elioraea. The sequence goes on from CAZHMM010000027.1 coordinate 22,136, forward strand.
GGTCGGGACAGCCCGGACAGTCGAACCCGGCCAGCAGTTCCGGCCGGTCAAGGTACGGCGCGATCGCCTCGGCGATCCGTCCCTCCCTGCCGGCATGCGGGCCGTGCTCGGCGGCCGTCACCGCCGCGATCATCGCCTGCAACGTCGCGTTGCGCGCGACCGTGCTGATCTGGTTCATGCTGTCCCCCTTCCCCTAGGTCGCAATGCGCGTCGCCGCGTCGGGCGCGAGCAGCGCGTCCGTCACCATCATCCGGCTGGTGCCGATCTCGCAGGCGGCGAGCCGCGCGGCCCCATCGCCGTCGCCGGCGACCAGGGCGGCGATCAGCGCGCCGTGCTCGGCCCGCATCTCGCCGGTGCGGTCGCGTCGGGCGAGGCCGAGCACCAGCATGCGCGTCGCCTCGTCGAGCAGCCGGCCGAGGATGCGCGCGAGCCGGCGGTTGCCGGAAAGCTCGGCGACGGCGACATGGAACGCGCGGTTCGCCTCCAGGAAGGCGAGCGCGCTTTCGGGATCGGCGGGGTCGTAGCCGCAGCGCACCACGGCATCGAGCCGCTCCAGCGCCTCGGCGTCGACCCGCCCGGCGGCGAGTCGAGCGGCTTCGGGCTCGAGCAGGGCGCGCAGCGCGAACACTTCGTGGATGTCGCGCACCGTGATCGGGCTGACCACCCAACCGCGCCGCGGCACGGCCTGCACCAGCCCCTCGTCGGCAAGTCGGGCGAGCGCGGCGCGCACCGGCGCCTTGCCGAGCCCCGTCAGGGTGGCGGCACCCGCCTCGCTGACGGTCTCGCCGGGCGGCAGGCGCGTGGCCAGGATGGCGCGGCGCAGGCTGGCAGTGGCTTGCTCGGTGAGGCTCGCCGGCGGCGGTTGGAGCGCGACGATCACTGACCGTGGCCTGGCACCAAGACTAACATGTCACGACAATGCCCAACACGGCCCCGCGCGTCAATGCCGACGCGCCGCGCGGGCTGGTATGGGGTCACGTTCGCGCGCGGCCGCCCCACCAGCCCCGCGCGCGATACCCTCCGCACAAAGGTCGAGCCTTTGTGCGGAGGGTATCAGCGGTAGAAGATCAGCGTCAGCAGCGCGAAGTTCGGGATCAGGAACACGGTCGCCCAGCCGACATAGCCGAGGAAGGAGGGCATCTTCACGCCCTGCTCCTCGGCGATCGCGCGCACCATGAAGTTCGGCGCGTTGCCGATATAGCTGTTCGCCCCCATGAACACCGCGCCGGCCGAGATAGCGCCGAGCACCGGCGCGAGCGGTCCCATCAGCGTCTGCGCATCGCCGCCGGCGAGGTTGAAGAACACGAGATAGGTCGGCGCGTTGTCGAGGAAGGAGGAGAGCAGGCCGCAGAGCCAGAAATACATCGTCGGGTCGGGGTTGCCGTTCGCATCGCTCGTCGCGGCGACGAGGTCGGCGAGCGCGCCCTCGCGCCCGGCCTGCAGGATGGCGATCGCCGGGATGATGGTGACGAAGATGGCGGCGAACACCTTCGCCACCTCGATCATCGCACCCCAGGTGAAGCCGTTGGCGTTGCGCACCATCACCGGGGTGGCCCAGATCGAGTAGGCGGCGATCGCCAGCATCAGCACGTCGCCGATCAGCACCTCGATCGCGAGGTTCTGCTTGAGGAAGGTGACGGCGCCGGGGTGCCACACGCCCTCCATCAGCACGACCAACACCACCATCAGCAGCAGCGGGATGTTCACCCCGCCCTGGATGCGCAAGGGCTCGGCGCCTTCCGGCGTCTCGCGGATCTCGTCGGGTTCGCGGTGGAAGTAGCGGCTCTCGATCTGATGGTAGATCAGCAGCAGCACCGCGGCCAGCACCAGCATGGGCGCGAACAGGTGCTGGGTCGGCCAGAAGAACTCCACGCCCTTGAGGAAGCCCAGGAACAGCGGCGGGTCGCCGAGCGGGGTGAGCGAGCCGCCGATGTTCGACACCAGGAAGATGAAGAAGATCATGGTGTGGGCACGGTGCTTGCGGTTGCGGTTCGCGCGCAGGATCGGCCGCACCAGCAGCATCGAGGCGCCGGTCGTGCCGGTGAGGCTCGCGATCGCGGTGCCGAAGGCGAGCAGGGCGGTGTTGGTGCCGGGCGTGCCGCGCAGCGTGCCGGCGAGGTGCACGCCGCCCGCCACCGTGAACAGCGCGAACAGCAGGATGAGGAAGGGGATGTATTCGAGCAGCGCGGTGTGCAGCACCATGTCGGCGATCGGCTCGGCGCCGAAAGTGAGCGCGGCCGGCACGACGAAGGCGAGCGCCCAGCCGAGCATCACCAGGCCATAGAAGCGGTGCCACCAGTGCGGCGAGATCAGCGGCACGATCGCGATCGACAGCAGCACGCCGGCGAACGGCAGCACCCACCAGAGCGAGAGCGCGCGCCCGTCCACGCCCTGCTCCGCCGCCTCGGCCGGAACGGCCGCGAGCAGCACGCCAAGCGCGATCAGGACAGGCACGACTTTGCGGAAGGACATCGAGGACCGGCGGCGAGAACGGATGGGAGCATGACGGTAAAGGAACACGGCTCGGCCGCAAGAGCCGGAGAACGCGGCCGTGAATTACGCCGAAGTAATCCGTTGCATAAGTTCGATCTTGCACTAAACTGCCGCAGAACGTGGCGTTCGCTGGGGGCGCAGCCATGAGCCGAGGGAACCGCGATCGAGCCCGCCTTGCGTTGGTGGCCGTGCTGCTGACCGGCCTCGGCGCCCACGCGCCCGGCGGTGTCGCCCAGCCGGCGCAGCCGCCGCCCCTCCCGGCGCAGGATCAGCCGCCGCCCTTGCCGCAGCGCCCGCCGAGCGCCTTCCATGTCGAGAACCAGGGCCGCGCCGAGGGGCCGCTGTCGCTCGAGCAGGTGGCCGAGCGGATTCTGGCCGGGGCGGTCGCGCGCACGACGCTGGTCTGGAAGGCCGGCGCGCCCGCCTGGCAGAAGGCCGAGGAGGTGGAGGAACTCGCCGCCCTCTTCGCCGCCCGGCCGCCGGAGCTGACGCTCGCGCACCGGCTTGAACGGCTGATCCTCGGCACCTGGCAGCTGCGCACCCGGAGCTCGGGCATGGACCAGCTCGTCACGCTCCGCTACCACCCGGACGGCAGCTTCAGCGGCGTGCAGCACGTCCAGATGCTGACGGTGAACGCGCCGCCGGTGTCGATTCCGGTCTCGGGGCGCTGGAGCATCGAGGTGGTGTCGGACAGCCAGTTCGCGCTGACGCTGACGCCGGCCGAGGGGCTGCGCCAGACCGCCACGATCACGGTGCTCGACGAGAACACGCTGCGCAACGAGACGGCCGGCGCGATCGCGCGGCGGGTCGCGCGCTGAGGCGGCGGGCGCGGCGGCCCCGCCCCGCCTTGCCGCCCCCCGCCTCGGTGGCTATGGTCCGCGGCCCACACACGCGCAGGATGACCCCCCGATGGACATGACCGGCGAGCGGCGCATCCCCGCGCCGCGGGAAACCGTCTGGCAGGCGCTGAACGACCCCGCGGTGCTGAAGGACAGCATCCCCGGCTGCGAGACGATCGAGAAGATCTCGGACACCGAGATGACCGCCCGCGTGGCGGTGCGGATCGGGCCGATGAACGCGCGCTTCGCCGGCAAGGTGCAGCTCTCCGACCTCGACCCGCCGAACGGCTACACGATCTCGGGCGAGGGCCAGGGCGGGGTGGCGGGCTTCGCCAAGGGGGGGGCCACCGTGCGGCTCGCCGAGGACGGGCCGGGCGCGACGCTGATGACCTACGACGTGAAGGCGCAGGTCGGCGGCAAGATGGCCCAGCTCGGCGCGCGGCTGATCGACAGCACCGCGCGCAGCATGGCCGATCAGTTCTTCGACCGCTTCGCCGCCCGCGTCGGCGGGCCCCCGCCCGGCGCCGAGGCGGCGGCCGCCGCCCCGATCCCCGCCGGCCCCGCGCGCCTGCCGATGCCGGTGCCGGCCGAGATGTTCGGCCTGCCCACCTGGATCTGGGGCTCGATCGCGGTCTGGGTCGGCATCGTCGCGCTGATGGTGCTGTGAGCGGGCTCAGCCTGCCCGTCTGGGTCGGGCTGACGGTGCTGTTCGTGCTCGGCCTGCTCGCGCTGGGCCGCTTGCTGGGCTGACACGATGGACCAAGGACCACTTCCCGCCGGCGTGGACGAGACCCTCGCGCTGCTGGCGCGCGGCGACTATGTGGCCGATCGCGCGCTCGCCACCGCCGTGCATCTCGCGCTGAAGATGCAGCGGCCGCTGTTCCTGGAGGGCGAGGCCGGGGTCGGCAAGACCGAGATCGCCAAGGTGCTGTCGCGCACGCTGGGCCGGCGCATGGTGCGGCTGCAATGCTATGACGGGCTCGACCTCGCCTCGGCGCTGTATGACTGGAACTACACCCGCCAGCTGCTGGAGATCCGCCTCGCCGAGGCCGCCGGCGAGCGCGACAAGGATCGGCTGGCCAAGGGCATCTTCGACCGCCGCTTCCTGATCGAGCGCCCCCTGCTCCAGGCGATCAGCCCCGAGGGCGGGCCGGCCGTGCTGCTGATCGACGAGCTCGACCGCGCCGACGAGCCGTTCGAGGCGTTCCTGCTCGAATTGCTGGCCGACTGGCAGGTGACGATCCCCGAGCTCGGCACGATCCGCGCGGCCGAGCCGCCGGTGGTGGTGATCACCTCGAACCGCACGCGCGAGATCCATGACGCGCTGCGCCGGCGCTGCCTCTACCACTGGGTCGATTTCCCGGACGCCGCGCGCGAGCGGGCGATCCTGGCGCTGAAGGCGCCGCAGGCGGCGGAGAAGCTGTCCCACCAGGTGGTCGCCTTCGTGCAGCGGCTCCGGCAGATGGACCTGTTCAAGATGCCCGGCGTCGCCGAGACGATCGACTGGTGCGGCGCGCTCGCCCATCTCGACGCCACCGAGCTCGACCCGCAGCGCGTCGACGAGACGCTCGGCGTGCTGCTGAAGTACCAGGACGACATCGCGCGCATCCGCGGCGAGCAGGCCGCAGCCCTGGTCGCCGAGGCGAAGGCGGGATGATCCCCGCCGCGGAAGGCGGCGGCCGCCTTCCCCTGAACGTGCTGCATTTCGGCCGGATGCTGCGCCGCGCCGGCCTGCCGGTCGGCCCCGGCCAGGTGATCGAGGCGCAGCAGGCGCTCACCCACATCGACCTCACCCGCAAGCGCGACGTGCACGCGGCACTGCGCGCGGTGATGGCCACGCGCCACGAGCACTGGGACGTGTTCGACGCCGCCTTCGCGCTGTTCTGGCGCAACCCCGAGCGCAACATCGCCGAGAGCATCATGGCGGCACTCGACGGGCTGCGCCGCCCGGCCGAGCCGCAGAAGCCCCGAGCGGGCGCGCGCCGCGCGGCCGAGGCGATGGGCGCGCAGTCGCGCCCGAAGCAGCCGCCCCGCCCGCCCGAGGAGGAGCAGCGGATCGAGGCGCGCCTCGTCGCCTCGGCCGAGGAGCGGCTCCGGAAGATGGATTTCGAGGCGATGAGCGAGGCCGAGATCCGCGCCGCGCGCGCCGCGATCGCGCGGCTGAGCCTGCCGCTCGATGCCGTGCCGACCCGCCGCTTCCGCCCCGACCCGCTGGGTCCGCGCGCCGATCTGCGCGAGACGCTGCGCCGCTCCTTGCGCGAGGGCGGGGCGCTGGTGGAGATCGCCCGCCGCCGCCGGCGCACGCGCGTGCCGCCGCTGGTGGCGCTCTGCGACATCTCCGGCTCGATGGGCCGCTACGCGCCGATCCTGCTGCATTTCCTGCATGCCGTGGCGTCCACCCGCACGCGCACCCACACCTTCCTGTTCGGCACGCGGCTCACCAACGTCACCCGCGCCTTCCGCCACCGCGACCCGGAGGCGGCGTTCCAGATGGTCAGCGCCATGGTGCCCGACTGGTCGGGCGGCACGCGCATCGGCGAGGCGATCGCGCGCTTCAACCGCGAATGGGGCCGCCGCGTGCTCGGCCAGGGGGCGACCGTGCTGCTGGTCACCGACGGGCTCGACCGCGAGGGCGGCGAGGGACTCGCCGAGGCGATGGAGCGGCTGCACAAATCCTGCCGCCGGCTGATCTGGCTGAACCCGCTGCTCCGCTTCCAGGGCTTCGAGCCGAAGGCGACGGGGATCAAGGCGATGCTGCCGCACGTGGACGACTTCCGCCCGGCGCACAATATCGACAGCATCGCGGGGCTGGTGCACGCGCTGTCGGCACCGCAGGCCAGGAGGAAGGCCGCATGAACACCGATGCAGAGGACATCCTGAGCACGGCCGGACAGTGGGTGGCCGAGGGCGAGACCGTCGCGCTCGCGACCGTGGTCGAGACCTGGGGCTCGTCGCCGCGCCCGGCCGGCTCGCGCCTCGCGGTGACCGCCTCGGGCAAGCTGGCCGGCTCGGTCTCGGGTGGCTGCATCGAGGGCGCAGTGGCCGACGCGGCGAAGGAGGTGATGGCCTCCGGCACGCCGCGCGTGCTCAGCTTCGGCGTCACCGACGAGCGCGCCTGGGAGGTCGGGCTCGCCTGCGGCGGCAAGGTGAGCGTGCTGGTCGAGAAGCTCGGATGACGCCGACCCTGTTCCAGGCGCTGCAGGCCGCGCGCAAGGCCAAGCGCCCCGTGCTGCTGGCGACCCGGCTCACCGACGGCGCGCAGGCGCTGCTCGGCGCCGATGGCGCGCACGGCGCCAATGTGCCCGAAGCGGTGGTGGCGGCCGCGCGCCAAGCCCTCGCCGACGATGTCGCGCGCACGGTCGAGATCGAGGGCGCGCGCTGGTTCCTCCATCCGCACAATCCGCCCTTGCGGCTGATCGTGGTCGGCGCGGTGCACATCGCCCAGGCGCTGGCGCCGATGGCGCCGCCGCTCGGCTTCGCGGTGACGGTGATCGACCCGCGCCGCGCCTTCGCCACCGGCGAGCGCTTCCCCGGTGTGACACTCGACGATCGCTGGCCGGACGAGGCGATGGCGGAGCTCGCGCCCGACAGCCGCAGCGCGGTGGTGACGCTGACGCACGACCCCAAGCTCGACGACCCGGCGCTGGATGCGGCGCTGCGCTCGGAGGCGTTCTACATCGGCGCCTTGGGCTCGCGGCGCACGCATGCGGCGCGGCTGGCGCGGCTGACGGAGCTGGGCCATGCGCGCGAGGCGCTGGCGCGCATCCGCGGACCGATCGGGCTCGCGATCGAGGCCGAAACGGCACCCGAGATCGCGCTCGCGATCATGGCCGAGATCGTCGCGGTGCGCCGGCACGCCCCACTCGTTTCCCCCGCACGCGAGGCGGCATGACCTTCGGCGAAGAGGCGGTCGAGGACGCCGTCGGGGCGATCCTCGCGCATTCCCTCAAGGCCGGCACCCGGATGCTGAAGAAGGGCCGCGTGCTGACGCGCGAGGACGCCCTGGCACTGGCCTCGGCGGGCATCGCGCGCGTCACGGTGGCGCGGCTCGAAACGGGCGACATCGCCGAGGACGAGGCGGCCGACCGGCTCGCCGATGCCTGCCTCGGGCCGCTGCTCGCGCGGAGCCGCGCGGCGACCGGGCGGGTGAACCTCAGCGCGGAGACGCACGGGCTGCTGCTGCTCGACCGCGCGCGCATCGAGCGGCTGAACCGGCTCGACGAGGCGGTGACCCTCGCCACCCTGCCGGCCTGGAGCGTGGTGCAGCCGCGCGACATGGTGGCGACGGTGAAGATCATCCCTTTCGCGGTCGATCGCCGGATCGTCGCCGCGGCGGCGGCGATCGCGCGCCAGGGCGGGCCGCTGCTCGAGGTGCGGCCGTTCACCGGGCGCAAGGTCGGGCTGGTGCTGACGCGGCTCGCCGCCACCAAGGAGAGCGTGCTCGACGGCACGGTCGAGGCGACGCGGGACCGTGTCGCCGCACTCGGCGGCGAACTGCTGGCCGAGGAGCGCTGCGGCCACGACACCGCCGAGGTCGCGGCCGCGCTGAAGCGGCTGAAGGATGCCGGCGCGCGCATCCTGCTGATCGCCGGCGCCTCGGCGGTGGTGGACCGGCGCGATGTCTGCCCGGCCGCGATCGTCCGCGCCGGCGGAACGATTCACCATTTCGGCATGCCGGTCGATCCGGGCAACCTGCTCTGCTTCGGCGACCTCGGCGGCATCCCGGCGGTGGTGCTGCCGGGCTGCGCGCGCAGCCCGAAGCTGAACGGGGTCGATTGGGTGCTGCAACGGCTGATGGCGGACCTGCCGCTCGGGCCGCGCGACATCATGGACATGGGCGTCGGCGGGTTGCTGAAGGAGATCGAGCTCCGTCCGCTGCCGCGCGCCCGCGCGCCGGACGAGGATCAGGGCCCGGCGCCGAAGCGCGGCAGCCGGATCGCCGCACTCGTGCTGGCGGCCGGCAGGTCGCGGCGGATGGCGCCGCTCAACAAGCTGCTGGTGAAGGACAACACGGGCAAGACGATGATCGCGCGCGTGGTGGACAACGCGCTGGCGAGCCGCGCGCGCCCGGTGATCGTCATCACCGGCCACGAGGCGGAGGCGGTGCGCGCGGCCCTGCCCGGCCGCGAGGTGGTGTTCGCGCACAACGCCGACTACGCGCAGGGCCTGTCGTCGTCGTTGCGCGCCGGCGTCGATGCGCTGCCGCCGGATGTCGATGCCGCGCTGGTCTGCCTCGGCGACATGCCGCTCGTCACCGCGCCGATGCTCGACCGGCTGATGGCGGCGTTCGACCCCGACGAGGGGCGCGAGATCGTCATGCCGACCTTCCGCGGCAAGCAGGGCAACCCGATGCTGTGGGGCCGCCGCTTCTTCCCGGCGATCCGGCAGGTGACGGGCGATGTCGGGGCGCGCCACCTCGCCGGCGAGCACGCCGAGGCGGTGCACGAGGTCGAGATGGCGGATGATGCGGTGATGCGCGACTTCGACACCACCGAGGCGCTGGCTGGCGACCCGCTCCGGGCCAAGGGATGACGCTGCCCGCGGGGATCGCGCTGACGCTCTCGGTCGAGCCCGACCCCGCGACCGCGGACGCGCTGTTCGACGCGCTGGCGACGTTCAACGAAACGACGGCGGGTCCGGCCGACTCCTGCCCGCTCTGGATCATTGCCCGCGACGCCGGCGGGCGCATGATCGGTGGGCTGCGCGGCCAGACCTTCTGGCACTGGCTGTTCGTGGCCTGGCTCTGGGTGGATGAGGCGCACCGGCGCCAGGGGCTCGGCGCGGCGCTGCTGCGCGCGGCCGAGGACGAGGCGCATCGGCGCGGCTGCATCGGCGCGTATGTGGACACCTACAGCTTCCAGGCGCCCGGGTTCTACGCGCGCCAGGGCTACACCGCGTTCGGGCGGCTCGAGGACCTTCCGCCGGGCGGCTCCAGGACCTGGTTCGCCAAGCGGCTCTGATCAGGCTGGCGGCTTGCAGAACTCGTCGTGCAGCGCCTTCAGCACGGCGAACGCCGGGCCAGGCGGCATCGTGTAGTACACCGTCGTCGCCACTCGGCGATTCTTCACCAGCCCCTCGGCGCGCAGCCGCATCAGGTGCTGGCTGACCACGGTCTCGCGCACGCCGATTCGCTCGGCCAGCGCGCCGACCGAGCACTCGCCGTCCACCAGCGCGCAGAGGATCTTCAGCCGCACCGGGTTGGCGAGCGACTTGAGCAGGTCGGAGGCCGCTTCGGCGCGTTCATCCAGCGCGGCGGTGTCCATCATCGAGGTCTCCACGGCGGGTCCCTTGTCCGAGGCGCGCGGGCAGAAGGTTCTTGCCTTCGCGGCCGCGAAGACATAGCGCCGCGCCTGAGGGTGCACCGCGAACCGGCGGTGCGCAAGCGCAAGGACACCATACCATGACCCGCCTCACGGACAGAGCGTGGTCGCCCTCTTTGACCCGCGCGCTGATCGGATTGCCGCAGGTGTCGGGCTTCCAGCCGCTCGGCGCCCGCCTCGCCGATGGCCGCACCTCCGGCCATCGCATCTCGGGCATGGCGCAGCTCGCCGTCTCCGGCTTCGTCGGCGTGGGCGCGATGTTCGCCGGCGGCATCGCCACCGCGATGATGCTGCGCGCCGTCCGCTGAACCCGAAGGAGCACGAACGATGAGCGTTCTCGCTGCCATTGCCGTGGGCCTGCCGATGGGCGTGGCCTTCGGTGTCCTGCTGGAGAAGAGCCGGGTGTTCGAGCCCGGCGTGAACGTCGGCCAGATGCAGCTCAGGAACGTCCTGATGCTGCGCATCTTCCTCGCCTCGGTCGCCTCGGGGCTTGTCGTGTTCGCGCC
>CAZHMM010000028.1:0-29018 GCA_964533585.1 uncultured Elioraea sp.
TCGAGGCCGGACGCGAGGCCTATCTGGCCGGGCGAATGGCGCGCAAGCTCTACGCCGACCCGTCGAGCCCACTCGCCGGGCTGATCTGACGGGGTGCGTCAGGGCCGCGGCAGGACAGTGACGTTCACCACAACCTGGCCGTTGACCGCAGTCCCCTGCCAGACCCCGCGCGTGACAACAGTGAACGTGTCCGATCCTGTGAAGCCGGGCCGCGGCGTATAGGCGACGCCGTTACCGGTGGCTGTCGCCGTGCCGTTCGACGGGGCGCGGGTGACCTCGGCGGTCTCGAAGGGCACGCGCTGCGGGTCTGTTCGCATCCAGTAGGTGATGCGGCAGGCCTCGCCCGTATTGGCGACACGCATCGTCGTGCTCGCCCCGCCCGGCTGCGTCATGCCGCGGAAGGCGGCCACCTCGCAGGTCCGTGCGCCTTGGCCGAAAGCGGCTGCTGACGCGACGACGGAGACGAGCGCAGCGGCAGCGGCGCAGACGATACGATCGGCGGTCATTGATGCCCCCAGATAAGAATGACTCCTGCACTATACGCTATCCGTACCCAGCAACTCGTGACAAGTCCAAGGCGGGAGCGGGCGGGGAACCGCGCAGGGCCGCCCGCGTTGTCGGCCCGGAGGCTCCGGAGACAACATGGCCCGCGTCGCACCCCTCAGGTCCGAACCCGCCGGCCCGGCCGTCACCGGTACCCTGGTCGGGCTCGCGATCGTGCTCGCCGGGCTGCATCTTGGCCGCGACATCCTGATCCCGCTGGCGCTCGCCCTGCTGCTGAGCGTGGCGCTGGTGCCGGTCGCGCGCGCGCTCGAGCGGATCGGCATCCCTCGCGTCGTCGCATCCCTCGGCGTCGTCCTGCTCGCCGCCGTCGCCTCGGTGCTGTTCATCGCGCTCCTGCTCACCGAGGCCGTTTCCCTCGCCGCCTCCCTCCCCGCCTACGAGGCCAATCTGCGCGCCAAGGTCCGCGCCCTCGGCGAGGGCTCGTCGGTGTTCGGCCCACTGATCGAGATGCTGCACGGGCTGACGGCCGAGTTCGGCGGCGGGCGGTTGGATGCCCTGCCCGCCGCACCCGAGGCCAATGCAGCGCCCAGCGCCGGCAGCCTCGCCGGCGATGCACTCCGCCTTGTCCTGACGCCGATCGCCACCGGCGTGATCGTCCTGCTGTTCGCAAGCTACCTGATGCTGCAGCGCAACGACATGCGCGACCGATTCGTCCGACTCTGGGGCGACGGCGACATCCCGCGCGCGACCGCGGCCCTGGGCGAGGCCGGCCGGCGGATCAGCCGCTACCTGCTCGGCCAGCTCGTGGTGAACCTCACCTTCGGCACCTTGATGGCGGGCGGGCTCTGGCTGATCGGCATCCCGAACGCGTTGCTCTGGGGCCTGCTCGGCTTCATGCTGCGCTTCATTCCATTCGTCGGCGGCCCGCTCGGCGCGTTCTTCCCGCTGATCATCTCGCTCGCGGTCGATCCGGGCTGGACCGCGCCGCTCCTGGTGATCGGCCTGTTCATCGTCGTCGAGGCGTTCTGCGCGCATGTGCTGGAGGTGCTGCTGAACGCCGCCGCGACGGGGCTGTCGCCGCTGCCGCTGGTGGTGATCGCCGCGTTGTCCACCGTGATCTGGGGACCGATCGGGCTGGTGCTCGCGCCGCCCTTCGCCGCCTGCCTGCTGATCGCGGCGCGCCATGTGCCGCGGCTGGCCAAGCTCGAGCTGCTGCTCGGCCAGGCGCCCGTGCTCGATCCGCCGCAGCGCTTTTACCAGCGTGCACTGGCGGGCGATCGCCACGAGGCGGCCGAGATGGCCGAACGCCTCGCGGATGCCGACGGCGTGGCACCGACCGTGCGCGGCATTCTGCTGCCGGCGGCCCGCACGCTCGCCGCCGATCTCGCCCGCGGCGCGCTTGACCATGCGGATGTGCAGCGCGCCTCGCGCGTGCTGGTCGCGGCGGCGGAGGCGATCCACGAGACACCGGAGGGGGACCCGCCGACGGTGCTATGCGTCGGCGCCGGGGCCGCACTCGACCAGGCAGTCGCGACCGCGCTCGCGGCGCTGCTCACAAGCGAGGGCGTGGCCGCTGGCGTCGCGGCGAGCCCGCGCGAGGCCGGCCGCTCGGATGCCGCAGTGCTGGTGCTTGCGCACCACGCCTCGCCGCGGCGGATGCGCCGGGCGGTCGCACGGCTGCGCGTGGCGATCGGGCCGGAGGTGCCGGTGGTGGTGCTGGCCGAGGGCGGGGACGATCTCGCCGAGGCGGCACGCGCGTCCGGCGCCCGACACGTCGCCGCGCCCGAGGCGATCGGGCGGAACGTGCACATGCTGACGGGACGTTGACCCGCCAGGGTTTCTCGTCACCCCAGACCTGCATTCGGCGAAGGCGATTTTTTCCTTCACCTCCCGGGGCATAGCGCGTATATGCGCGCCAGACGCAGCAACGCACGTGCCTCTGGCCCCTCGGGGTTTACGCAACGACGTCAAGCGCTCTGGCCAGCCCGGGCTTCGGTTCGGGATCGCTGGTGTGTTCGACCGTTCCGTTAACCTGGGGTGCGTCGCCTGGACAGGCCGCCCCGCTGGAGTTGAAGGGGAGGCCCGTGCGATGACCCCAAAGATCGCGCGCTTTCTCGAGGATGTGCGTCCCGCGACGCCCTGCCTCGTTCTCGATGTCGACCGCGTGGAGCAGAACTACCGCGCGCTCGCCACGGCGCTGCCGCTCGCGCGCATCTACTACGCCGTGAAGGCCAACCCCGCCCGCCCGGTGCTGGAGCGGCTGGTCGGACTCGGCTCGGCGTTCGACGCCGCGTCGTGGGAAGAGATCGAGCTGGTGCTCGCGGCCGGTGCCGCGGCCTCGGCAGTCTCTTACGGCAACACGGTGAAGAAGGAGAGCGCGATCGCGCGCGCCTTCGCCGCCGGCGTGCGCATGTACGCCTTCGACTCCGACGAGGAGCTGGAGAAGCTCGCGCGCTCGGCGCCCGGCGCCAAGGTGTATTGCCGCATCCTCGTCGAGAACGCGGGTGCGGACTGGCCGCTCAGCCGCAAGTTCGGCTGCTCGGTCGAGATGGCGGCCGAGCTGATGGTGCGCGCGAAGGCGCTGGGCCTCGATCCCTACGGGCTGTCGTTCCATGTCGGCAGCCAGCAGCGTGACGCGGTGGCCTATGAGGCGGCGATCGCCAAGGTGGGGATGCTGTTCACCGATCTCTCCGAGCGCGGGGTGAACCTGCGCATGGTGAATCTCGGCGGCGGCTTCCCGGTGCGCTACACCGACGACGTTCCGGGGATCGACCATTTCGCCCATGCGATCATGGGCGCGATGACGCGCGCCTTCGGCAACGCGATCCCCGAGATGGTGGTCGAGCCTGGCCGCTTCATCGTCGGCGATGCCGGGGTGGTGTCGTCCGAGGTCGTGCTGGTGAGCCGCAAGGCGAAGGACGATCCGGTGCGCTGGGTGTATCTCGACATCGGCCGGTTCGGCGGGCTTGCCGAGACCGAGGGCGAGAGCATCCGCTACCGGATGCGGACGACGCGTGACGGCGGCCACACGGGTCCGGTGGCGATCGCGGGTCCGACCTGCGATGGCGCCGACATTCTCTACGAGAAGGCGCCCTATCGCCTGCCGCTGGCGTTGCGGGCCGGCGACCGCCTGGATCTGCTCTCGGCAGGCGCCTACACGACGACCTATGCGGCGCAGTCCTTCAACGGATTCCGGCCGCTGGCGGAACATTACATCTAGCGGGGGGGTACAAGGGGGGCCAATGGCCCCCCTTGCTCTTTCCGGACCATGCCGCGCTCCGCGCTGATCCAGTTCGCTCTCGTCGTCGCGATCTTCGGCGCCGCCGCCCCGATGATCCAGGTCGGGCTCGTCGACGCGACGCCCACCTGGTTCGCGTTCTGGCGTGCGCTGCTGTCAGCGGCGACCACCGCGGCGCTGGTCGGGTGGCGCGGCGGGCTCGCGGTCCCGTCCCGGGCGGATGTTCCGGTCGTGCTGGCGGTCGGCATCTGCCAGATCGGCGTGTTCTTCGCGCTGCTGCATCTCGCGCTGACCTTGGTGCCGGCGGGCCGCGCGACCTTGCTCGCCTACACCACGCAGCTGTGGCTGGTGCCGATCTCGGCCCTCGCGCTGGGTGAGCGCCCCGGTCCACGGCGGCTTCTGGCGGTCACGCTCGGTCTCGGCGGCATCATCGTGCTCGCCGATCCGGCGGCAGTGCCGGTTGCGGGCGTGCTCCTGCTGCTCGCCGCGTCCTTGTCCTGGGCGGTGGCGATCGCGGTGTTGCGCGCGACGCGCCCGGCCGCACCGCTCGTGTCGCTGCTGCCCTGGCAGTTCGCGCTGGCCGCGCTGGTGCTGCTGCCGGTCGCCGCGGTGCTGGAACCGGCGGGCGGGGTCACGCTGACGGCCGATTCGATCGGCGCGCTCGCGTTCCTTGGCGTGTTCGGCGGTCCGCTCGCCACCTGGGCTGCCAACAGCGTCAGCCGAGCCCTGCCGGCGCTGGTGACCTCGATCGGCTTCCTCGGCGTGCCGCTGGTGTCGCTCGCGCTGTCGGCTGTCTTCCTCGGCGAGGCGGTGACGCTCCGGCTCGCGCTCGGCGCCGGGCTGATCCTGGCGGCGCTGATCGTGCTCGCGGTGCGGCGTCAGGGCAGCGCGGCGCGGACGCGGCGATCGTAGTCATCGGCGAGCGCACGCAGCGCCGCTGTGCCGTCGCCGACGAAGGAGGGGCCGTGCATCAGCGCAAGACGCTGCGGCGCCACCCCGGCGAGGCGGCGGATGGTCGTGCCCATGCCCGGGTTGAGGCTCGAGTAGCGGAAGATGTCCTCGGCCGCGATCGCGGGACCGACCACGTCGCCCTCGGTCAGCGCGGGCCCGTCGCCGATCTGGGTGAACAGGTCGCCGCAGAGCAGCGTGCCGGAGCCCTCCTCCAGCATCACGCCGGCATCCCAGCCGTGCGGGATGTGCGGCGTGTCGAGGTAGCGCAGGCGCTTGCCACGGCCGAGCTCGATCGTCTCACCGTCGGCGAGGATGCGTGGGGAGCGGTCGGCCATGTCGTTCAGCGACACGAGGACGCCGGTCTGGCCGTGCGCGACCTGGGCGTGCGGCGCGATCGCAAGCCAGTCGTTCATCGCGCCGCACTCATCGGCCTCATAGTGGCCGAAGGCGATCCAGCGCAGCCGCTCGGGCGGGATGATGCGGGCGAGGCCGTTGCGCAGGATTGGGAACATGCGGCGGAAGCCGGCATGGAACAGCAGCGGCTCGTCGCCGAGCACCAGGAAGTGGTTGAAGGTGAAGCCCGAGGGGGCGGCAATCTCGGGGACGAAGACCGAGAGTCGGTAGATGCCGTCGGCGACCTCGGCGATCCGGGTCTCCATGGCGTGCTCTCCTTTGGCAGGCCGGCGGCCTGCGTTGTCTTGGGTGGTCCGGCAGCCAGTCGGGCAGCGGCGCGGCGGGGCTCGTCAGGGCTTGCCAGCAGCAGATCGCCACGCACAAATCTATTGAGAAAGTGCTCGATCAATATCGCACGACGATGTCACCTCGTCTCTACCGGCAGACCAAACGCCAAGCCTCCACCCAAGCCACCCGCCAGCGGATCATCGAGGCGACGGCCGCCCTGCACGCCGAGCGCGGGATCGCCGCCACCTCGATGAAGGACATCGCCGCGCGTGCCGATATCGGCGCCGGTACGCTGTACCACCACTTCCCGACCTACGACGACGTCGTCCGGGCCTGCGGGGCCCATCTGCGTGCCCTCACCCGCCCGCCCGAGCCCACCATCCTCGCTGACGTCCCCGGGCGCGATCGCCGCATCCGGCGGCTGGTGCAGGAGTTCTTCGCCTATTACGCCCGCTACCCCTCGTTTGAGCGCGCCCGCTGCGACCGCGACCAGTTGCCCGCGCTCGCCGAGGCGGAGGCGGAGCGTGAACGGCAGTTCGAGGCGGTCGTGCGCGCCGCCCTCGGCGCGGAGCCGGCCGACGAGCCGCTCGTACGCCTCCTGCTCGGGCTCACCGATTTCGCCGTCTATCGCACGATCGTCGCCGGCGGCGCCTCGGCCGAGGCGGCGGCGGCGCAGGTCGCCGACGTGCTGGTCACCTGGATGAACGCCCGCCGGCCCGAGGCCGAGGCTTCGGGGCCGAGGCACGCCGTTGCCGCCGACGGCGCACTCGGGCATCACGGGGCGATGACGATCGACCCTGTCGCGCTGGCCGCAACCGAGCAGGGCGAGGGCCCGCCGGTGGTGATCCTGCACGGGCTGTTCGGCTCGGCGCAGAACTGGGGGACCGTGGCGCGGCGGCTCGCGGCGACGCAGCGCGTGATCACGGCCGATCTGCGCAACCACGGCTTGAGCCCCCACACCGGGTCGATGGACTACCCGGCGATGGCGGCGGATGTCGCGGCGCTGATCCAGGCGCGCGCCGGCGGCCGCGCCGCCGTGATCGGCCATTCGATGGGCGGCAAGGTGGCGATGTGGCTGGCGTTGACCAGGCCGGAGTTGGTCGAGCGGCTGGTGGTGGTGGATGTCGCGCCAGTGTCCTACCGACCCGCGCTCCAGGCCTACGCGGCGGCGATGCGCGCGCTGCCCCTGCGCGCGGGCATGCGGCGCGCGGAGGCGGATGCGGCGCTTGCCAGCGCGATCACGGATCCCGGCGAGCGCGCCTTCCTGCTGCAGAACCTGCGCTTCGACGCGGACGGCCCGCCCGCATGGCGCCTCAACCTCGCCGCGATCGAACCCGCGGTGCCCGCCATCTCCGCCTTTCCGGACCCGCCGGCCGCTGCGCACTACGACGGGCCGGCGCTGGTCGTCTCCGGCGAACGTTCGAGCTATGTGCGCGCCGAGCACCATCCGACCGTCCTCCGACTGTTCCCCCGCGCGGCCTTCGTGGTGGTGCCAGGGGCGGGCCACTGGGTGCATGCCGAGGCGCCGCAGCCGTTCCTGCGCGCGGTCGAGCCGTTTCTCGCGATGGCCGGCTGAGGGCCGACGGTTCCGGCAAGCCGGTCACGAGCGCAGCCCTCGGCGGCACGCCCAAGCCGTGCGGCCCACGCCGGATGCCGCCTCGCAGGTGCGAAGCCGGAATTCGGGTTTGCGCCTCGCCGGTTCCGGACTATCTCCGCTCCATCATGCTGGGCCGCGCGCAGAAGGCGGCCTCGGCACTCACGGGGAAGCCGGAGGGACCCATGACGAAATCTCACGTGACGCGCCGCGCCATGCTGGCGGCGACCGCCGCCGCGTCGATGCTGCCGATCTCGGCCCGCGCGCAGGAGGGCCAGGTGCGGATCGGCGCGATCCTCTCCTCCTCGGGCGGGCTCGCGGCGTTCGTGCCGCCGATCCGTGCCGGGATCATGCTGGCGCTCGAGGAGATCAACGCCGCCGGCGGCGTGCTGAACGGCCAGCGGCTGACGCTGATCGAGGCCGACGACCAGACCAACCCGCAGGTCGGCGTCTCGGTCGCGACCCGGCTCGTGCAGGCCGACAACGTGCCGATCCTTATCGGCCCCATGGCCTCCGGCATCCTGATCGCGACGGCGAACGCGGTGACCATCCCGGCCGGGGTGCCGATCATCTCGCCGTCGGCGACCGCCCCGGCGATCAGCGCGCTCGCCGACAACGACACCGTGTTCCGCACCGCCGTGCCCGACGGGCTGCAGGGCGCGGTGCTGGGCCGGATCGTCAAGGAACGCGGCATCGAGCGCGCCGCCGTGATGGCGATCAACAACGACTACGGCCGCGGGCTGGCGGCCGCGTTCCAGGCCGCGTTCGAGCGCCATGGCGGCAGCGTCACCGCGACGCAGAACTTCGAGGAGAACCGCCCCTCCTATCGTGCCGAGCTGCAGACCCTCGCCGGACGGGGCAATCCGCAGGCGCTGGTGCTGGTCGCCTATCCGGGCTCGGGCGGCAACACCATCCTGCGCAACGCGGTGGAGAACGCCTTCTTCAGCCGCTTCGTGCTGACCGACGGGATGCGCGACCAGGCGGTGGTGCAGGCGGTCGGCGCGCAGCCGCTCGCCGGCACCTTCGGCACCGCGCCCGGCACGGCCGCCGCGCCCGAACGCCGTGCCGCCTACGAGGCGGCGTTCCGCCGCGCCAATCCGGCGATGGACCCGGCTGCCGCCTTCGTTGCCCAGGCCTATGACGCGGCCTATGTGGCGGCGCTGGCGATCCAGAAGGCCGGCCGCGCCGATCGCGCGGCGATCCGCGCCGCGCTGCGCGAGGTCGCCAATCCGCCGGGCGAGGTGGTCGGCCCCGGCGAGTGGGCCAAGGCGCGCGGACTGATCGCCCAGGGGGCGGCGATCAACTACGAGGGCGCCTCGGGCCCGGTGGACTTCAACGAGGCCGGCGACGCGCAGGGCCGGATCGAGATCTGGGAGATCCGTGACGGGCGGATCGCCACGGTCGAGAACGTCTCGGCGTGAGCGGCGGCGCGCCGGGCGCCGCCCCCCCCGCCCTCACCGTCCGGGCATTGACGAAGCGCTTCGGCGGCTTCGTCGCCCTGGATCAGGTCTCGCTCGACGTGCCGGAGGGCTCGATCACCGGATTGATCGGGCCGAACGGTGCGGGCAAGACGACGCTGTTCGCGACCGTCGCCGGGTTCCTGCCGCCCGACGAGGGCAGCGTGACGTTGCGAGGTCAGGACGTCACCGGTGCGCCGCCCTGGCGGCTGCACCGGGCGGGGCTCGCGCGCACGTTCCAGATCCCCCGCCTGTTCGCGCGCATGACCGTGCTCGAGAACCTGATGGTTGCCGCCCCCGACCAGCCGGGCGAGCGGCTGCCGCTGCCTTGGATCGCGCGGGCGCGGATCGCGCGCGAGGAGGCGGCGCTGCGCGAGCGCGCGCTCGCCGTGCTGGCGCGGCTCAATCTCGCCGGTCATGCCGACGCCCCGGCGACCGCGCTTTCGGGCGGGCAGAAGAAGCTGGTCGAGCTCGGCCGCGCGCTGATGAGCGGCGCCAGCCTGATCCTGCTGGACGAGCCGGCCGCCGGGGTGAACCGCACGCTGCTCCGCGAGATCGCGGCGACGATCGCGCGGCTCAACCGCGAGGACGCGATCACCTTCCTGGTGATCGAGCACGATCTCGATCTGGTCGCCGAGCTCTGCGCGCCCGTGCACGTGCTGGCCGAGGGGCGGGTGATCGCCTCAGGCACCATGGAGCATGTGCGTAACGATCCTGTCGTGGCCGAGGCCTATCTCGGCATGGCGATCGCGCCGGTGGACTGAGATGGCGCTGCTCGAAGCGCGCGGCGTGGTCGGCGGCTACGGCGAGGCCGACATCCTGCACGGGGTCGATCTCGACGCGGACGCGGGCGAGATCGTCGTCGTCGTCGGGCCGAATGGCGCGGGCAAGTCGACGCTGATGAAGGCGGTGGCAGGGCTGGTGCGGGTACGCGCGGGCGCGATCCGCCTCGCCGGCGAGCCGATCGCCAATGCGCCCGCGGACCGGATGATCCTGCGTGGGCTCGCCTACGTGCCGCAGGAGCGCAACGTGTTCCCGTCGCTGACGGTGGAGGAGAATCTCGCGATGGGCGCCTATGCGCGGCCCGCCGAGACCGAGGCGGGAACGGCACGCGTGCTGACGCTGTTCCCCGATCTTGCCACGAAACGGCGCGTGGCGGCCGGGCGGCTCTCGGGCGGGCAGCGCCAGATGGTGGCGATCGGCCGGGCGCTGATGCTGGCGCCGCGCCTGATCATGCTGGACGAGCCGACCGCCGGACTCTCGCCCAAGTTCTGCGCGCTGATCTTCGAGCGGGTGCAGGCGATCGCGCGCGAGGGGATCGCGGTGCTGATGGTGGAGCAGAACGCGCGGCCGGCGCTGGCGATCGCCGATCGCGGCGTGGTGCTGGCAATGGGCCGCAACCGCGCCACCGCGCCGGGACCCGCACTCCTCGCCGATCCCGAGATCGGCCGGCTGTTCCTGGGCGGATAGGCGGGGGCCGATGGAAAGCCTCGTCAACTTCTACCTGATCCCTGGGCTCGTGCTTGGCGCGATCTACGCCATGTCGGCGACCGGGCTGAGCCTCATCTACGGCGTGATGCGCTTTGCCCATTTCGCGCACGGTGAACTGCTCACCTTCGGCGCCTATGCCGCGCTGCTCGCGGTGCGCGGCCTCGGCCTCAGCCCCTGGGCGGCGATACCGTTCGCCATCGTCGCGACGGTGCCGCTGGCCTGGGCAGCGGACCGTGCCTTCTATGCGCGGCTTCGGCGCAGCCTGCCGGCAGTGCTGCTGATCTCGTCCTTCGCCACCGCGCTGATGATCCGCGCGGTGCTGTATCTCGGCTTCGGCCCGACCCCGCTCGGCTACGGCCTCGGCATCATGCCGCCGCTGGTCTGGGGCGGGTTCCGGATGCAGCAGCGCCATCTCTGGATCATCCTCGGCGCCGCGCTCGCCGCCTCGCTGCTGCACCTCTTGCTCTCGCGCAGCCGCGCCGGCCGGGCAATGCGTGCGATGGCCGACGACCCCGACCTCGCGCGCATCACCGGCGTGAACGTCGATGCGGTGATCCGGCTGACCTGGGCGGTCGCGGCCGCGCTCGCCGCCACCGCCGGCGTGTTCCTCGGCATCGACACCGAGCTCCAGCCGGTGATGGGGTTCAATGTGCTGCTCGCCTCCTTCGCCGCGGCGATCCTGGGCGGGATCGGCCGGCCCTGGGGGTCCGCCCTCGGCGGGCTGATGCTGGGGATGGCGGAGGAGCTCTCCTCCTTCCCGCTGTTCGACGGCGCGCCGCTGCTGTCGCCCGCGTACAAGACCGGCGTGGCCTTCGCCGTGCTCGTGCTCATGCTGATCGTCCGGCCGCAGGGCCTGTTCCGGGGCATGGGCTGATGGAACAGGCCGCGCTCTACGCCGCGACCATGCTGACGTTGGCCGGGGTCTATGCCGCACTCGCGCTCGGGCTGAACCTGCAATGGGGGCTGACCGGGCTGATGAATTTCGGCGGGCTCGGCTTCGTCGCCATGGGCGCCTACACGGCCGCGCTGCTGACCGCGCCGCCGAGTGCCACCCATCTCGGCGGCTTCGGCTGGCCTTGGTGGCTCGCCTGGCCGCTCGCCGCGGTGGCGGGGGCGGCGCTCGCGCTGCCGATCGGCGCGATCGCGCTCAGGCTGCGCGCCGACTATCTCGCGGTGGCGACGATCGGCATCGCCGAGATCGTCCGCCTCGCCGTGCGCAACGAGGACTGGCTGACCGGCGGGCCGCTCGGCGTACCCGGCATCCCGCGCCCGTTCGAGGCGCTCGGGCTGCCTTGGGGCCAGTTCGCCTATCTCGCGCTGGTCGCCGCCGTGGTCGCCGGACTGTTCGCGCTCGCCGAGGCGACCGCGCGCAGCCCGTTCGGCCGCGCGCTGCGCGCCGTGCGCGACGACGAGGATGCCGCCAAGGCGGTCGGCAAGAACCCTGCCCGGCTCCGGCTCCAGGCCTTCGTGCTGGGCGCGGCGTTCATGGGCCTCGGCGGCGCGATGCTCGCCGCGTTCTTCAAGTTCATGGGACCGGAGGCGCTCGACCCCGTCACCGCGACGTTCCTGGTCTGGGTCATGCTGATCGCCGGCGGGTCGGGCAACAACAGGGGCGCGGTGCTCGGCGCGATCGCGGTCTGGGCGGTCTGGGCCGCGACCGACTGGCTGGCGGGGCAACTGCCGGGCGAGCTCGCCACGCGCGCGGCCTATGTGCGGCTGTTCCTGATTGGGCTCGCGCTCCAGGTGATCCTGCTCGCCCGCCCGCAGGGGCTGATCGGCGAGCGGATCGGTCAGCGATAGACGAGATCGCGCAGGCTGAGCGTCAGCGCCGGCACATAGGTGATCACGCCGAGGCAGACGATCACCGCCAGGATGAACACCGGCAGGTAGCGCATCATCCGGTCGATCCCGGTTTCGGCGACCTGCGCGGCGGCGAACAGGTTCACGCCGAACGGCGGCGTCACCATGCCGAGTGCCAGGTTCACCACCATGATCGTGCCGAAATGCACCGGATCGATGCCGAACTGCGCCGCCGCCGGTTGCAGGATCGGCCCGAGCACGATGATCGAGGCCGAGGTCTCGATGAACATGCCGACCACGAACAGGAACAGGTTCACGCCCAGCAGGAACCACGCCGGCGAGCCGAAGGTGGCGACCAGCCACGCCGCCATCTGGTCCGGGATGCCCTGGCGGTTGAGCAGCCACGAGAACACGCCGGCGGTCGCGATGATGAACATGATCACCGACGAGGTGATCACCGACTTGCGGAACACCGGGTAGAGGTCGCGGAGGCGAAGCTCGCGGTAGATCACCAGCCCGACCAGCAGTGCGTAGCAGACCGCGATCACCGAGGCCTCGGTGGGCGTGGTGATGCCGCCATAGATGCCGCCCAGCACGATCACCGGCATCAGCAGCGCGAAGAGCGCGTTGCGCGTCGCCGGGATCAGGCCGAGCCGCCCCTCCCCATCCTGCTTGCCCCAGCCGTTCACCCGGCACCACACCAGCACGACCGTGGACAGCACCGCCGCGATCAGCACGCCCGGGCCGATCCCGGCGATGAACAGCTCCGGGATCGAGGTCTGGGTCGCGACCCCGTAGAGGATCATCGGGATCGAGGGCGGAATGACCACGCCGAGCTCGGCGGAGGAGGCCTGCAGCGAGCCGGCGAAGGCGGCCGGATAGCCGAGCCGCTTCAGCGCCGGCACCATGATCGCGCCGATCGCGAAGGTGGTCGCGACCGAGGAGCCCGAGATCGCGGCGAAGATCATGCAGGTGAGCACGCAGGTCATCGCGAGCCCGCCCTGTACGCCGCCGACGATCGCGCGCGCGAACTCGACCAGGCGGCGGCTGATCCCGCCCACCTCCATCAGGTTGCCGGCGAGGATGAAGAACGGGATCGCGGCGAGCGGGAAGCGATCGAGCGCGACGTAGATCTGCTGCGCGGCGACGATCAGCGGGAAACGGGTGAAGAACTCGATGCCGGCGATCGCGGCCAGCCCGATCGCGACCGCGACGGGCACCGAGAGCGCGAACAGCACCAGCATGATCGCGAGCATGGTGCCGGCCATCGCGTGCGCTCCTCAGACCTGGCCGGAGATGTCGGGCCGGCGCGGCTCGAGCACAGCAGCAAGAGCGGCGAGGATTGCGAACACCGCGCCCACAGGGATCGCCGCATAGCCCCAGGCGATCGAGACTTCGAGCCCGGCGATGGTCTGGAAGCGCACCCGCTCGGCCATCGACCAACCGAACCAGAACAGCGCGCCGAACAGCACGCAGATCGACGCGAAGGTGACCAGCTCGATCGCGAGCCGCACCCGCCCGCGCGCGGCCTGGCGTGCGACGTCGATCGCCACCAGCGCGCCGTGGCGGATCGCGCCGGCAACGCCGAGCAGCACCATCCACACCAGCGCCTGGCGCACCAGCGCCTCCGACCACGGCGAAGGCTGGGCGAGCACGAAGCGGGTGAACACCTGCCACGCACCGGCGCCGACCGCGAGCGCGAGCGCGAAACAGGCGGCCGCGAGGGCCGCCTGGGTCGCAATCCGCTCGGCCGCGAGAACGGCGCGGACGAGCGGGCTCATCAGCTGCCGGGCTTCCAGTCGCTGATGCGCTGGATCAGCGCGGCGTCGAACTGGCGGCGGTACTGCTCGAAGGCCGGGGCGAGTGCGGCCTGGAAGGCTGCCGTATCGACCGTCTCGCGCACCGTCATGCCGCGCGAGCGCAACAGCGCCACGCCGTCGCGCTCATCGGCCGAGACCTTGTCGCGGTTGGCCGCCACCGCCGCCTTCGCCGCCTCCTGGAAGGCCGCCCGGTCGGCCGCGTTCAGCCGGTTCCAGAATGCCGGATTGCCGATCATCACGGCCGGCGAATAGACATGGCGGGTAAGCGAGAGATAGCGCTGCACCTGGTTCAGGTTGTTCGCCACGATCACCGGGATCGGGTTCTCCTGGCCGTCCACCGTGCCCTGCTGCAGCGCCGGCACGAGCTCGCTGAACGCCATCGGCGTCGGCAGCGCGCCGAGCGTCTGGAAGGCGCGCATGTGCACCGGATTCTCCATGGTGCGGATCTTCAGCCCCTGCACGTCGGCGGGCGAGTTCACCTCGCGGCGCGAGTTGGTGACGTTGCGGAAGCCGTTCTCCATCCACGCGACACCGATCAGCCCGCGCGGGGTGAACTTCGCGAGGAGGTCCTGGCCGATCGGGCTGTCGAGCACGCCGCGCGCGTGGTCGTAGTCGCGGAACAGGAACGGGATGTCGAGCACCAGCGTGTCGGGCACGAAGTTGCCGACGGGGCCGGTGGAGGTGATGGTGAACTCCTGCGTGCCGATCTGGGTCGCCTCGATCGCCTCGCGCTCGTTGTCGTTGCGCTGGATGGTGACCCGGTAGCGCCCGTTGGTCAGCCGCTCGACCGTCTCCTTGAAGGAGATCGCGCCGACCCCGTAGTGGCTGTTGGCGGCAAGCGGGTGGGTCAGGGTCACATTGGTCTGGGCGGCGGCGGGGACGGCGAGCACGCCGCCGGCAAGGCCGGCCATCAGAAGACGGCGCGAAAGGCGCATCGGACAATCCTCCCTGGATCGTGGATCGGGCGGGTTTCCCCGCGGACGGCGGAAACATAGGGGCGACGGGGCGGATCGGCAACGCGGGGCGGCGCCGTCGGCCCGCCCCTGCGGCGCCACGCCCGACGGTTGTGTGCGGCGGGTTCTTGGCGTGACCGGCGCGGGCCGCCCGGATGACCGGCACTCTCTCTGTACGCTGTCGTATCGCTGGATCGCGATGGTAGGCTCGCGCCGAGGCGCCGGAGGCCGGCGATGGGAGAGGTCCATCACGTCAAGGGCTGCTGCCCGCTCGACTGCCAGGACACCTGCGCCTGGGTCGCCGAGGTCGCGGACGGGCGCGTCGTCGCGGTGCGCGGCGCCAGGGATCATCCGTTCACCCGCGGGGTCCTTTGCGCGAAGGTGAACGACTACGAGGCGCGCACCTATGCCCCCGACCTCCTGCTCCATCCGCTGCGCCGCGTCGGCGCGAAGGGCGAGGGCCGGTTCGAGCGCCTCTCCTGGGACCTAGCGCTCGGCCTGATCGCCGAGCATTGGCGCGGGATCATCGACCGCCACGGCGCGCAGGCGCTGTTGCCGCACAACTATCTGGGAACGATGGGTGTGGTGCAGCGGCGCGCGCTCCTCCGAATCTTCCACGCGCTCGGCGCCAGCCGGATGCACGGGCATATCTGCTCGGTCGCCGCGATCGCCTCGGCCGGCGCGGGCTGGCCGCTCGGCTTCGATCCCGAGGACATGGCCAAGAGCCGGCTGATCCTGCTGTGGGGGCTCAACGCCCTCTCCACCTGCCACCACCACTGGCACTTCATCCAGGAGGCAAAGAAGCGCCACGGCGCGCGGGTGATCGCGCTCGATCCGATCCGCACGCGCACCGCGCGCCAATGCGACGAGCACATCCAGCTCCGCTCGGACGCGGTGCTGGCGGCGGCGACGGCGCGCGTCATGCTGACGGAGGGTCTCGCCGAACTTGACTTCGCGCGTGCGGCGGCCGCCGATCTCGATGCGCTGCCGGAGCGGGTCGCGCCCTGGGCGCCCGAGCGCGCCGCCGCGGTGTGCGGCATCGAGCCGGCGACGATCCTCCGCCTCGCACGCGACTTCGCCGCCGCGCGCCCCGCCGTGATCCGCGCCGGCGTCGGCCCACAGCAGAGCCAGCTCGGCGACGCGTTCGTGCGCGGCATCGGCACGCTCGCGGTGCTGGCGGGACACTGGCGCCAGCGCGGCGGCGGCGTGCTGATCATCGCCACGCCCACGCTCGAGAGCAGCCGCGTCGATCGCGCCGAGCTGATCCCCGCCGGGACCACGCCGCGCAGCCTCGACGTGGCGCATCTCGGCGAGCAGCTCACAAGCCTCGATCCGCCGATCAAGGGGCTGATGATCTGGGGCACCAACCCGGCGGTGGTGCAGCCTGACGCCGGACGCGTGCGCGCGGGGCTCGCGCGCGAGGACCTGTTCACCGTGGTGCTCGAACACTTCCTCACCGACACCGCGCGCTACGCCGACATCGTGCTGCCCTCGACCACGCAGCTGGAGCATTTCGACCTGCTTGGCGCCTGGGGCCATCACTACGTGACGGTGAACCTGCCAGCGATCGCGCCACTCGGTGAAGCCAAGCCGCATGCCGAGGTGATGCGGCTCCTGGCACCGCGGCTCGGGCTCGACCATCCGGCGTTCCGCGAGACGGACGAGGAGATCGCCGCGGCCGCGCTGCCGCCGGGGCTCGATCTCGCGACGCTGAAGCGCGACGGCTGGGTGAAGACCGAGAAGCCCCCGCCGCGGCTCGACGGCGGACGGCTGCGTCTGGCGGGCGAGGTCCCGGTGCCGGAGGAGCCGCGCGACGGGTTGCTGCGCCTGCTCACCCCCAAGGCGCATTTCTTCCTCAACTCGTCCTTCGCCAACATGCCGCGCCAGCGCCACGGCGAGGTCCAGCCCACGCTGCACATGGCGCCGTTGGATGCGCACGCACGCGGGCTTGTCGATGGAGCGCGTGTGGTGCTGCGCAACGATCGAGCGGCGATCTCGGCCACCCTGCACGTCACCGACGCCGTGCGTCCCGGTGTCGTCGCATTGCCAGGCAAGTGGTGGAGCGCCGCGGGTGCGGACGGGGCGGTCGCGAACCTGCTGTCGCCGTCGGCCTGGTCGCCCTGGGGACAGCCGGCCTACAACGACACCGTCGTTGCGGTGACGGCCGACTAGGGTCGGAGCAGTTCTCGCACCGCCTCCCCCACGGTCACGGCACCGATCGCGACCACGAGTGCCTCCAGCACGACGACATGCTTCCAGGGCGGGATGCGCGCGACCAGCCACGCCGCGGCGCGGCTGCCGGGCACCGTCGCCGCACCGAGCGCCAGGCCCAGCACGACAAGGTCGAGGCCGAGCACGCCTCCGGCGGCGTAGCCTGCCGTTCGCGCGACATGCATCGAGCCCGACACGAAGGCATCGGTCGCGATCAGCGCGCGCGCCGGCAAGCCCGCACCGAGCAGCAGCGGGATCAGCAGCATGCCCGCGCCGGTCGTGATGCCGGACAACAGACCGGTGATCGCGCCGCCGACCGCCAGCACGGGCGGCGTCGCCTTGAGCACCCGGCCGGACAGCGTGCGTCGCAGCAGAACCGAAACGATCAGGAACCCGCCGACGATCAGGTCAGCCCACGCGCCGCCGAGCGCACCGAACGCATAGGACCCGGCCAGCGCCCCCGGCAGCACGCCTGCCAGAACCGGCAGCGCGATGCGCAGCGACAGTGACTCGCGGAACGCCCAGACGCGCCCCGCATTGGTCAGCACCATCGCCACCGCCAGCACCGGCACGGTCACACGGGCGCCGAGGATCGGCAGCAGATAGGCCGAGAGCATCAGCCCGGCGCCGAAGCCGGAAATCCCGGAGACGGTGCCGGCGATCAGCGCCAGCGCCAGCGCCGCCCCCCACTGCCAGGGCTCGAGCACCGTCTCAGCCGGGCAGGTAGGCGCCGCCGTTCACGTGCAGCGTCTGGCCCGTGATGTAGCGCGCGCGGGGGCCGGCGAGGAACCGCACGGCCGCCGCGACTTCCTCCGGCATGCCCTCGCGCCCGAGCAGCGTGCGCCGCCCGCCGCGATGGTGCGGCCGGGCGGTGTCGCGCGCCGTCTCGATAAGCCCGGGTGCCACCAGGTTGACGGTGATGCCGTCGGCGGCGAGGTCGTGCGCGAGCGCGCGCGTGAAGCCGGCGAGCCCTGCCTTCGCCGTCACCACGTGCGCACGCTTCGCCGCGCCGCTGTGGCCGGTCAGCCCGCCGATATTGACGATCGTGCCATGACCGGATCCGCGCAGCGCCGGCAGCGCCGCGCGCGCGCAGTGGAACGCGCCGTCCAGGCACACATCCAGCACCGCGCGCCAGGAGGCGAAGTCCATCTCGCCAAACGGCAATTCGCGCCGGATCGCGGCGTTGTTCACCAGGATGTCGAGCCGGCCGAACGTGTCGAGGGCCGCGCGCACCAGGCCCGCGACCGCGCCGGCATCGGTGACGTCGCCCAGCGCAACCGCCGTGCGGCCGCCGGCGGCGGTGATCTCCGCCGCGACGGCCTCCGCCTCGGCGCGGTTCGAGCGCGCGTTCACCACCACCGCCGCCCCGGCCGCGGCGAGGTCGAGCGCGATCGCCCGGCCGATATTGCGTCCGGCGCCGGTCACGAGCGCGACGCGGCCCTCGAGCTCGCGTGTCATGCTTCAGCCGCGCAGCGCAGACGCGTCGATCCGTCCGGCGTCGAAGGCGGACGCCGCGACGCGCAGCGCCGCTTCGATGCGCGCCTCATCCCAGCCGCCGTGGCGCATGTTCGCCCGCGCCTTCGCCTCGATCTCGGCGCGGCTCAGCGGCTCGGAGGCACCGCCGCGCAGATGCGGCTGGCGCTCCTCGACCACGGTCCCGTCGGCGAGCGTGGCGCGCACGTGCCCGGTGTAGGCGCGCGGATAGGGGCTGTCCGGATCGACCACGTAGCCGACCTTGGCCGCGAGCGCGCGCAGCCGCGGATCGGCGACGCGCGCCTCGGTGAAGGCATCGAGTGCTGCGCCATCGAGGAGAAAGCCGGCGGCGACGCAGTAGGGCGTGCTGAACTTCGCCGCATAGGCGTTGGGCGGGGCCTGCTTGTCGGTGAGCGGTTCCCACAGCCGGTGCAGAATGCCCTCGGCGGTCTCGCACTCGATCGCAACGATCGCCTCGGGCTTGACGCCGCGTGCGGCGAGGCGACGGGCGCAGTCCACGTAGGGATGAGTCATGGTGCCGCAGGCATAGGGCTTGAAGGCGATCGTCTCCGCCACCCAGCGCGTGCCGAAGCCGTCGAGCAGGGCATCCCAGGTCTGCGGCTGGGCGTGCGCGAAGCCGTTGAACAACCCATGCGGACCTTCGAACACCGTGCGCGGGCCGACGAAGCCGCCCTTCGCCAGCAGCGCCGCCCGAATGCCGCCCTGCGCGGCCCAGCCGGGATGCAGCCGCTTGGTCCAGGCGCCCTCGGAGAGGTACTCGATGATGCCCGAGGCGAAACTGCCGGCGATGCCGAGCGCATCGGTGACCTGTGCAGCGGACAGCCGCAGCGCCACGCTGACGCCGAGGGCAGCACCGATTGCGCCGAACACGCAGGTGGGGTGAAACCCCGCCTTGTGCACCGCCTTCGGCACGACGGTGGAAAGCCGGCAGGTCGCCTCCGCGCCCACGGCGATGCCGCGCAGCGCATCCGCCCCGGCGAGGCCGAAGCGCTCCGCCACGGCAAGCACGGCCGGCACCACGACCGCACCGGCATGCACCGGCCCGCCCTCGAAGGTGTCGTCGAAATCCTCGCCATGGGCCGCGGTACCGTTGATCAGCGCAGCGTCGGCGGCCGAGAAACGGCGCGCGTGGCCGATCGCGGTGCAGGGTCCGTCGGCCTCCGCCGCACCGAGCATCGCCGCTATGTAGGGTTCGGCGCGCGCACCGGCGCAGAGCCCCACGACGTCGATCAGCAGCCGCTCGCAGGTCTCGCGCACCGCCGCACTCGGCATCGCGCCGGCGGCCGCCTGCGCCAGACGTTCCGCCACGCTCACATCCGTCTTCACGCATTCCTCCGGAATTCGCGCCACAGGGAAAACCCGGTCAGCAGCACCGCCGCGGTCAGCAGACCGAGCGCGACCGGGTCCTCGATGAACACCGCATGATCCCCACCGGACAGCACGAGGCTGCGACGGTAGTTGCTCTCGAGCATGAAGCCGAGCACGACACCGAGCACCAGCGGTAGCACCGGCACGCCCGCCCAGCGCAGGAAGTAGCCGACCACGCCGACCACCAGCACCAGGCCGACATCGAACAGGCTCTGCTCGATCGCGAACACGCCCGAGACGATCAGCGCCAGGATCGCCGCGACCAGATAGGGCTTCGGCCGGTTCACGAGCCACAGCGCCGGGGTCAGGATCACGAGGCCCAGCAGCAGCATCGCGATGTTTGCGACCAGCAGCCCGCCATAGAGGCCCCACACCACATCGGGTGCCCGCTCGAACAGCATCGGGCCCGGGGTCAGCCCGTGCACCAGGAACCCGCCGAGCAGGATCGCCGCCGAGTTCGAGCCGGGAATGCCGAGCGACAGCAACGGCACCAGCGCGGTCGCGGTGACGACGTTGTTGGCCGATTCCGGCGCCGCCACGCCCTCGGGCGCGCCCTTGCCGAAGGCATCGGGGTTCTTCGACCAGCGGCGGGTCTCGTTGTAGGCCATGAAGGCTGCGATCGTGCCGCCCGCACCGGGTGTCACGCCCTCGAAGGTGCCGATCCCGCAGCCGATCGCCTGCGCCGGCAGCAGCCGGCGGAACATTGCCAGGCCGGGCAGCTTCAGCCGCGTGTCGCGCGCCTCGACCTTGGCCCATGCCGGCTCGCCGATCTGCACCAGCATCTCGGCGACCGCGAACAGCCCGACCATCACCAGGATCGGCCGGATGCCGGCGAGCAGTTCCGGCGAGCCGAAGGTGAAGCGCGGCACACCGGACACCGGATCGGTGCCGACGGTGGCGACCATCAGCCCGAGTGCTGCCGCGATCACTCCCTTGGTGAGCGAGCCGCCGGCGAGGCTGGCGATCACGGAGAGGCCCAGCACGGCGAGGCCGAAATACGCCGCCGGCGTGAAGGCGAGCGCGACGCGCGCAAGCGGCTCGGTCGCCAGCACCAGCACCACCAGCCCGAAAAGCCCGCCCACGAGACCCGAGATGAGCGAGATGCCGAGCGCCTCGCCCCCCTTGCCCTGCCGCGCCATCTCATAGCCGTCGAGCGTGGTCGCGGCGGCGGAGTTGGTGCCCGGCGTGCGGATCAGGATCGCCGGGATCGAGCCGCCGTACTCCGCGCCGACATAGACGCTCGCCAGCAGCACGATCGCCGGGATCGGCTCCATGCCGTAGGTGAACGGCAACAGCAGCGCCATCGCGATCGAGGGCGAGATGCCCGGCAGCGCCCCGCCGAGAATGCCCCAGAGCACGCCGCCGAACGCGGTGGCGACCGTCCAGGGATCGGTCAATGCCCCCATTCAGATCCCGCCGAACAGGGTGCCGGCGGGAAACGGGATTCCCATCACACGCACGAAGCCGAACCAGAACAGCACCCCGGTGGCCGCAGCGAAGGCCGCGAGGCTGAGCCCCGGCCTAGCCCCGGCGTAGAACGCGATCGCGCCGGCGAGCAGGCCGAGTGCCAGCGGATAGCCGATGAACGGCACGGCCACGACATAGGCGACCAGCAGGGCGAGCAGTCCCGCCGCCCGGCCATGCGCCGGACTCGGCGGCGCCTCCGCGGTCGGGCGGAGAAGGCTGCGGATCACCAGCACTGCGCCCGCCCCCCCCATCAGCACGGCGATCGCCATAGGCACGCCGCCCGGCCCGACGGCGTCCGACAGCAGACTCACCGGCACTGCGGCCGCCAGCGCCCAATAGGCGCCGGCGAGCACGAGGGCGGCAAGACCGAGCGCGATGTCGCGTGCGGTGACGCTCACCGGACCACGCCGAGCTCGCGCAGCGTCGCGGTGATCTCGGCCGCGAACTCGTTGGTGAAACGACGCGCCTCCGCGCGGCCCTTCAGCGCCGGCACGAGGCTCTCCTTGGCGTACTGCTCCCTGTAGGCGGGGCTCGCGAGCACCTGGCGCAACGCGTCGTGCCACATCGCCGCCATCTCGTCGGGCATGCCCTTCGGCCCGGCGAGGCCACGGAACTTGGTCACCACGAGATCCACCCCCTGCTCGCGCGCGGTGGCGAGATCGGGGAAGTCCGGCAGGCGCTCCTCGGTGAGCACGCCGAGCAGGCGGATGCGATTGGCGTCGAGCTGGGCGCGAATCTCCTGGATCTCGCCGATGCCGAGATCGAGCGTCCCGTTCAGCACGTTGATCATGAGATCGCCACCGCCTTCATGGCTGACGATCGCGGCGCGCGCGCCGATCAGCCGGTTCATCTTCTCGAAGGCGATGCGTTCGAGCGAGGCGGGGTTGGCGGCCCCCCATTTCTGCCGCCCCGGATTGGCCTTGGCGTGCGCAACCGCGTCGGCGAGCGTGCGAAATGGAGACTCCGTGCGCGTGTAGATCACCTCCGGATCGAGGAACACGATCGCCAGCGGATCGAGCGCATCATAGCCGAACTCGGGCCGGCTCAGCAGCGTGGTCTGGATGTAGGTCGGCGTGGTCGCGTAGAACATCGAGCCGTCTGGCCGCGCACGCGCCACGCGCGCAACCGCTGTCGCACCCGAGCCGCCGCGCACGTTCTCGACCGCGAAATTCGTGCCCATCACCGGCTGCAAATGCTTGATCAACTCGCGCACGAACACGTCGCTGCCGCCGCCGGGCGACGAGTGGGTGACCATCGTCACGGCAGGGACAGGATAGCGCATCTGTGCCTGTGCCGCGAACGGAACGAGTGCGGCCGCGGATGCGGCGGCGAAGCTGCGGCGTGTCAACATCGGTTTTCCTCCCCGTGAGATCGGCGGGGGGCGTTGCCCACCCCCTCGCCTGTGTGCGGCGTCAGCGTCCCTGGAAGTTCGGCTTGCGCTTCTCCATGAAGGCGCGCCGTCCCTCCTTGTAGTCCTCGGAAGCGAAGCAGCCGGCGACCAGCGCATCGACCTTGGCCATGTCGCGCGCGCCACCGTCCTTCTGCGTCTCGTTCAGGATCTGCTTCGCGGCCGACACCGTAAGTGGCGCGTTCTCGCAGATCGTGCGCGCGTACTCCGCCACCGTCGCCTCGACCTGATCCTTCGCCACGACGCGGTTGATCAGGCCCATGATGCGCGCCTCTTCGGCGTCGAACATCCGGGCGGTGAACAGGATCTCCTTGGCGAAGGCAGGCCCGACGATGTCGGCGAGCCGCTTCATGCCGGTGAAGCCGTAGCCGAGGCCGAGCTTGGCGGCCGGGATCGCGAAGCGGCTGTCCTCGCCGCAGATGCGCAGGTCGCAGCACACCGCGAGGGCGGCACCGCCGCCGACGCAGTAGCCCCTGATCTGCGCGATGGTCGGCTTGGGCAGCTCATAGAGCAGGTCGTAGACGCGCGCCGTCTGGTCGTTGTAGCGCTTCACGTCCTCCATCGAGTTGCGCTCGCTCTCGAACTTGGAGATGTCCGCACCCGAAACGAAGGCCTTGTCGCCCGCCCCGGTGACCACGATCACGCGCACGGCGGGATCGTCGCGGAAATCGGTGAGGATCGTTTCGGCCGCCTCCCACATCTCCATCGAGACGGCGTTGCGCCGCTCGGGGTTGTTGAAGGTCATCGTGCCGATGCCGTCCGCCTTGCGGGCGAGCATCTTGTCGGTCTTGAGCAGCAATCCGTCAGGCATGGCGAGGGTCCTTCAGACGATCTGGCGGGCGCGGAAGTCGGTGATCTCGGCGGGTGTGTAGCCAGCCTCGGCAAGCACCTCGTCGGTGTGCTGGCCGGCCTCGGGCGGCGGGGCGGCGAGCGAGGCCGGCGTGCGCGACAGCACGATCGGCTGCGCCACCAGCTCCATCCGGCCGCGCACGGGACTGTCCACGGCGGCCGACATCTTCAGGTGCTGCACCTGCGGATCGGCGAACATCTGGTCGATCGAGTAGATCGGCCCGGTGGGCACGCCGGCCTCGTTGAGCAGGGCCACCCACTCGGCCGAGGACCGAGCCTTCGTGACCTCGGCGATCTCGGCGTTCAGCGCGTCGCGGTTCTTCGACCGGTCCGCCGCCTTGGCATAGAGCGGATTGGCAATCCAGTCCGCGCGGCCGACCGCCTTGGCGAAGCGCTCCCAGATCGCGCCGCCGGCGACGGCGATGTTGATGTGCCCGTCCGATGTCGGGAACACGCCGGTCGGGATCGAGGTCGGGTGATTGTTGCCGGCCTGCTTCGGCACCTCCTTGTCGACCAGCCAGCGCGCGGCCTGGAAGTCGAGCATGAAGATCTGCGCCTGGAGCAGGGAGGTCTGCACCCACTGGCCCTCGCCCGATTTCTCGCGCTCGATCAGCGCGAGCAGGATGCCCTGGGCGGCGAAGATGCCGGCGCAGAGATCGGCGACGGGAATGCCGACGCGCACCGGGCCCTGGCCGGGCAGGCCGGTGATCGACATCAGCCCGCCCATGCCCTGCGCGATCTGATCGAAGCCGGGACGGTTCACGTAAGGCCCGTCCTGGCCGAAGCCCGAGATCGAGGCGAGAATGATCCGCTTGTTCACTGCCTTCAGCGCCTCGTAGTCGATGCCGAGGCGGCTCTTCACGTCGGGGCGGAAGTTCTCCACCACCACGTCGGCCTTGGCGACCAGACGGCGGAACACCTCCACCCCCTCGGGCGCCTTCAGGTTCAGCGTCAGGCTGCGCTTGTTGCGGTGCAGGTTCTGGAAGTCCGGCCCGTGGCGCGGCCCGCCCAGCCCCTCGCCGCTCTCGAGCGAGGGCGGCATCTCGACCTTGATCACATCCGCCCCCCAGTCGGCGAGCTGGCGCACGCAGGTCGGGCCGGCGCGGACCCGGGTCAGGTCGAGCACGCGCAACCCGGCGAGTGTGGACGAGGCGGCAGGAATGGGCATGCGACGACGTTCCCCGGCTCTGGTATCGGAGCTTTTGCTTATCATCGGCGCGATTTGCTGTAAACTGTCAACAGTTTGAGTTTTGCTGCCCACGCTGGCAGAGGACGCGCGCCATGCTCGACACCCAGCCGATCGATATCGTCCGCACTCAATCCCTCACCTCGCTGGTGCAGCGCGAGGTCGAGCGGCTGATCCTGTCGGGCGAACTCGCGCCAGGCGAACGCATCAACGAGCAGCACCTCGCCGCGCGGCTGCGCGTCAGCCGCGGCCCCGTGCGCGAGGCACTGCGCGGGCTGGAGAAGGCGCGGCTGGTCGAGGCGCGGGTGAACCGCGGCGTCTATGTGCGCGAGATCAGCGTCGAGCAGGCGCTGGAGATCTCCGAGATGCGCGGGCTGCTGACCGGTTATGTCTGCGCGCGACTCGCGACCGCCTCGACCGCCGAGCAGCGGGCGCACCTCTCTCAACTGATTGACGAGATGGATGCCGCGATCGCGGCCGACGACGCAGAGGCCTATTACGAGCGCAACCTCGCCTTCCACGACGCGCTGATGGACTACGCCGGCAATGCGCGGGCGAAGGAGATGTATGACGCGCTGGTGAAGGAGAGCCACCTGACGCGACGCAAGTCGCTGTTCAGCGCGCGTGCCATGGCGGAGAGCAATGCCGAGCATCGCGTGATCCTGGACGCGGTCCGCAAGGGCGATCCGGCGGCCGCGCGCGCGGCGGGCGAGGTGCACATCGTCGGCGGCAAGCGCCGCTTTCTCGACGCGATCGGCGTGGTCGAGGCGGTGATCTGATCACGCCGCGCGGCGCGCCAGCGTCGCGGCGAGTTCCAGCGCCCGGCGCATGGCGCCGGGATCGGCCACTCCCTTGCCGGCGATGTCGAACGCGGTCCCGTGCGCCGGCGTGGTGAACACCACGTTCAGCCCAGCGGTCACCGTGACGCCCTGGTTGAACCCGAGCAGCTTGGTCGCGATCTGGCCCTGGTCGTGATACATCGACACCACGCCGTCGAAACCGCCGTCGCGCGCGCGGATGAAGATCACGTCCGCCGGGATGGGCCCCACGCAGTCGATGCCGCTGGCGCGGATCGTCGCCAAGGTCGGCGCGATCATCTCGATCTCGTCGCGGCCGAACAGCCCGTTCTCGCCCGCATGTGGGTTGAGTGCCGCCACACCGATGCGCGGGCGGCGGCCGAGCATGCGCGTCAGCGTGGCATGCGCCAGTTCCACCGCCGCCGTGATGCGCTCGGGCGTGATCATCCCGAGCGCCTCGCGCAGCGACACGTGCGAGGTGACGCGGAAGGTCGAGAACGCGGGGATGACGTTCATCTCGCCGAAGAAGCCCTGATGCCGGGTCAGGGCGGCGAACATCTGATGCTCGTCGTGATAGGCGAACCCGCCGTCGTGCAGCGCCTTCTTGTTCAAGGGCGCGAAGCACACGGCATCGAGCCGGCCGGCCAGCGCCTCGTCGATCATGCGGGCGAGCGTCTCGCCGACGATCCGCCCTGACGCGGGGTTCACCGCGCCGCGCCCGAGCGCGGCTGGATCGGCATTGGCGAGCTCGATCAGCGGGATCGCGTCGTCGGCCTCGTCGATCCCGTCGAGCCCGTTGCTGGGGCGCACCGCCAGCGTCGTGCCCGCCTCGCGCTCGCCAAGCGCGAGCACGCGCCGGTCGGCGAACAGTACGACGCGGGCATCCGCGATCGGGCCCATGGCGAGCGCCTTCACCGCGACCTCCGGGCCGATCCCCGTCGCATCGCCCAGCATCAGCCCGATCCGTGCCGCCATCGCATCCTCCCGCGTCAGACGTCAGGGAAGCCGAGCACCCCGCCCAGGTCAATCGTCGACTGTTGACACCTGCCCCGCACGAGGCGAAGGCTGCGCCCACCGGAGGAACCGCCATGCCAGATGATGTCCGCTCGCCGCACCCCGACCCTGCCCTGCCCGCGCCACTGATTCCCTGGGGGAAGGAACTGCTGCCGGGCTTCGCCCGACGGCGCATCGTCGTCGGCGGGGTCGGGATCAACGTCGCGATCGCCGGCTCCGGACCGCCGCTGCTGCTGCTGCACGGCAACCCGCTGACGCTGGTGTCCTGGCACAAGATCGCGCCCTCGCTCGCCCAGGGTTTCACCGTGGTCGCGACCGATCTGCGCGGCTACGGCGACAGCGACAAGCCTGAGGGCGGCGGCGATCACAGCGCGTACTCGTTCCGCGCCATGGCCGAGGACAATCTCGCGGTGATGCGCGACCTCGGCTTTGATCGCTTCGCGGTCGCCGGCCACGACCGCGGCGCACGCGTCGGCTTCCGGATGGCGCTCGATCACCCCGAAGCGGTGACGCGCTTCGCCGCGCTCGACATCGTGCCGACGCACCACGTGCTGACCAATGTCTCGCTCGGCTGGGGGCTCGAGAGCTACCACTGGTTCTTCATGGCGCAGAAGGCGCCGTTCCCCGAGAAGCTGCTCTGCGCCGATCTGCCCTATTACATCAACTACAAGCTGAACAAGAAGGGCGTGGGGCTGGAGATCTTCTCGGCCGAGGCGATGGCGGAGTACGTGCGTTGCACCACGCCCGAGCAGATCCATGCGGTGTGCGAGGACTATCGCGCCACCGTGTCGGTGGATTTCGCGATGGACTCGCAGGATTTCGGCAAGCGGACGATCGCCTGTCCAGTGCTGGTGCTCTGGGGCTCGAACAGCCATTGCGGCCGGCACTTCCAGGTCATCGAGGCCTGGCGGCCCTGGGCGCCCGATCTGCGCGGCTGGGCGATCCCGACCGGGCACTACCCGGCCGAGCACCGCCCCGAGCTCGTCTACGACCCGTTCTGGCGCTTCTTCGCCGGCGGTGAGCCGATGCCCTTCGCCGGCTAGGGCTCCGCATCACGACTGCTCGCGAGCGCTTGGCGCAACGGCGGGCGGAGCGTATGGACCCCGCTGATGACGCCCCCCCAACCACCCACCGGCCCGAAGCCGGCCACCATCCGCTGGCTGCGGACGATCCGCTTCGCCGCCTACGGGCTCGCGGCGATGCTGGCCGTCGGCACCGGGGCCGCGCTCTGGCTGAAGCAGGATGCGGGGGTCGAGCAGCGGCTCGGCGGGATGTCCGTGCCGCCCTCGGTCTCGATCGGCGGGCCGTTCAGCCTCACCGACCACACCGGCGCGGCGGTCACGGAGGCGAGCTACCGCGGCCGGATGATGCTGGTGTTCTTCGGCTTCACCCACTGCCCGGACATCTGCCCGACCGAACTGCAGGTGATGGCCGAGGTGCTCGACCGGCTCGGCGACGCTGCCGCCCGCGTCGCGCCGATCTTCATCTCGATCGATCCCGAGCGCGATACGCCCGAGGCGCTCGCGCGCTATGTCGACCTGTTCGATCCGCGCATCATCGGGCTGACCGGCTCGCCTGAGCAGATCGGCGCGGTCGCGCGCGCCTATCGCGTCTACTACGCCAAGGTGCATCCGCCCGACAGCACGACCTACACGATGGACCACTCCTCCTTCGTCTACCTGATGGACGCGGAGGGGCGGTTCGCCGCGCTGTTCCGCCATGGCGCCCCCGCCGCCGAGATCGCCGGCGCGATCGCCGCCCATCTGCGCCGCCCCGGAGCGTGAAGCGGGCGAGACCGTTTTCGGGTCGCCGATACGTCAGATTCGCGCTATCGTGGCCGCCGATGGCGTGGGAGGAAGAATGCTGCCTTTGAGCATCGCCAAGGGGTTGCCATGAGTGGCGAACACATGGAGGCCGAGGCGCGCGAACGCGATTCCTCGCGCCAACCGCCGCGCTACAGCCGGCGCCTGTCGGACAAGATTCTGATTGCCTTCCACCACGCCTGCGACCAGGGCGATTTCGAGGTCGCCGAGCAGTTGCTGCACATCCTCGAGATGATGCTGACGCGCCGGCCGCTCAGCCCGGACACGAACCGGCGGCGCAACATGGAGAGCCTGGTCGCCGCGCATGAGCGGCTCTGGCATCTGCGCCACCCGGAGGCGAGCCAGATCTGAGGCGCCCAGATCTGAGGCGCCTCGTCAGTTGAGCGGCAGGGCCGCGCCCTCGCGCAGGATCCGCTCGGCCGCCTCCGTGTAGCGCCCATCCCCCCGGTGCAGCACCAGCCCGGCCGTCAGCCGGCACGGCGCCCGCCCGCCCCTGATCCCATGCACGATCACCCGCTTCGCTGGCTCGCCCGCGCGCGGCCAGAGCGGCATGAGGGTGATGCTGCCGATCGCCGCGGCGCTAAAGGCGGCGACCGCATCCGGCAGGCGGGCGGGCGGCAGGATCAGCGTCAGCGTCCCGCGCGGGGCGAGCCGCCGCGCCATCGCCGCAACCCAGTCGGCCAGCACCGCCTCCGATGATTCGTGTGCCGCCTCGCGCCGCGCCGCGACCGGCGAGGGCGTGCCGCCGCGATGGAAGGGTGGGTTCGCCATCGCGTGCGCGAAGGGGCCGAGCGCGGCCGCTTCGCGCGCGGTCGCCCGCGCGGTCACGTCGCCGGCGATCACGGCGACCCGGTCGGCCGCGCTGTTCCGTGCCGCATTGGCTGCGGCGACGGCCGCGAGTGCCGGGTCGCG
>CAZHMM010000028.1:29118-32007 GCA_964533585.1 uncultured Elioraea sp.
CCGCGCTGTTCCGTGCCGCATTGGCTGCGGCGACGGCCGCGAGTGCCGGGTCGCGTTCGATCCCGGCGACGCGGGCCTCGGCCACACGGGCGAGCAGGCAGAGCGCGGCTGCCCCCGTCCCCGTGCCCGCCTCCAGCACGCGCTCGCCCGGTCGTGCCGGCACCGCGGCGGCGAGCAGCACCGGGTCGATCGCGGCGCGGAAGCCGCCGCGCGGCTGGCAGAGCCGCACGCGCCCGCCGAGCAGCCGGTCCTCGCTCGTCTCGGCGGCGTTCAGCCGGGCGTGCCGGTCCACTCCCCCGCCTCGCGCAGCACGCGCTTCGCCTGCGCCTCGTCCTCCTCGGCCACCATCAGCCGCCGCGGGATCGCCGAGGCGGAGCCCTCCAGCACGCTCATGTGCTGGTCGAGCACGATCACATCGATGCCGGCATCACGCAGCAGCACCCGCAGAAAGGACAACCGGACGGCGTCGTTGGTGCGCAGGAGTTCCCGCACGCTGGTTCCTCCGGCCGCGGGGCACGGCTCCGACCTCGCCTTGACCCGGTTTTGGCCCGGCCAATATCCTGGCCGCAGGTTCAGCGGGTCAAGCAAGGACGGAGTGGCGCGTGCGCGCGGTGGCCAAGCGGAGGACGGAGGAGAGGCCGGCCGCGACGCGCGACGACGCGCTCGAGGTGCTGACCGAGCTCGTCCGCGCGGACCTCGAGGCGTGCAACCGCCTCATCGTCGCGCGGATGCAGAGCCCGGTGGAGCTGATCCCGCGCCTCGCCGCGCATATCGTCGCCGCCGGCGGCAAGCGGCTCCGGCCGATGCTGACGCTCGCCGCCGCGCGGATGTGCGGCTATCGCGGCGAGCGGCACGTGAAGCTCGCCGCCTGCGTCGAGTTCATCCACACCGCGACCCTGCTGCACGACGACGTGGTGGACGAGAGCGCGCTGCGCCGGGGCCTTGCCTCGGCCAACGCGGTGTTCGGCAACAAGGCGTCGGTGCTGGTGGGCGACTTCCTGTTCAGCCGCAGCTTCGAGCTGATGGTCGAGGACGGCGCCCTGCCGGTGCTGGCGATCCTCTCGCGCGCCTCGGCCACGATCGCCGAGGGCGAGGTGCTGCAACTGGTCACCCAGAACGACACCGCGACGACCGAGGCACGCTATCTCGACGTGATCCGCGGCAAGACGGCGGCGCTGTTCGCGGCCGCGACCCGGATCGGCGCGGTGGTTGCCGGGCGCGATGCGGCGGACGAGGCCGCCCTTGACGCCTTCGGAATGAATCTCGGCCTCGCGTTCCAGCTGGTCGATGACGTGCTCGACTACGACGCCGACCAGCTGAAGCTCGGCAAGGCGGTCGGCGACGATTTTCGCGAAGGCAAGGTGACGCTGCCGGTCCTGCTGGCCTTCGCCGCCGGCGACGAAAGCGAGCGCGCCTTCTGGCGGCGCACGATCGAGGACCAGGAGCAGGGCCCGAACGACCTCGCGACCGCGCAGGGGCTGATGCGTCGGCACGGCACGCTCGCCGAAACGCTGCGGCGGGCGGAGGGGTTCGGTGCGGCGGCGAAGGCTGCGCTCGCGCGCTTCCCCGACGGCGCCGAGCGGCGTGCGCTGATGGACGTGGTGGACTTCGCGGTACAGCGCGCGCGCTGAGGTCCAGGGATAGGGGGGTTGGGGGGAAGGGCCAATGGCCCTTCCCCCCGCACGAAGGAAACCGCGGGGGCCAAGGGCCATTGGCCCTTGCCCCCGCACCCCCCATCCCATCTACAGCGCCCAGCGTGGGCGCGGCGCGACGCCCAGGTCGGCACCCGCATCGCCTGCGGCGCGCCGCTCGATCGCGGCCCAGGCCACCATGACTGCGTTGTCCGTGCAGAGCGCGGGCGGCGGCACCGCCAGCGCGAACCCCTCGGCGGTCGCCGCTTCCGCCAGCGCTGCGCGCACCGCACCGTTCGCCGCCACGCCCCCCGACACCACCAGCACCCGACAGGTGCCCGCCGCGCGCATCGCCCGCCGCGCGCGGTCAGCAAGCGCCCAGGCGACGCGCCCTTGGAAGCCCGCGGCCAGATCGGCGGCATCGCGCTCCGGCAGCGCGCCGGACGGATAGCCGGCCACGATCGTTGCGACCGCCGTCTTCAGCCCCGAGAACGAGAAATCGAAGCCGCCGCGGCCCAGCATCGGCCGGGGCAGTGGGAAACGGTCCGCATCCCCGGCTGCGGCCAGCCGCTCCAGCGCCGGCCCGCCTGGCCAGCCGAGCCCGAGCATCTTCGCCACCTTGTCGAACGCCTCGCCGGGCGCGTCGTCCAGCGTCCGCCCGAGCACGACGTGCGAGCCCGGGCCGCGCGTCTCGACCAACAGGCAATGCCCGCCGGAGACGAGCAGGGTGAGATAGGGAAACGCCGGCGGCGCACCGCCAATCCCCGGCAAGCGGGCCGAGAGCGCATGCGCCTCGAGGTGGTTGACCGCGTAGAACGCCAGCCCCCGCGCCAGCGCGAAGCCCTTGCCGAGATTGGCGCCGACGATCAGCCCGCCGATCAGCCCGGGTCCCGCCGTCGCCGCCACCGCCGAGGGCGCAACGGCCGCCTCCGCCAGCACCGCCTCGATCATGCCCGGCAGCCGCGCGAGATGCGCCCGCGCCGCGATCTCGGGAACCACCCCGGCATAGGGCGCGTGTTCGGCGGTCTGGCTCCACAACCGCTCCGCCAGCACGCGCCCCGCACCGTCCAGCACCGCCGCCGCGGTCTCGTCGCACGAGGTCTCGATCCCCAGCACCGCACCGTGACCCTGCGATGACATCCGCCCGCTTCCCACCATCCCGGCCGCGTTGTAGGGACGCGCGCCATGTCACGCCACCCTGCCGGCGAGCCCGATGCCGGCCGCCGCCCCGCCGCGCCGCAGCACGACCGCAGGCCGC
>CAZHMM010000029.1:0-18889 GCA_964533585.1 uncultured Elioraea sp.
CATCTGACAAACCTAGCCTTTCCACAGTTAGCTAGGTCAGCCCCAAGTGATAAAGGAGTGGGGGGCGACGCTCGCCCCCCACACCCCCCGCATCACATCCCCGCAGGGACGCCGAACCACCCCAGGCCCCCGTGATAGCCTCGGTCCATGCGACGCCTGCTCGCCGCCCTCGGCCTCGTCCTCGCGCTCAGCCAGCCCGCCAGCGCACAGTCGAGCCTGTTCCTGTCGCGCGAAGCCGAAGCCCGCATCGGCGCGGAAGAACATCCCAAGGTGCTCGCCCAGTTCGGCGGCGCCCTCACCGGCCCCCAAGCCGACTACCTGCGCGACCTCGGCACCCGCCTCGCCCGACACTCCGAACGGCCGGACGGACCCTGGACCTTCACCCTGCTCAACAGCGACGTGATCAACGCCTTCGCCCTGCCCGGCGGCTACGTCTACATCACCCGGGGCATCATGGCGCTGGCGGCGGACGAAGCCGAACTCGCCGGCATCGTCGGCCACGAGATGGGCCACGTCGTCGCCCGCCACTCCGCCCAACGGTTCGACCGCCAACTCGGCACCCAACTCGGCTCGGTCGCCGCCGAAATCCTCGGTCAGGTGTTCCTCGGCGTGCGCGGCGGCGGACAGATCGCCGGACTCGCAGGCCAAGCCTACGTCGCCGGGTTCTCGCGCGAGCAGGAACTGGAAGCCGACACCTACGGCATCCGCACCCTGCGCGCCGCCGGCTACGACACCGGCGCGATGGGCTCCTTCCTCGCCCGCATGGGGGCGTGGGACCGGCTGGAGGCCGCGATCGCCGGCAGGCGCGCCGGCGACGACCAGTACTCCTGGTTCTCCACCCACCCACGCACGCCCGAACGCGTGCAGGCCGCCGTCGCCGCCGCCGGCGGCAGCCAGGCCGGGGAACGCGCGCGCGAGGCCCACATCCGCCGGCTCGACGGCATGGTCTGGGGCGACGACGTCGAGGAAGGCGCGATCCGCGGCCGCACCTTCCTCCACCCCGCGCTGCGCTTCCGCTTCGAGGTGCCCGAGGGGTTCCGGCTGGTCAACGGCACCCAGGCCGTCACCGCCACCCACGCGAGCGGCGGACAGATCATCTTCGACGCCGGCCAGATCCGCGGCGACGCCCCACCCGAGCAGTACCTCGCGCGCGGCTGGGCGACCAACGCGCGGCTGACCGGGCTCCAGACCCTCGAGGTCGGCGGCATGCCGGCCGCCGCCGCGCGCACACGGCTGAACACGCGCCAGGGGCCGATGGACCTGCTGCTGGTCGCGGTGCGCCACGCGCCGGGGCGCTACTGGCGCTTCCAGTTCGCGTCTGCGCCGCAGCGCACGGCCGCGTTCTCGCCCGGGTTCCGCGACACGCTCGGCTCGTTCCGCGTGCTGACCGCCGCCGAGGCCGCCGCGATCCGACCGCTGCGCCTCCGCGCGCACCAGGCGCGGCGCGGCGACACGGTCGAAGGGCTCGCGCGCGCCATGCCGGTCGCGCGGGCCGAGGAGCGCTTCCGGGTGATGAACGGGCTCGGCCCCGATGAGCAGGTGCAGGCAGGCCAATGGGTGAAGCTGATCGCAGAGTGAGCAGACGTGCGCTTCCCCGCGCGCTCGGCTCAAGCTACCGTTCCGACGCCATGGGCAAGGTCGGTGAGACGAGCATCACCTGCGCGGTGTGCGGGCGCGAGAGCCGCCAGCGCCAGGTGCGCGGCACCGGCCCGGCCGGCCCGCCCGACCTCGATCTCCGCCCGGGCGAGACCATGCGCAGCACCATGGCGTATTGGCTCCAGCAATGCCCGACCTGCGGCTATGCGGCGCCTCGGCTCGATGAGACCAACGAGGCGATCTCGGCGGTGGTGGCGGGCGGGCCGTATCGCGCGCTGCTCGCCGAAGTGTCCTATCCGCCGCTCGCGCGCCGCTTCCTCTGCCGGGCGATGATCCTGGAGGAGACGGGCGAGCTGCACGCCTCGGCCGAAGCGACGCTGCAGGCCGCCTGGGTCGCGGATGACACGCGCAAGGCCGAGCTCGCGCGGGAGTGGCGGCTGACCGCGGTGGCGCTGTTCCGCCAGGGCCCGCCGCCCGACCTGGAGCAGCAGGTGCGGATCGTCGACATCCTGCGCCGTGCGGGCGATTTCGGCGGCGCGGCGGCGCAGGCCAACGCGCTGGAACGTGGCCGGTTGCCCGAGCCGGTGGACCGGGTCGTCGCCTTCGAGCGGCGGCTGATCGCGGCGGGCGATGTGCG
The DNA here is from genome assembly GCA_964533585.1 of uncultured Elioraea sp. Lineage (GTDB taxonomy): Bacteria > Pseudomonadota > Alphaproteobacteria > Acetobacterales > Acetobacteraceae > Elioraea. The sequence goes on from CAZHMM010000029.1 coordinate 2,234, forward strand.
TGCCTATTCGGTCGCCTCGGCCCTGCCGCCGCCAGCGGCGCGGCCGCATGTGTCGCATCGCGGGCCGACGCCGGGCATTCCGTTGACGCGCGGCCCGTCGGGTGGCGGCTTGTTCGCGGCGCTCAGGCGGCTGTTCCGCCGGCGCTGAACCGATGCAGCGAGCCGTACGCTGACCAGCGCGGCCTCCGCTGCGGCGTCATCGCATCAGGCGGCACTGGCGCCGGTCCCGATCAGGTGACGCCACCTGATCGGGATGCGCGCTAGCGCAGCCCGTCGCGTCCTTCGATCTCGTCCACCGTCAGCCCGCCGATCCGCGGGTTCGGCCGGCCGCTGTCGGTGACGACGATCGCGACGAGGATCTCGTCGCGCCGCGGCGCATCCGGCACCCGCACCTCCATCGCGTCGAAGTGGCTGCGCACATAGGCCGCGTCCTTGTGGCCGAGCGGCACGTCGATCGGGGTTCCCATCCCGCCGCGCTTCTTCGCCGACGGGATCAGCGCCGCGCCCTTCTCCAGCACCGCCCGCACCGGCGCGCCCAGCTTCGGGTGGAGGATCGCCGCGGCGTGTTCCAGCTCGCCGTCCTCGCCGACGATCGCCGCCTTGCCGTAACTCTGCGCCGCACCTCCGGGAATGCCGAGCGCGGCGACCGCACGCTCGGCGAGCAGCCGGCCGAGCATGGCGCCGACCTCGACGAGTTCCGTCAGATCCTCGACGTGCCGCCCGGCGAAGGGATTGCCGATCACCGCCACCGCGGCCGCCTTGCGCGTCGGCGGGGCGATCGTCTGGTCGCCCTCGCGGTGCGTCTCCTCGAGGATGACGGTGAGCTTGCGGATCAGCGCGTCGGACATCGGCGGCTCCCGGTTCAGGCGGCGATCGCGACGGGGGCGGGGCCGCACACCGCCCGCGCCCCGCCGAGATGCAGGATGGCCGCGCGGATCAGCCCGCGCGAGCGGAATCGCTCCGCCTCGGCGAGCCCGGCGGCCAGCGCGTGGCGGATCTCGATCGGCTTGAGCGGGCCGAGCCCGACGGTCACCAGCCGCTCGCCGAGGTCGCTGTCCGGATCGAGGGAGGAGGCCGGCACACGCTCCACCGCCCTGTGGCCGGGAAGGTCGACCGCGTTGGCGATCAATGTCGCGGCGACATCGGCGGTCGCGGCGTCGGCGGCGAGCACGGTCACCGAGTCGGCGATGCCGAGGCTGAACGAGCGCCCGCCCTGGCTCCTGGTCGCGCGGCCCGAGGTGGCGATGCCGCCGATCCAGTCCTCGGCGGTGATGGTGGCGACCGCGTCGAGCCCGGGGGCGGCGAGATCCGTGACGACGCCGCAGCGGAAGGATTGATCGGGCTGGAGGTGCAGCGCGATGTCGCCGCCGTCATTGACGAAGGCGCGCGTCAGCCGCCGCCCGTCGCGCAGCGCGGCGAGCAGGTGATCAGCGATCGCGCCGGCAACCGCGGCCATCGGCGTGACGAAGCGGTCGGTGAAGGGCGAGGCGGCCTCGTGCATCCGGCGCGCGACCAGGCCGTGCGGCCGCTCGGCCGGCAGCGGGCGGCGCAGCAGCGGCAGCTCGCGGCAGAGCTCCGGCAGCACGCCGCGGAACACCGCGGCCGCCTGGGCGTAGGCGCGCTTCACCTCGGTCCGGTCGCCCCAGGCGCGCAGCACGACATCGATCGGCCCGTGGTTCAGGTGCAGCCGCCCGTCGGGCAGCATCGCCGCGGACGCGCTCATGCGCTGCGGTCCAGCGGCCAGGGCTGCGCGGGGTCCCATGCCACGGCCTTCAGCCGGGCCTGCTCGCGGAGCGACGCGAGCGGACGGACGCGGTCCATGTGGCCGCCCATCGCCGCATAGTCGGCGAGCGGCAGGCTGAACTCGATCGGCGCCACCAGCGCCGGGGTCGGCACATAGCCGAAACTGCCATCGGGCATTGCAAGCACGTCCGCCATGTAGGTGATGCCGCCGCCGGGCCAGACGAACACCGGCGCGCCGCCGGAGGTGACGCGTGTGGCCTCGCGCCGGACACTGCGGGTCAGCCGCACCGGGTTGTCGGTCACACCCGCGCGCAATGATCCGCCGGCGCCGGCCATGAACAGCACCGAGACGAGTGCAGGTTCGCAGTTCTCGCCGATACGCTCGACGACCGCCGCGATCTCGGCCGGCATGGGCGCTGGTTGCGGTGTCAACGTCTCGTCGAGCACGAACCATGCCGCGTGCTCGCCCGTAGTCGAGACCATCAGCAGCCGGAGCCCCGGCCATGCCACCTTCGGATCGATCTTCTCGATGATCGCGAGGGGATCGGTGACATCCGTGCCGCCCCAGCCGGTGCCGGGATTCGCGACCTGGAAGTAGCGCCCGGGCGTGGAGCGGCGGCCGCGCACGCGGATGCCCGAGGGACGCATGTCGAGGAAGCGGCCAGCCTGGTGCTCGGTCAGCACGCCGGTGATGTGGTCGTCCACCACGATCACCTCGTCGGCCTGGCCGAGCCACTGGCGCGCGAAGATGCCGATCGCCGCCGAGCCGCAGCCGACGCGCATGCGTTCCTCGCGCACGCCGTCGATCACCGGCGCCGCACCCGCCTGCACCGTGACCCGCGCGCCGCCGTCGATCGCGAGCTCGACCGCGCCCTTATTGGCCAGCGCGAGCAGGGTCTCGCAGGTGACCACGCCCTCCTTCTTCGAGCCGCCGGTGAGGTGGCGCACGCCGCCCAGGGAGAGCATCTGGCTGCCATACTCGGCCGTGGTGACATGCCCGACCTGCTCGCCATTCGCGCGCACCGGCGCGCATTCGGGCCCGAGGAACCGGTCGGTGTCGATCTTCAGCTTCAGCCCGCAATAGCTGAAGATCCCCTCGGTGACGACCGTCACCATGTCGACGCCGTCGATCTCGGAGGCGACGATGAACGGCGCGGGCTTGTAGTCGGGATAGGTGGTGCCGGCGCCGATCCCGGTGACGAAGGCGGTCGCGCCGGAGAGCATCGAGCCGTCCCAGGAAGCGCCGAGGAACGGCACCACGCCGTCCTTGCCCGCCCGCGCGGCGATCACGAACGGGTCGAGCCGCGCGAGCCTGCCCTCGACATTGCCGTAGCGGTCGCAGGCCCCTGTGCGGCCCGGGCGGATGCGGCATAGCACCGGGCAGGCATCGCAGGTGACGATGCCGGCCTCGCGATCCCTGGCGTGCGCCAGCGCCTCGGCCTCGGGAGCGTCGGTGGACTGCTTGGTCTCGGTCATGTCCGGGTCGCGAGGATGGCCGCGCGCACGCGGTCGGGGGTGGCGGGCACGCGGGTGATGCGCGCGCCGGTGGCGTGCTCGATCGCGCCCAGGATCGCCGGCGCGGTGGCGATCAGCGCAGGTTCGCCGACACCCTTGGCGCCGTAGGGTCCGAGCGGCTCGGGGTCCTCGATCAGGAATGTCTCGATCGGTGGGATGTCGCCGATGGTCGGGATCAGGTAGTCGTGCAGGTTCTCGTTCCGGCCCGGCAAGAACTCCTCCATCAGCGCGAGCCCGAGCCCCTGGGCGATGCCGCCATGGATCTGCCCTTCCACCTGGGTCGGGTTCACCGCGCGGCCGACATCGTGCGCGGCGAGGATGCGGGTCACGCGCACCGTGCCGAGTTCGACATCCACCTCCACCTCGGCGAGCTGGGCGGCGAAACCGTAGGTCGCGTAGGGCACGCCGCGCCCGTCCGCGTCGAGCGCAGTGGTGGGGGGATCGAAACGGCCTTCGCCCACCAGCACGTCGCCGTTCGCATCCGGCGCGAGTCGTGCGAGATCAGGACGCGCCGCCCGGTCGCCGTCGCGGATCGTGAGGTCGGCCGCAATGGACGCGTCCGGTCCGGCATTCGCGAGCGCGAGGAGCTTCCGCCGCAGCGCCTCGCCGGCGAGCCGTGCCGCGTTGCCGGAGACGAAGGTCTGGCGCGAGGCCGAGGTCTTCCCGGCGTCGCGCGTGCGGTCGGTGTCGCCGTGCACCAGCCGCACCGCGGCGGCCGGCACGCCGAGCGCATCCGCGGCGATCTGCACCATGATGGTGTTCGAGCCCTGGCCGATATCGACCGCGCCCGAATAGAGCGTGATCGTGCCGTCGGCGGCGAGGCCCATGGTCATCTCGGACGGGTTCGACATCGAGGTGTTGCCGATGCCGTACCACATGCAGGCGACGCCGACGCCGCGCCGCAGCGGACAGCGTGACGCCCGGTTGAATGCGTCCGCCTCCGCCCGCAGCGCGCGCCAGCGCGGCCGCAGCGCGTCGAGGCACGCAACGAGACCAGCCGAGTGCTCAAGCCTTTGTCCTGTCGCCGTCACATCGCCCACCCGCAGCGCGTTCAGCGCGCGGAACTCCAGCCGGTCGATCCCGGCGCGATCGGCGAGCGCATCCATCAGCGCCTCGTGCGCGATCGCCGCCTGCGGCACGCCGAAGCCGCGGAAGGCGCCCGCCGGCGTGTCGGTGGTGTGGAGCGCGGCGCTGGTCGCGCGCACGTTCGCCACCCGATACGGGCCCATCGCGTGCACCGGCACGCGGTTGGCGACCGTCGGGCCCCAGGACGCGTAGGCGCCGGTGTTGAAGTCGCCGTGGAAGTGGTAGGCGAGGAGTCGTCCCTCGGCGTCGCACGCGGCCTCGGCGGTGATGCGGGCGGGGTGGCGCTTGGTGGTCGAGGCCATGCTCTCGGGCCGCGTGTAGACACACCGCACGGGCCGGCCGAACGTCCAGGCCGCGACCGCGATCATCGGTTGCAGCGACAGGTCGAGCTTGCCGCCGAAGCCGCCGCCCGTGGCCGTCGGGATTACCCGCACCTGCGCCGGTGCGAGCCCCAGGATCAGCGCGAGCTCGTCGCGGTCCATGTAGGGCGTCTGGGTGCAGGCGATGATCTCGATCCGGTCGCCGACGCGGCGTGCATACCCCGCTTCCGGCTCGATATAGGCGTGCTCGACGAAGCCGGTCTCGACGGCGATCGCCGCACGGTGCACCGCCGTCGCGAGCGCTGCCCCGGCATCGCCGCAGGCAACGCGGCCGCGGCAGAGCACGTTGCCCGGCGCGTGCGCGTGCAGCGCGCGCGCGCTGCCGGCGAGCGCGTCGTCGAACGTCACGGGTGGCAGGGGCTCCCAGGCAATCGGCACATCTTCGTCGCGGATCGCCGCGATCGTTTCCGCATCCCCCACCAGCGCGCAGACCGGCTCGCCGCGCATCCGCACCACGCCCTCGGCGAACACCGGCTGGTCCTTGCCGGTCGGATAGATGCCGAAGCGGTTCTGGCCGGGCACGTCGCGTGCGGTCAGCACGGCGACAAGACCGGGGAAACGGGCATGGAGTCCAGCGAGCTCGCCGATGCGGAATGTCGCATGGGCGTGCGGGCTGCGCACGGCGCGCAGGGTCAGCCAGGCCGTCTCGGGCAGCGCATCGGCGCCGAACAGGTCGGCACCCGTGATCTTCGGCACGCCGTCGGTCTTGGGCAGGCGCGTGCCCACGGCACGACCGGCGGAGGGTGCCTCGTCTGCCGGCGCGTCGTTGCGGCCGACCGACAGCACCGCCTCGACGATCTTGCGGTAGCCGGTGCAGCGGCAGAGCACGCCGCTGAGCCCGTCCAGCACCTCCGCCTCGGACGGGTGCGGCGTGCGCGCGAGCAGATCGGCCGCCGCCATCAGCATGCCGGGCGTACAGATGCCGCATTGCGCCGCACCGTGATCGAGGAACGCCCGCTGCAACGGCGCGAGCCGTCCATCGCGCGCGAGCCCCTCCACGGTTTCGACCGCGCGCCCGTCCACCTGCGCGACCGGCACCAGGCAGGCGCAGACCTGCCGCCCGTCCAGCAGCACGGTGCAGGCGCCGCAGTCGCCGGCGTTGCAGCCGATCTTGGTGCCGGTGAGCCCGAGCGCGTCGCGCAGCACATCGGCAAGCCGCGTCTCGGGCGCGACATGCGCCTCGACCGGCTGGCCGTTCACCCGGAAGGCGTGGCGCGTGGCGGGCGATCTCATCCGGCGAGCTCCGCCACCGCGCGCCGGACCAAGGTGAGCGCGGCATCGCGGCGATAGCCAGCCGTGCCGCGCACGTCATCGATCGGCGCGATCGGATCGAGATCGCCAGGCTCCACCAGCGCGGGGTGCGGGTGCCGCCCGGCGAGCCGCGCTTCGAGCGCGCCGAGCCGCACCGGCACCGGGCTGCACGCGCCAACCGCGACGCGCGCCGCGGCGACGCGGCCTGCTGCGTCGAAGGTCGCGACGGCGGCGACCATGACGATGCTGATCACGAGATAGCGACGCGCGCCGAGCTTGAGGAAGGCGCTGCGTGCCGCGCCGTCGGGCCGGGGCACGCGAATCGCCGTGACGAGCTCGTCCGGCCGGCGGACAGTGCGGCGGTTGCCGAGCACGAAGCCACTGATGGGCAGGGTGCGGGACGTCCCCGCGCTCGCGAGCTCGACTGCGGCCTCAAGGGCCAGCCAGTTCGGCGTGCCATCGGCCGCGGGGCTGGCATTGCACAGATTGCCGCCGAGCGTGCCGGTGTTCTGGATCTGCACCCCGCCGACCTCGCGCGCGGCCGCCTTCAGCCCATCGAACAGCGGCGGCAGGCTGGCCTCGATCACATCCGTCCAGGTGGTCGCGGCGCCGAAGCGCCAGCCTGCCTCGTCTTCGGTGATGCCGCGCAGGCCGGGGATCGCGGTGAGGTCGAGCAGATCCTCGTCGGGCGCGAGCGAGACGCGCGCCGGGTAATGGTCGGTACCGCCCGCCAGCGGAACACGCGGCGCAGCCGACATGGCGGCCAGCGCCTCGGGCAGGCTTGCCGGACGCAGATAGCGCCCCATTCGCTCTCCCCCGCGACCGCTCGTGCGGCCCAGATCATTCGTGTGCATACGATCTCCCCGACACGGTCATGCTGTCAATCGCCACGGTCGGAGGCCGAGCCGCAGGGCTTCCGGCACCGCCGCCCTGTCCGTAAGGTGCTTGGGGGCGGCAACACCGGCGGAGGGGACATGGCGCGGATCGGCTTCATCGGCCTCGGCAACATGGGGGCGCCGATGGCGCGGAACCTGTTGCGGGCTGGGCACGACCTGCGCGTGTTCGACGTGTTCCTCGACCGCACCGGAAGGCTGGTCGCCGAGGGTGCGACCGCCGCCGAGACCCCCGCCGGCGTGGCCGAGGGCGTGGAGGCGGTCGTCACCATGCTGCCCGCGGGGCGCGAGGTGCGCGCGGTCTATGGCGGCCCGGGCGGGCTGATCGAAGCGGCCGCGCCCGGCACGCTGCTGATCGACTGCTCGACGATCGATGTCGCGACGTCGCGCGAGGTGGCGGCGCTGGCGCACGAGAACCGACTGGCGATGATCGACGCCCCCGTCTCGGGCGGTGTCGGCGGGGCGGAGGCGGGCACGCTCACCTTCATGGTCGGCGGACCCGAGGCGGAGGTGGAGCGCGCGCGGCCGATCCTCGCGGCGATGGGCAAGGCGGTGATCCGCGCCGGCGAGGCCGGGGCCGGGCAGGCGGCGAAGATCTGCAACAACATGATCCTCGGCGTCTCGATGATCGCGGTGTGCGAGGCCTTCGCGCTGGCCGAGCGGCTCGGGCTCGATCACCAGGCGCTGTTCGACATCGCGTCCAGGTCCTCCGGCCAGTGCTGGAGCCTCACCAGCTACTGCCCGGTGCCGGGCCCGGTGCCGGCGAGCCCGGCGAACCGCGACTACGCGCCCGGCTTCACCGCGCAGATGATGCTGAAGGATCTCGAACTCGCGCAGGAGGCGGCGCGCGCCTCCGGCGCCGGGACCGAACTCGGCCGGCACGCTGCCGAGCTCTACCGCCGATTCGTCGAGGCGAACGGCTCCGGTACCGACTTCTCCGGCATCATCCGTATGATCCGCGACACGACGTGACCGACGCGGAAACCATCGTTGATCCGCTCACCGCGGCGCTGCGGCGGCATTTCGGCTTCATCTCGTTCCGACTCGGTCAGGAACAGGTCGCGCGCGCGCTTTCGGAGGGGCGTGATGTGCTGGCGGTGATGCCGACGGGGGCGGGCAAGAGCCTCTGCTACCAGCTGCCGGCGCTCACGCGCGAGGGGCTCACGGTGGTCGTCAGCCCGCTGATCGCGCTGATGCAGGACCAGGTCCAGCGTCTGCAGGCGAACGGGATCGCCGCGGATACGGTCAACTCGAACCGCCCGCGCGACGAGAACGTCGAGGCCTGGAAGGCGGCCGCGCGCGGCGAGCTCGACCTGCTCTACATGAGCCCCGAGCGGCTGACCGATGCGCGCATGCTCGACGCACTTGCGCGGCTGAAGCTGGCGCTGCTGGTGGTGGACGAGGCGCATTGCGTGAGCCAATGGGGCCACGACTTCCGCCCGGAGTATCTGTCGCTCGGCTGCCTGAAGGATCGCTTTCCCGGCGTGCCGATCGGCGCCTTCACCGCGACCGCCGACCGGGCGACGCGCGCCGAGATCGCGCGCGTGCTGCTGCGCCCCGATCACGCCTCCTTCGTCGCCGGTTTCGACCGGCCGAACATTACGCTTTCCGTGATCCGCAAGCGCAAGGGTGAGGTGAATGGGCAGATCCTGGGCCTGGTGCGTGCCGCCGGCGCGGAGAGCGGGATCGTCTATTGCCTCTCGCGCGCCGAGACCGAGCGGCTGGCCGCGCGGCTCGCCTCGGCCAGCGTGAACGCCTTCCCCTATCACGCCGGGATGGACGCGGATGCGCGGCGCGCGGCGCTCGACCGGTTCCTGACCGAGCCCGGCGCCGTGCCGGTCGCGACCGTCGCCTTCGGCATGGGGATCGACAAACCGGATGTGCGCTTCGTCGTCCACGCTGCCCTGCCGGCAGGGCTCGAAGCCTACTACCAGGAGATCGGACGGGCCGGACGCGACGGCCAGCCCGCGGTCGCGACCATGCTGTTCGGCTGGAACGACGTCATGGCGCGGCGGCGCATGATCGACGGCACGACCGCGCCCGACGAGCGCAAGCGGGTCGAGCACGCGCGGCTGAAGCGGCTGGTCGACTATGCGGAGACGACCTCCTGCCGCCGCCAGTTCCTGCTGCGCCACTTCGGCGAGGAGATCGGCCCGTGCGGCGCCTGCGACGTGTGCGACGCGACCCTCGGCGAGATCGCCCCCGCCGCGGTGCAGGTGCGTGCGCCGACGCCCCCGCCGCGCGCGGTGGATCCGGCGCTGCTCGCGGCGCTGAAGCGGCTCCGGCTCGAACTCGCGCGTGCCCGCCGCGTGCCTGCCTACGTGGTGTTCCACGACTCGACGCTGGCCGCGATCGCCGCGGCCCGTCCCGACACGTTGGACGCGTTGGGCGCGCTGCCCGGGGTGGGAGCCAAGAAGCTCGCCGATTTCGGGCCGGCGGTGCTGGGTGTCGTGCGCGCCGCGCCGTGAGTGTCAGTCGAGCGCCTTGGCAAGCCAGACGAGACGCGTGCGGGTGAAGCCGAGCCGGTCATAGAAGTCGAGCGCCGGCAGATTGGTCTCGTCGGCGAGCAATGCGACGCGCACCGCGCCGCGCACGCCGGCCCAGGCCTCGGCAGCGGCGAGCAGGGCGTGGCCGATGCCGCGGCCGCGCCACGCCTGATCCACCACCACGTCCTCAACGCCCGCGGACAGTCCACCGCGCGCGGTGCTGGCCGTCAGCTGCACCGTGCACATGCCAACCACGCGGCCCCCGGCCTCGGCGACCATCATGATCGCGTCAGGCCGTTCGCGCAGCAGCGCGAGCCCGCGTGCCTGGACCTCAGGGTCGATCGCGAAATCCGCCTCGATCGCGAAGAGCTGTGCGAGCAGCGCCACCAGCGCGGCGGTATCCTCCGCCTGTGCCTGGCGGAGTGTCACGGCTTCGCTCACCTGCGGCCCGGCCGTGCAGCCGCCGCGGCGAGCAGAGGTTCGCGCAGGCGCTTGGGCAAGCGCGCGACGATCAGCTGCCAGGCGCGCGCGAGGTAGCCGCGCCACTCCGCATCGCTCAACGCCTCGACATCATCGGTCGCGACCCATTGCGCGCGCGCGAGATAGGGCGCTGGCACGAAGAGCCCGGTCTCGGTCAGCAGATGGAAGCTTTCGGGGCTGGCCTTGAAGGCCACATGGCGCAGCGCGCTGCCCTGCGGCGAGAGGGTCGCGAACATCCGCCCTCCCGCCTTGAAGACGTGAATCCCGCCCCACTGCACCACCTCCTCCGCCCCCGGCATGGCGAGACAGAGCCTGCGCAGCCGCGATGGCGTCACACCCGCCCTCAGTTCGGTGGCGGTGCTCCGGTCCGACCACGCTGATAGGCGTCGTCCACCGAACGGCGGTGGTAGTCGTAGAGCAGGCCGCCGGCTGCGCCGGCGCCGGCGCCGATCAGCGCCCCCCAACCGAAATCGCCCGAGATCGACCCGATCAGCCCGCCGGCCGCGGCGCCGCCGGCAGCGCCGACGCCGGCCCGCCGCAGCGTCGGGTCGGTCTCGGCGCAGGCGGCGACCAGCAACAGGAGCGCACCGGCGCCGGCAATGCGTGCAAGCTTGCTCATCTCACCTCCTCTGGGTCGGGCAGGGGAACGTTGCGGCCAGGAAGGCGAAGACCCCCTCGACCGCCGCTCCAGCAAGTCTGGCTGGATTGGCGTCGGCCCAGGCGACGAACCGTGCCCGCGTCGTGCCCGGCTCGGTGCCCGGGGGCGCGCAGAACAGCGGAGGGGCGTTCGGTGGCACGATCGCGCGGTGATAGTCGAGCGCTCCGCGGCCGTAACCGTTGCAGTATCCGACAGCCTCAAGATAATGCGGATTCGCCGAACCGACGCGGCAGATCTCGACCAGGTCGGCGAGCGTCTTCACTTCGAATCGGCCGGGATCGAGCCGCGCGGGCTCAGCCAAGGCCGCGCCCGCGGCGACCACCGCGGCTGTCAGGGCAGTCAGCAATTTGCGCAATCCACGTCCTCCCTCGCTTCCATCCATCCATCCATCCATGCAAGCCTAGCGCATGCTGCGTCCAGCCTGCCATCACACTTCGGCCACCACCGGTGGACCAGGACCGCGGCCCGAGCCTAGCCCGTAGCGGGTGAGGGGGCTATAAGTCCCCGAAAGGCTCACGAACCGGGAGTGCCCCTGATGACCGCCGGATTGCGCTCGCTGCTGCTTGCCGCCGCCTCGTCGCTTGCCTTTGCGGGTGGTGCGGTGGCCCAGACGCTCACCATTGCGGTCGGTGCGCCGGTCACCTCGATCGATCCGCACTATCACAATCTCTCGCCCAACAACGCGCTCGCGGAGCATCTGTTCGACGGGCTGACCGGGACGGACTCGCGGGCGCGGCTGACGCCGCGGCTCGCCGAGAGCTGGCGGCCGATCGACGACACCACCTGGGAGTTCAAGCTGCGCCAGGGGGCGAGGTTCCACAATGGCAACGAATTCACCGCCGAGGACGTCGCCTTCACCATCGCGCGCGCCGGCAACGTGCCCAACTCGCCCTCGAGCTTCGGCATCTATACCCGCGTCGTCTCGGAGGTGCAGGTGGTCGATGCGCACACGGTGCGGCTGCGCACGCGCACGATCTACCCGCTGCTGCCGGTCGACCTCTCGAACGTGATGATGCTGGACAAGCAGACCCACGAGAACGCCGCGACCGAGGACTACAACAGCGGCAAGGTGGCATTCGGCACCGGCGCCTACCGTTTCGTGCGCTACACTCCGGGTGACCGGATCGAGCTCGAGCGCAACGACAGCTACTGGGGCCAGCGGGAGCCCTGGCAGCGCATCAACTATCGCATCATCGTCAACAACGCTGCTCGGACTGCGGCGCTGCTCGCCGGCGATGTCGACTTCATCGACCAGGTGCCGACCACCGACATCGCGCGGATGAAGCAGGACAACCGCGTGCATGTCAGCGAGGTCGTCGGACTGCGGATCATCTACCTCGCGCTTGACCACTCGCGCACCGACGGCTCCCCGTTCGTTGCCGGTCCGAACGGCGAGGCGCTGGACAGGAATCCGCTCAAGGATGTGCGCGTCCGGCGCGCGCTCTCGATGGCGATCGACCGCGAAGCCGTCACGTCACGGGTGATGGAGGGGGCCGCGATCCCGGCCGGGCAGTTCCTGCCCGAGGGCGTCTACAGCCACATCCCGGGCTACGGCCCGCCGCGCTTCGATCCGGACGGGGCACGACGCCTGCTCGCCGAGGCGGGTTATCCGAACGGGCTCCGGATCTCGATCCATGGCCCGAACGACCGCTACATCAACGATGCGCGCATCATCCAGGCGGTGGGCAGCTTCTGGACCCGGATCGGTGTGCGCACCCAGGTCGAGGCGATGCCCTGGACCACCTTCATCGCGCGCGCCGGGCGGCAGGAGTTCAGCGCCTTCCTGGTCGGCTGGGGCAGCTCGACCGGCGAGGCATCGAGCCCGCTGCGCAGCCTGGTCGCGACCTTCGACCGCGAGAAGGGCTTCGGCGCCTCGAACCGCGGCCGCTACTCGAACCCCGAACTCGATCGGCTGCTCGAGCAGGCGCTCGCAACGGTGGATGACGAGAAGCGCGAGAAGCTGCTCCAGGACGCCACGCGGCTCGCAATGGACGATGTCGGCATCATCCCGATCCACATCCAGAAGAACACCTGGGCGATGAAGCGTAACCTGCGTCATGACGCGCGGGCGGACGAGCTGACCCGCGCCCAGGACGTGCGGCCGGCGAACTGACCGCTCCGCCGACGCAATCGTTGCCGCGTCGCTGCACGCGCGGCATGCTTGACCGTCGGGGCCGGGACGGGGTGGCTGCCCGCCCGGCTCGCGGTCTTGCCGGCGCGGCTGCTGCGGCGCGGGGGAACCACGGATGACGGTCTATCTGATCCGACGGCTGATGCAGAGCGCGCTCGTCGTGCTCGCGATGACCGTCATCCTGTTCCTGGGCGTCTACGCGATCGGTGATCCCATCGAGATCCTGATCAGCCCGGACGCGGATCAGATCGAGCGGGAGCGCGCGATCGCCGCGCTCGGCCTCGACCGTCCGCTCTGGGAACAGTACTTCACCTTCCTCGGCAATGCCTTGCAGGGTGATCTCGGCCGCAGCTTCGTGTTCAACGAGCCGGCGCTGAAGCTGATCCTGCAGAAGATGCCGGCGACACTGGAACTGGCGCTCGCCGCGACCGTATTCGCGATCATCCTCGGCCTGCCGCTTGGGCTGATCGCGGGGCTGAAGCCCGATGCGGTCTACAGCCGCATCATCATGGCGACCTCGATCCTCGGCTTCAGCCTGCCGACCTTCTGGGTCGGACTGATGCTGATCATGGTGTTCGCGGTGCAGCTCGGCTGGCTGCCCTCCACCGGGCGCGGGCCGACCGCGTCGTTCCTCGGCGTCGAGTGGTCGTTCCTGACCGCCGACGGGCTGCGCTACCTGGTCATGCCCGCCTTGAACCTGAGCCTGTTCAAGATCTCGCTGGTGATCCGCCTCACCCGCGCCGGCGTGCGCGAGACCGTGCTGATGGACTACGTGAAGTTCGCCCGTGCGAAGGGGCTGAGCCCGAACCGGGTGATCTTCGTGCACGTGCTGAAGAACATCCTGATCCCGGTCGTCACCGTCACCGCGCTGGAGTTCGGCTCGACGATCGCCTTCTCGGTGGTGACCGAGAGCATCTTCGCCTGGCCCGGCATGGGCAAGCTGATCATCGATTCGATCTACGTGCTCGACCGGCCGGTGATCGTCGCCTACCTGATGATCATCGTCTTCATGTTCATCATCCTGAACTTCACCGTGGACGTGCTCTATTCGGTGCTCGATCCGCGCGTCCGGCTGCAGGACCAGAAGGCATGACCCCGCCGCCCGCCGAAGCCGCCGTCGCCTCCGCCGCAATCGCGCCTGCCGCCGCGCGCGAGGAGACGCCGCTTCGTCGGTTCGTCGCCGACTTCGCCGAGAGCAAGGTCGCGGTCGCCGCCTTCGCGGTATTCGTTGTGATCGCGCTGCTGGCGATCTTCGCCAACGTGATCGCGCCTCAGAACCCTTACGACCTCGCCCAGCTCGACATCATGGACGGCAGGATGCCGCCGGGCACGGTGGGGGGGGCGGGGTTCACCTACATCCTCGGCACCGACGATCAGGGCCGCGACATGTTCAGCGGCATCCTGTTCGGCTTGCGCATCTCGCTGATGGTCGGCGCGGGCTCGGCGGTGATCGCCTTCATCGTCGGCACCTCGCTCGGGCTGCTTGCCGCGTATTTCGGCCGGCGCACCGACACGATCATCATGCGGCTGGTTGATCTCCAACTCTCGTTCCCCTCGATCCTGGTCGCGCTGATGATCCTCGCCTTTCTCGGCAAGGGTATCCTGAACGTGGTGATCGCGATCGTCGCGGTGGAATGGGCCTATTACGCGCGCACCGTGCGCGGCACCGCGCTGGTGGAGCGGCGGCGCGAATACATCGAGGCGGCCGAGTGCCTCGCCCTCTCCAAGCCGCGCATCGTGTTCCGCCACCTGCTGCCGAACTGCCTGCCGCCGCTGATCGTCATCCTGACCATGCAGGTCGCGCGCGCGATCGCGCTGGAGGCGACGCTGTCGTTCCTCGGCCTCGGCGTGCCGGTGACCGAGCCCTCGCTCGGCCTGCTGATCGCCAACGGCTACGAGTACATGCTGTCGGGGCGCTACTGGATCAGCTTCTATCCCGGCATCGCGCTGCTCGTGACCATCGTCGTCATCAACCTGGTGGGCGACCAGCTGCGCGACGTCCTGAACCCGCGGCTCCGGAAGTAGATCATGAACGAGCAGCCGACGATCGAGGTGCGCAACCTGCGCACGCACTTCTTCACCAAGGCGGGCGTGGTGAAGGCGGTGGACGACGTGTCGTTCTCCGTGGGCAAGGGACGCATCCTGGGGCTCGTCGGCGAATCCGGCTCGGGCAAGTCGGTGACCGGGTTCTCGGTGATGGGCTTGGTCGATCCACCAGGCCGGATCGCGGGCGGCGAGATCCTGTTCCAGGGGCGCGACCTCGCCGCGCTCTCCGAGGAGGAGATGCGCAAGATCCGCGGCGCGCGGATCGCGATGATCTTCCAGGACCCGATGATGACGCTCAATCCGGTCCTGCGCATCGACACGCAGATGATCGAGACCGTGCTCGCGCACGACAAGGTCTCGGAGGCCGAGGCGCGACGGCGCGCGCGCGAGGCCCTGGTGCAGGTCGGCATCCCGAGCCCGGATGAGCGGCTGAAGGCCTATCCGCACCAGTTCTCGGGCGGGATGCGCCAGCGCGTGGCGATCGCGATCGCGCTGCTGCACAAGCCCGAGCTGATCATCGCCGACGAGCCGACCACCGCGCTCGACGTGACGATCCAGGGCCAGATCCTGTTCGAGGTGCAGAAGCTTTGCCGCGAGAGTGGCACGAGCCTGATCTGGATCACGCATGATCTCTCGGTGGTCGCCGGGCTCGCCGACGAGATCTGCGTGATGTATGCCGGCCGCATCGTCGAGAAGGGCACGGTGGACGAGGTGCTCGACCATCCGCTCCACCCCTACACGCGCGGGCTGATCGGCTCGGTGCCGAGCCGAAACGTGCGCGGCCAGCCGCTGGCGCAGATTCCCGGCATGACGCCGTCGCTGCTCAACCTCGCCGCCGGCTGCGCGTTCCGCGCGCGCTGCCCGCGCGCCTCCGATGCCTGCCTGGTCGAGCCCGGGATGACCGCGCCGATCCCCGGCCGCGAGGTGCGCTGCTTCCACCCGCACCTGGAAACGGTGGCGGCGTGACCGCGGAGGTCGAGATCGCGCGGCGCGCGCGTGTCGCCGACAGCGCCGCGCCGATGGTCGAACTGCGCGGCGTCTCCAAGCAGTTCCGCAAGACGCTCGACCTCGCGGGACGGATCGCGCAGCGGCTGGGTGCCAATGTGCGCGAGGAGGTGGTGCACGCGGTCGACAACGTCGATCTGGCGGTGAAGCAGGGCGAAGTGGTGGGGCTGGTCGGCGAGTCCGGTTGCGGCAAGTCCACGCTCGGGCGGATGGTGGCAGGGATTCTGCCCGCCTCGTCCGGGACGATCCTGTGGAAGGGACAGGACGTGAAGGCGCTGCCGCCGGAGCAGGCCAAGGCCGCCAAGCTCGCGATCCAGATGATCTTCCAGGACCCCTACGCGTCGCTGAACCCGCGGCTGCGCGTCGATCGCATCATCGGCGAGGCGCCGCTGGTGCATGGGCTGGTCAGGCAGGGCGAGTTCGATGCCTATCTCGCGCAGCAGATGCGCCGCGCCGGGCTCGACCCGGCGTTCAAGCGCCGCTATCCGCACCAGTTCTCGGGCGGGCAGCGCCAGCGGATCGGCATTGCCCGCGCGCTCGCGGTGCAGCCGGAGTTCATTGTCTGCGACGAGGCGGTCGCGGCGCTGGATGTGTCGATCCAGGCGCAGATCCTGAACCTGTTCATGGACCTGCGCCGCGACCTCAACCTCACCTACCTGTTCATCAGCCACGATCTCGGCGTGGTCGAGCATCTCTCCGACCGTGTGGTGATCATGTATCTGGGCCGGATCGTCGAGGAGGCGCCGGCCGAGGACGTGTTCGCCTCGCCGAACCACCCCTACACCCAGGCGCTGCTGACCGGCGTGCCGCGCATCGACAGCCGCAAGCGGGCCTTCTCGGCGGTGAAGGGCGAGATCCCGAGCCCGCTCAACCCGCCCTCGGGCTGCCACTTCCATCCGCGCTGCCCGCACGCGATGGCGCGCTGCCGCGAGGAGGCGCCGGCGCTGAAGGAGATCGCGCCGGGGCGGCGGAGTGCGTGTCA
>CAZHMM010000029.1:18989-31222 GCA_964533585.1 uncultured Elioraea sp.
GCGAGGAGGCGCCGGCGCTGAAGGAGATCGCGCCGGGGCGGCGGAGTGCGTGTCACCTGAACGATGCCTTCTGATGGAGACAGAAGATATGCGACTCGCATGCTTGCCTCCCTTTCGGACGATTTTCGAGAACTTGGTGCGGATGAAAGAGGGCAATGGAGATTATCGTTCTTTCTTAATAGACCCAAACCGAATGGATCAGAGAAATTTGTATAAATGTTGGCGGGGCAAAAAGAATGGAGATATACTTTATTTTGTAATTTCATCTGTTCGTGTGCACAAATATCCAGATACTGGGGGAGTCATATATATAGGGGAGACAAGTTCATCAAGATTGTTGCGACCCGACCTATGGAGAAAAAGATACTACGACGACAATGTGTGGACGGAGCTCCGCGGGGATGGGAAATTGTGCCTAAGCGCTTTCTTTGTTGAGGACGCCATTAAAGAGGAGTCTGCTGCACTTCAGATCTTTGTCGCCCAATTTGCAGGATTATTCTCGCCCATTCTGGTAAATAACGAGATCGATCTTGAGGCAATCGAAGATTCAGAAATCATGTCGCTTGCCCGAAAACTAAAATGACTATCTTATTATTTTCGTGCGGCCTCATGCAGCAAGTCTTGATGCATGTTCTGCCGTTGCGGCGGCGCTAGACGGTAAACTGCTCGGCGATGATCCGCTCGCTCAGCGAGTGGTCCGGGTCGAACAGCATGGTCAGCGACACCTCGCGATCCTCGCGGACGGTGACGCGCAGCACGTCGCGCACTTCCGTATAGTCCGCCACCGCCGCGACGGGGCGCTTCTCCGCCTCCAGCACCTCGAACACGACCTCGGAACTTGCCGGCAGGAGCGCGCCGCGCCAGCGCCGCGGCCGGAACGCGCTGATCGGCGTCAGCGGCAGCAGGTTCGCGCCCAAGGGCACGATCGGCCCATGCGCGGAAAGATTATAGGCCGTCGAGCCGGCCGGCGTGGAGATCAGCACGCCGTCGCAGATCAGCTCCGGCAGGCGCACCGTGCCGTCCACCAGGATGCGGATCTTCGCCGCCTGGCGCTGCTCGCGCAGCAGCGACACCTCGTTGATCGCCAGCGCCTCGGCCGTGCCGTCGATCACCGTCTCGGCGCGCATCCGCAACGGGTGCAGCACGGCAGCCTGGGCCTGCGCGATCCGCTCCGCCAGTTCGTGGTCGCGGAACTCGTTCATCAGGAACCCGACCGAGCCGCAGTTCATGCCGTAGATCGGCCGGTTCCGGCCGAGGAAGCGGTGCTGCGTCTCGAGCATGAACCCGTCGCCGCCGAGCGCGACGATGGCATCCGCCGTCTCGGGGTCGGCGTCGCCGTAGCGGGCGATGAGCTCGGCGCGCGCCTTCCGCGCCACCTCGGTCTCGGCGGCGAGGAAGGCGAGCCGGGCGAGGCTCACGCCAGCACGCGGTGGTCCAGCACCGGCATGTCGCGCCGTACCCGCTCGGTCACCGTGTGATCGATGCGGGCGGAGGCGAAACCCTCGCCGTCCGACACCTTGGCGACCACGTGGCCCCAGGGGTCGATCACCAGCGAGTGGCCGTAGGTGAAGCGCGGCTGGCCCTTCTCCTCGTGCCGACCCCAGGTCGCGGCCGCGAGCACCCAGCACTGGGTCTCGATGGCGCGGGCGCGGAGCAGCGTCTCCCAGTGGTCCTTGCCGGTCTGCAACGTGAACGCGGCCGGCACGACGATCACGTTGGCGCCCTTCTGGCGCAGCTTCAGGTAGAGCTCGGGGAAGCGCACGTCGTAGCAGATCGTGCAGCCGACCGTGGAGCCGTCGGCCTGATAGGTGACGACGTCCTCGCCGCGGCCGAAGGTCGCGCTCTCGCGATAGCCGGTGCCGTCGGGGGCGACGATGTCGAACAGATGGATCTTGCGGTAGCGCGCGAGCTCCTTGCCCTCGGGGCTGAACACCACGGTGGTGTTGTAGAGCTTCTCGCCCGCGTCCTCGGACATCGAGCCGCCATGCACGACGATCCGGTGCTTCACCGCGAGGTCGCGCAGGAAGGTGTAGGCGGGTCCCGGCTCGTTCGAGCCGCCCGTGCCGGGCAGGCGCTCGGCCGCGGCGCGCTTGGCCGCGGCATCGCCGCCGAGGCAGGTCCACATCTCGGGGAGTGCTACGAAGTCGGGCCGGTCGGCCGCGATCGCCGCCTCGGTCAGCCGCTCGGCCGCGGCGATGTTCTTGGCCTTGTCATGGCCGGGGTTCATCTGGACGACGCTGACGCGCATCGTGGAGGCTCCTTGCGGCGGGCGGGTTGCGCTCGAACGGGGCGGCGGTCAGCCGCCGGTGAGGCTCATGTGACGCGCGACCGCCGGGCGGTTGCGGCGGCGGTCGATGACGAAATCATGCCCCTTGGGCTTGCGCTCGATCGCCTCGAGGATGGCGGCCTCGAGTGCCGCGTCGTCGGCCGAGGCGCGCAGCGGCGTGCGCAGATCGGCCGCGTCGTCCTGGCCGAGGCACATATACATCGTGCCGGTGCAGGTCAGCCGGACGCGGTTGCAGGACTCGCAGAAATTGTGGGTCATCGGCGTGATGAAGCCGATCCGCCGCCCGGTCTCGGCGACAGTGACGTAGCGGGCCGGGCCCCCCGTGGCGTAGTCGGTCTCGGTCAGCGTCCAGGACTTCGCCAGCCTGGCGCGCACGATCGAGAGCGGCAGGTACTGGTCGGTGCGGTCGCCGCCGATATCGCCCATCGGCATGGTCTCGATCAGGCAGAGATCGAAGCCGTGCTCGCCGCACCAGGCAACCATGCGGTCGAGCTCGTCCTCGTTCACGCCCTTCAGCGCCACCGCATTGATCTTGATCGCGAGCCCGGCGGCGCGGGCGGCGAAGATGCCGTCGAGCGTCTTCTCGATCCGGCCCCAGCGGGTGATGGCGGCGAACTTGGCCGGATCGAGCGTGTCCAGGCTGACATTGATCCGGCGCACCCCGGCTGCGGCGAGCTCGCCGGCGAAGCGGGTGAGCTGGCTGCCATTGGTGGTGACGGTCAGCTCGTCCAGCCCCTGGCCGATCCGCGCCCCCAGGCCGCGCACCAGGCGCATCACGTCGCGCCGCACCAGCGGCTCGCCGCCGGTCAGCCGAATCTTGCGCACGCCGAGCCGGACGAACGCCGCCGAGACCCGCTCCAGCTCCTCGAGCGTCAGCAGCTCCGCCTTGGGCAGGAAGGTCATCTCCTCCGCCATGCAGTAGACGCAGCGAAGGTCGCAGCGGTCGGTGACCGACACGCGGAGGTAGGTGATCTCTCGTCCGAAGGGGTCGCGCATCGGCTGCCTGGATCGCGTCAGTGGCCTTCGGAATGTAGGGTGCGTGTTTGCCCCTGTCCAACCGGGGCCGGAGCGAGGCGCCTTGCCAGGAAATTGCCGCTATTGTCCGGGAAGGACGTCGGGCCGAGTGAACGGTACGTCTGGGCGTGAGTCATCGGGGGATGTGTCCATGTCGGTGTTCGGCGTCACCTCCCGTCGTGCCGGGCCGAGAGGCCGGATCGGCGCGCACGCGGGCCGACGGGGATGAGTGACTGCCTGATGCTCGCCGAACTCGTCTGCGCCCGGCTGACCCACGATCTGAGCGGCCCGCTTGCGACGATCTCAGGCGCGGTCGAGCTCCTCTCGCTCGAGGATGAGGCGTCGCGCCAGGAGGCCATGCAATTGGCCGGGGAGGCGACGGCCCAACTCGCCCACCGCCTGAAATACCTGCGCGCCGCCTGGGGGGCGGGTGGGCAGGAGCTCACGGTCGCCGCGGTCGCCGCCATGGCGGGGGGCGTTCTCGGCGGCGGGCGGGTGGTGCTCGACGTCGCGCGCGTCGCCGGCGCCGACCGGGCGCTCGGGCCGCTCGGGCGGGTTCTGCTGAACGCCCTGCTGGTGGCGGCGGAGGCGCTGCCCCGCCGCGGTACGATTGTATGCGCTGGCGACCCGGAGACCCAGCTCGTGCTCCAGCCGGTGGGCGAGGGGGCCGCCTGGCCTCGCGGACTGGCGGGGCTGATCGCCGGCGAGGATCCGCTCGCGGCGGCGGAGGAGGCCGGGCCGCGCGGGATCGCCGCGCCACTGATGATCGCGCTCGCCCGCCGCGACGGCGTCGCGGTGTCGATGCTGATGGGGCCTGGGCTGCCGCTGCTGAATCTGTCGCCACCGCGCCGCGCGGCAACCGACTGAGCGGCGGGTCCGCGGGGCGCTTTACGATTTGTTGGTCCCAGGCGCTGCATGGTCCCGCCCGCACAGCTGCGGAGCGGGCGCATGGACGATCTTCTTGCCGATTTCCTGACCGAGACGAACGAGAGCCTCGCCGAACTCGACACGGCGTTGATCCGGCTCGAGCAGGCCCCGGACGACCAGGCGACGCTGTCGCTGATCTTCCGTCTCGTCCACACGATCAAGGGAACCTGCGGTTTCCTCGGCCTGCCACGGCTCGAAAAGGTCGCGCATGCGGGCGAGAACGTGCTCGGCCGCTTCCGCGACGGTACGCTGGTGCCCACGCCGAGCGCGATCACCGTCATCCTGCAGGCGATCGATCGGATCAAGCTGATCGTGGCCGGGCTGGAGGCGACGGAGGCGGAGCCGGCGGGCGACGACTCGGCGCTGATCGGCGCGCTCAACGCCCTGATGGAGGGTGGCGCGTCCGAGCCTGAGCCGGTTGCCCAGCCTGAGCCGGCAGCCGAGGTCGAGCCTGCGGCCGAGCCGGTCGCCGAGGCCGCCGAGGTGGCGGACGCCGTCCCCGCAATCGCCCCGCCGGCGCCCGCGGCGCCGGAGTCTGTCGAGGCGGCCGCGATGCCCGGCGAGTCGGGGGTCGCGGCGCAGACGATCCGCGTCAGCGTCGAGGTGCTGGAAGACCTGATGACGCTGGTCAGCGAACTCGTGCTCGCGCGCAACCAGCTGCTCCAGCTCGCGCGCACCCAGGCGAACAGCCCCTTCACGGTGCCGCTGCAGCGGCTCAGCCACATCACCACCGACCTTCAGGAAGGGGTGATGAAGACGCGCATGCAGCCGATCGGCAATGCGTGGAACAAGCTCCCTCGCTTGGTGCGCGACCTCGCGCGCGAGACGGGCAAGCGGATCGAGCTGTCGATGCATGGTGCCGAGACCGAGCTCGATCGCCAGGTGCTCGAGTTCATCAAGGACCCGCTCACCCACATGGTGCGCAACTCCGCCGACCATGGGCTCGAGACCACCGCGGATCGCCGTGCCGCCGGCAAGCCGGAGACCGGGCGGATCAGCCTGAACGCGTTCCACGAGGGCGGGCACATCATCATCGAGATCGCCGATGACGGGCGCGGGCTGAATACGAAGCGCATCGCCGAGAAGGCGATCGCCCAGGGGCTGGCGACCGAAGCCGAGCTCGCGCAGATGTCCGAGACGGCCATTCACCAGTTCATCTTCCGCGCCGGCTTCTCCACCGCCGCCCAGGTCACCGCGGTCTCCGGCCGCGGCGTCGGCATGGACGTGGTCAAGACCAACATCGAGAAGATCGGCGGCACGATCGAGCTGCGCAGCCGCGAGGGTCGCGGCACCACGGTCACGATCAAGATCCCGCTGACGCTTGCGATCGTCTCGGCGCTGATCGTCGAGTGCGCGCGCGAGCGGTTTGCGATCCCGCAGATCAGCGTGGTCGAGCTGGTGCGCACCGGTGGCGGTTCGGAGACGACGATCGAGCGGATCAACCGTACCCCCGTGCTTCGTCTGCGCGACCGGCTGCTGCCGCTGGTCCGCCTCTCCAGCCTGCTCGCGCTCGATGAAGGCGAGCCGCAGGAGGGGGC
Organism: uncultured Elioraea sp.; assembly: GCA_964533585.1. Taxonomy (GTDB): domain Bacteria; phylum Pseudomonadota; class Alphaproteobacteria; order Acetobacterales; family Acetobacteraceae; genus Elioraea. The sequence goes on from CAZHMM010000029.1 coordinate 24,756, forward strand.
GGAGTCGTTCATCGTTGTCGCCAAGGTCGGCACGGAGAATTTTGGCCTGATCGTCGATCGCGTGTTCGACACCGAGGAGATCGTGGTGAAGCCGGTCGCGCCGATCCTGCGCGATATCACCCTGTTCTCCGGCAACACGATCCTCGGCGACGGCAGCGTGATCATGATCCTCGACCCGAACGGCATCGCGCGCACGGTGGGCATCGGTGCCGCCGCGGGCGCGGAGCGGACCGGTCTCGTCGAGGCCACGCGGGCGGAGGCCGGCGCGTCCGGCGCCCGCACGTCGCTGCTGCTGTTCCGCGCCGGCGGCTCGGAGCCGAAGGCCGTACCGCTCGGCCTGGTCGCGCGGCTCGAGGAGATTGCCGCCGAGCGGATCGAGCGCGCCGGTGCCCGGGCGATGGTGCAGTACCGCGGCCAACTCATGCCGCTCGTGCCGATGGGCGTCGATCTCGAAGACGCGACCGTCCCGCGCCGCCCCGTGCTGGTGTTCAGCGACGCCGGTCGCAGCATGGGGCTCGTGGTCGACGAGATCCTCGACGTGGTCGAGGACGTCGTCAACATCCAGCTCGGATCGGCGCGGCCTGGCATTCTCGGCAGTGCCGTGATCGCTGAGCGTGCGACCGAGATCATCGACACCGGGCACTGGCTGGCGCTCGCGTCGGAGGACTGGTTCGAGACCCGCCGCAAGGCGGCGGGCGGACCGCGCCCGCACCTTCTGGTGATCGATGACAGCGCGTTCTTCCGCCACATGCTTGTGCCGGTCCTGACCGCGGCCGGCTATGAGGTGACGGCGGCCGAGACGGCGGATGCCGCGCTCAAGCTGCGCGAGCAGGGGCGGCGGTTCGACGTGATCGTCTCGGACATCGAGATGCCCGGCATGGATGGCTTTGCCTTCGCCCGTGCCGTGCGTGAGGACCCTCGGTGGGCCACGCTGCCGCTGGTGGCGCTGACCAGCCGCGTCGCCGACGCCGACATCCTGCGCGGCCGCGAGGCCGGATTCACCGACTATGTCGCCAAGTTCGACCGTGAGGCGCTGCTTGCCGGCATCGCCCAGGTTCTGGTGACGCGCCGCGAGACGGAGGCCGCCTGACATGAGCGCAACTGCCGAGATCACCCGCCCCGCGCAGGCCGCGCGCGGCACCAACGACGAGGCGCGTGACGTCTATGTCACGCTGACGGTCGGTGGCCAGCTTTGCGGCATCCCCGTGCTGACTGTGCGCGACATTCTCGGACCGCAGGCGATCACGCGCATTCCGCTCGCCCCGACCGAAGTCGCGGGCAGCCTCAATCTGCGCGGGCGCATCGTCACGGCGATCGATCTTCGCCGACGGCTTGGCGTGGCACACTCCGCCTCGGGGACGTCGATGAGCGTGGTCGTCGAGTATCAGGGCGAGCTGTACAGCCTGTTGGTCGACAATGTCGGCGAAGTGATGCGGCTCGACGCGCAGAGCCGGGAGCAGAACCCGCCCACCCTCGCGCCGGAATGGCGCGCATTCTCGGCCGGGATCTTCCGCCTCTCCGGCGAGCTCCTGGTGGTCCTTGACGTCGCCACCGTGCTCGATCTCTGACACGCCTCTCTGCGGGAGCCACCGGAATGAAGACGTTCCTGGTCGTGGATGACAGCCGCGTCGTGCGCAAGGTGGCGCGCCGCATCCTCGAAGGCTTCGGCTTTGTTGTCGAGGAGGCCGAGGACGGCGCCCAGGCACTGACGGCCTGTCGGGCAAAGCTGCCGGATGCCATCCTGCTCGACTGGAACATGCCGGTGATGAACGGCATCGAGTTCCTGCACGCGCTGCGCGGCGAATTCGGCGCGGACAACCCTTCGGTCGTGTTCTGCACGACCGAGAACGAACTGAGCCGGATTGAACAGGCGATCGAAGGTGGCGCGAACGAGTACATCATGAAGCCGTTCGACGCCGAGATCATCCAGTCCAAGCTCGCCCAGGTCGGCCTGCTCTGATGGTTCTTGCCGTTCCAACAGCCTCGCGCGCCACCGCGTGCGAGCAGCCCATCCGCGTGCTGGTCTGCGACGACAGCGCCGTGATCCGCGGCCTGCTCGCCCGGCTGCTCGATGCCGATCCGGCGATCATGGTCGTCGGCACAGCCTCGAATGGGCGTGATGTCCTGGGGCTGCAGACGCGCGAGAAGCCGGACGTGGTGGTGCTTGACATCGAGATGCCGGTGATGGACGGGCTTGCCGCGCTGCCGGCGCTGCTGAAGGCCGACCCCGCCGTGCAGGTGGTGATGGCCTCGACGCTGACCACGCGGGGGGCCGATGTCACGATGAAGGCCCTGCGGCTCGGCGCGGCAGACTACGTGCCGAAGCCGACCGCGGTCGGCGGCATCGCCTCGGGTGACGGTTTCCGCCGCGACCTGGTCGAGAAGGTGCGGGCGCTCGGGCGGGTCGCACAGCGTCGCCGAGGCCCCACGCGATGCGCACCCGCGGCGGCGACGCCGCGGATGCCCCCGCCGGTGCAGCTTGCCGCGTCGAGGACATTGCCGGCCGAACTCGTCGCGATCGGCTCTTCCACGGGTGGGCCGCAGGCACTGTTCCGGGTGATAAAGGATCTCGGTCCGCAGTTCCGCCTGCCGGTGCTGATCACCCAGCACATGCCCGCGACGTTCATTCCGATCCTCGCCGAGCATATCAGCCGGCTCGGCGGTCTGCCGTGCGCCGAGGCGAAGGACGGCGAACGGATCGTTGCCGGACGTGCCTACATCGCGCCGGGCGATCGTCACATGCTGGTCGCCGGCGATCGCCACGCGCCGGTCATCGCGCTGTCCTCGGCTCCACCAGAGAACTTCTGCCGTCCCGCCGTCGATCCGATGCTGCGCAGCGCCACGGCCGTCATGGGCGGCCGGGTATTGGCGGTCATCCTGACCGGCATGGGCCACGATGGACTCGCCGGGTGCCGTGCCGTGGCGTCGCAGGGCGGGGCCGTGATTGCCCAGGACGAGGCAACCTCGGTCGTCTGGGGCATGCCGGGCGCGGTCGCCCAGGCCGGGGTGGCGTCCGCCATCGTCCCGGTCGGCGACATTGGCCGGGAGATCATCAGCATGGTCCGGAGCGTGGGAGCATCCGCATGAGCAGCGCCTCGTTCAGCCAGCTCGCCGAGTTCCTGCAGACCCGATCCGGTCTCGCCCTCACGCCTGACAAGATGTACCTGGTCGAGACGCGGCTTGGTCCACTGATGAAGCGCGAGGGATTGCCGGATCTCTCCGCCCTGGTCGGACGCGTGAAGGCGGCCCTGACCAGCCCGATCGCGAACGAGGTCGTCGAGCTGATGACGACCAACGAGACGCTGTTCTTCCGCGACAGCAAGCCGTTCGAGCATCTGAAGGAGAAGGTCTGGCCACGCATGGCCGCGACGCGAGGGCCGTCTGGGACGATCCGCGTCTGGTCGGCCGCGTGCAGCACCGGTCAGGAGGCCTACTCGGTCGCCATGTCCGCGCTGGACAACGCCGCTGTCCTCGGCGGTTGCCGCGTCGAGATCGTCGGCACCGACATCGCGCGCGACGTGCTCAAGCGCGCCGAGCAGGGCCGCTACAGCCAGTTCGAAGTCCAGCGCGGCCTGCCCATCGCGATGCTCATGCGCCACTTCCGCAAGGAGGGCGCGGACTGGCAGGTCAAGGACCCGCTCCGCGCCATGGTGCGCTGGCGCGAGTGGAACCTGCTGCAGTCGCCTGCACCGCTCGGCCGGTTCGACGTCGTGTTCCTGCGTAACGTCCTGATCTACTTCGATCAGCCGACCAAGGCGAGGGTGCTGGACCAGATCGCCTCGGTGCTCGCCCCGGACGGGGTCCTCTATCTCGGCGGCGCCGAGACGGTGCTGGGGGTCAGCACCCGCTTTGCGCCGCTCGACGGCGTCCGATCCGCCTACACCCTCGCCTGACCTCGCGGCGGCCCTCCCCAAGCTGCTCCGGGCTTGCTAACGTCCGGTTCTGACGGATCTCCATTGCTGACGGGAGGGAGAGAGACCCATGCGCCATCTGCTGCTGGCGAGCGTCTTCGCGGCTGGGCTTGCTACGGCGGCCGATGCCAATACGTTCCGGTGGGCCAATGACGGCGACGTCAACTCGATGGACCCCTACGCCCGGAACGAGACGTTCCTGCTGACCTTCCTGGGCAATGTCTACGAGCCGCTGGTCAGGCGCGACCGCGAGTTGAGGGTCGAGCCCGCGCTCGCGGTGCGATGGGAGCAGCCGAGCCCGACGGTCTGGCGCTTCCACCTTCGCCCGGACGTGAAGTTCCATGACGGCACGGCCTTCACCGCCGAGGACGTCGTGTTCAGCGTCGCGCGCGCGAAGGGGCAGGGCTCGAACGTCTCGGCGAAGCTCGCCACCGTCACCGAGGCACGTGTGGTCGATCCGCTGACGGTGGAGCTCGTCACCGCCCAGCCGAACCCGATCCTGCTCGAGGAGATCGCCGACTTCTTCATCATGTCCAAGCGCTGGGCGGAGGCGAACAACGCTGTCCAGGCGGCGGACCTGACGCGGCGCGAGGAGAACTACGCGACCCGCAACGCGAACGGCACCGGTCCGTTCCGCGTCGTCACGCGCGAGCCTGACCAGCGCACCGTGCTCGAGCCGAATCCGAACTGGTGGGACCGGGCGGAGCATAATCTGACCCGGGTCGAGTTCAACGTGATCGCCAATGCGGCGACCCGTGTCGCCGCCCTGCTCTCGGGTGAGGTGGACATGGTCTACACCGTGCCGCCGCAGGACGTGGAGCGGATCGGCCGTACGAGCGGGTTCCGCATCCACCAGAAGGCGGAGCTGCGCACGATCTTTCTCGGCTTCGATCAGCAACGCGACCAGCTGCTGAAGTCCGACGTGCAGGGCAGGAACCCGTTCAAGGATGTGCGCGTTCGGCGCGCCTTCGTCCAAGCGATCGACGTCGAGGCGATCCGCTCGCGCGTGATGCGCGGCCAGTCACGCCCCTCCTGGCTGATGGTGGGGCCCGGCATCAACGGCTTCGACGAGGATCTCGACAAGGCGCGCCCGCGCGTCGATCTCGACTCCGCCCGGCGCCTCCTCGCCGAGGCCGGATATCCGAACGGCTTCGGCGTCACGATGGACTGTCCGAACGACCGGTACGTCAACGACGAGGCGATCTGCCAGGCGGTAACGGCGATGCTGGCGCGCATCGGCGTGCGCGTGACCCTCGCGGCGCAGACGCGCGCGCGCTACTTCGCCGAGATCCTCGGGCCTCGCTACAACACCAGCTTCTACCTGCTGGGCTGGACCCCGGCGACGTATGACGCGCATAACGCGCTGTTCAACCTGATGGCGACCCGCCAGGGTGATCAGGGTCAGTTCAATGTCGGTGCGTACTCCAATCCGCGCGTCGACGAGCTGACCGCCAAGATCGCGGTTGAGACCAACGCGGCGGAACGCAACCGGATGATCGCCGAGGCGTTCCGGATCCATGCGGAGGATGTGGGGCACATCGCGCTGCACCAGCAGCAGGTGATCTGGGCGGCCAAGGCCAATGTCGAGCTCGTGCAGCTCGCCGACAACTGGTTCCCCCTGCGCTTCGTGCGCGTGCGCTGAACAGCCGCTGGTCCGGCATCGGCGGGGCCTTCGGGTCCCGCCGTTTTGTTGGGGTAGAGAGATGGAACGCGTCGGATTCATTGGCCTCGGCACGATGGGCGGGCCGATGGCGGCGAACATCCGCCGCCGCCAGTTCCCGATGGTGGTGCATGACGTGCGCCTGGATGCAGTGGCGCGGCTTGTTGAACTCGGCGCGGAGACCGCAGAGGGGGCAGCGGCGGTCGCGCGCGCAGCCGATGTCGTGATCACCATGCTGCCCGGCCCGAAGGAGGTCGCGGCGATCGTCGCGTCGATCCTCGCTGAGGCGCGGCCGGGCATGCTGCTGATGGATATGTCCACGGTCGATCCCGAGACCACGGATGCGGCCGCCGCGGCGTGCCGCGCCAAGAGGGTCGGCTTCGTCGATGCGCCGGTCGGCCGGCTCAGCCAGCATGCCGAACGCGGTGAGAGCCTGTTCATGGTCGGCGCCGAGGCCGACGATTTCGCGCGCGTAAAGTCCCTGCTCGAGGCCATGGGCACGACCATCCACCATTGCGGCGGCCCCGGCGCGGGCACGCGCACCAAGCTCGTCAACAACCTGATGACCGTCTGCCTCTGTGCGCTCAATGCCGAGGCGCTGACGCTCGCCTCCGCCTTCGGCCTCGACGTTGCGAAGACGCTCGCGGTGCTGAACGGGACAACCGCGGTGAACGGGCAGCTCAGCGTGAACTATCCCAGCAAGGCGCTCGCGGGCGATCTCTCGCCCGGCTTCATGATCGATCTGGCCCACAAGGACCTGAGCCTGATTCTGGCCGCCGGCAACGCGGCGCAGGTGCCGCTCGCCGCCACGGCGGCGATCCGCGAGCTCTATTCGATCGCGCGCGGCGCCGGGCGCGGACGGCAGGACATGACGGCGGTGCTCGACACGCTCTGCG
>CAZHMM010000030.1:0-30877 GCA_964533585.1 uncultured Elioraea sp.
CGCGAGCGAAGAGAAACGTGCTCGTGCGAAAGAATGTCGTGTTGTCGAGTGAAACTCACATCTCGTACCCTCTCGCTACTCGGTGATGTTGTGCCTGCGGGCCATCGGATCGGGTGCGGGACTCAAGTGAGCGTAGTCCCGCGTGTTGAAGCGGAAACGAGCGGTCGGCGGAAAGCCGCAGAAACATTGGACACTTCGGAGAACGGAACGAACGGCGAGAGACGATAGCGCAACGGACGGCTCGGTAAGCCGCAGAAAACATGGTTCCTTCTGGCACCGTTCCTTATGCCGGGGGCGGGAGCGCCGGATCGGCCTAGCGCCAGGCCGAAAACGAGGTTGCCAGTTGCCAGATCCTGCCATGCCGTCCCGCGGAAGCCCGCAGATTCCCTGAGGTTCTTGCTGGCGAGCATTGGCAACCATACTCGCCCAGGTTGCCAACGGATCAATCCAGTGGCCATTGCCGGCCGAGGTTGCCAGTGCTGCCAACATTGGGACATGCGCCCCCATCGACCCTGCGACTGCTCCGCGCTGGCGCGTCGGTCCGCGATCCCACACCCGTCGCGCGAGCCGGTGCACGAGGTGCCCGGCCTGAATGCACGACGAGATGGCCGCCGCCCGTCCGGGCGGCGGCCATTTTGCGTTGTGGGCGCTATGCCGCGGTGTCGCTGGCGAACTCCGCCTGACCGACGCGGGTGGTGGTGGCGGTCGGCGCGCTGACGGAATGGGATGAGCTGGCGGTCGCAGCCGGGCAGTAACGGCCGGCGGGACATTCCCCAGCGACGGCTTTGGGCAGGAAATCTTCGCTTAAACTTCCTGTTCTGTAGAGAGTCCTTCCGAAATTCTGGTCCCCGTTGTCGGCGGAGGAAAGAACATCCTATATCCCGGCGAACCCGGGAGCGCCCGCCATGTCCTGCTGCACCACGCTCGCCCCGCCCGAGCAGTCGCTCGGCCACGTCGACCGCCGCACCGCACTCGCTGGCCTCGCCGGCGCGGTCACGCTCGCCGGCCACGCGCAGGCGCAGGGGCTGACGCAGCTTCGTCTCGCCTTCTGCGGCCAGCTCCTCTGCGTCGTGCCCTACGAGGTGACCAAGGCGCGCGGACATTTCCGCGCCGAGGGACTGGAGGTGGAACTCGTCTACACGCGCGGCGGCAACCAGGCGATGCAGGCGCTGGTCGGCGGCGCGGTCGACTACGCCGGCACATCGTTCGACGTCGCGCTGCAGGCCTTCGCGAACGGCGCGCCGATCCGCCGCTTCGCCTCGACCGGACGGCTACCGCTGTTCGCGCTCGCGGTGGCGCCGGGCCGGGCGGATGCGATCCATGACATCGCCGGGCTCGACGCGCGTACGATCGGCATCTCCGCCCTGGGCAATGCGGACCACGTGCTCGCGCTGTTCCTGATGAAGCGCGCGGGTCTCGACCCGTCGCGTGCCCGCTTCGCCGCGCTCGGCACGAACCTGTTCGAGGCGCTGCGCCGCGGCCAGGTCGATGCGGCGATGGTGCAGGAGCCCGCGCTGACGCTGGTGCAGGAGGCGGGCGGGCGCGTGATCTTCAACGCCATGGACATCGCTGACGCGACCCGCGTGCTCGGCGGCGCCTACGAGTTCATGGGCGTGGCCGTGCGCGCGCCCGAGCGCGACCGGAGGCTCGACGAGATGCGCCGCCTCGCGCGCGCGCTCGCCGCGGGGCTCCGCGACACGCGCACGATCCCGGTCGAGGAGGTGGTCGCTGCGCTGCCGCGCGAGCTGATCGCCGGCGGCGACTGGGGCCGGCTCGGCGTGATCCTCGAGCGCTACCGCGAGTCGCTCTACCCCGACGACGTGCGCATCGTTGTTGAGGCGAGCGCGCGTGTCGCCAACGCGCAGCGCGAGGCCGGCGTGCTGACGCGCGAGGTCGATCTCACCGTGCTGCTCGACCGCGCGGTGCTGGAGGGCTGAGCGGTGCTTCATGTGCGACGACTGACGCTGGGCTATGGCGGCCCGGAGCCGGTGCTGGCCGATCTCGACCTCACCCTCGCCGAGGGTGAGTTCGCGGCACTCGTGGGGCCCTCGGGGTCGGGCAAGACCTCGGTGCTGCGCGCGGTCACCGGCTTGCAGCGCGCCGAGGCCGGGGTGATCGACCTCGCCGTGCCGCGGCACGAGGTCGGTTTCCTGTTCCAGGACGACGCGCTGCTACCCTGGCGCACGGCGCGGCAGAACGTCGCACTGGGCCTGCGCATCCACGGCATGGCGAAGGACCGCGCGCTCGCCGAAGCCGATGCATGGCTCGACCGGCTCGGCCTCACCGGGCTCGGCGCGCGCTTCCCGCGCCAGCTCTCGGGCGGGCAGCGCAAGCGTGTCGCGATCGCGCAGGTGCTGGCGCTGCGCCCGCGCCTGCTGCTGATGGACGAGCCCTTCGCCTCGCTCGACGCGATCGTGCGTGCGCGCATCACCCAGGACCTGCTCGACCTGGTCGAGCGCGAGGGCATCTCGGTGCTGCTCGTCACGCACGATCTCGAGGAGGCGATCGCGCTCTCCGACGCCGTGCACGTGCTGTCCGGCGGCCCACGCGCGCGCGTGGTCGCGAGCCGCGTCGTGCCGATCGGACGGCCGCGCGAGCTGATCGCCGCACGCGGGCATCCCGCCTTCGCGCCTCTGCTGCGACAGCTCTGGCGCGATCTCGAGGGTGCGTTCCCCTCCGGCGTGCAGATCCCGGAGCGCAAGGCCGCATGAACGAGCTGGTGAAGCGGATCTGGGTCCGCCGTACCCTCGCGCTCTTGGCGCTGATCCTGCTCTGGGAGGCGACCGGCTGGGCCGGGCTGATCAACCCGCTCTACGCCGCCCCGCCGAGCGAGGTCGCCGCGCTTTCCTGGGGCCTGTTCGCCGACGGCTCGATCTGGCCGCATCTCCAGGCGACCTTCTCGGCGGCGCTGCTCGGGCTCGCCGTGGGGCTCGCGATCGGCATCGTGCTCGGCTTCGCCGCCGCGCTCATCCCGCTGCTCGCCGCCCTGCTCGAGCCGGTGATGCTGCTGCTCAACGCCGTCCCCCGCGTGATCCTCGCCCCGCTGTTCGTGATCTGGATGGGGATCGATCTCGGCTCGAAGGTCGCGCTCGCGACCGTGCTGGTCGCGGTGCTGATCTTCTTCGCGGTCTATTCGGGCGTGCGCGAGGTGGACCAACGCCTGGTCGAGCGCGTACGCACGCTCGGCGGCGGCAAGGCGGTTCTGGTGCGCGAGGTCTACATCCCGTCGGTCGTATCCTGGGTGATGGGCAACCTCAAGGTGGCCGTGGGCTTCGCCTTCACCGGCGCGGTGGTGGGCGAGTTCGTCGCCTCGGCGCGCGGACTCGGCTACCTGCTGCAGTTCGCGCAGAGCACCTACAACGCCGCACTCTCGCTCGCGCTGGTGACGCTGATTATGCTGTTCGTGCTGGTGCTGTTCTTCCTCGCCGAGCAGCTCGAGCATCGGCTGCTCAGATGGCGCTATCGCTGACCGCCGAGTTCGCGCCGGGCGAGACGGTCGCGCTGCGGCCGGATCTTGCCCTGCCCGACTGGACGCTGCTGACCGACCGCGCCGGCCGCGAGGCGCTGGCCGCAGCGATGGCGGTGGCCGGACGGCGCGAGCGCTGGGCGGCGGTGGACGATGCCGAGGACGCCGTGCGGCGCACCGTGCTGCTCGGATTCGCCGCGTTCGGCGCGCCACCGTCCGTGATGGAGATCGCGGCCAGTACCGGCCTGGATCGAGACGCAGTGCACACGGCGCTGGCGCGGCTGGCGGGGCGCGACATCGTCGTGCTGGACGATGTGGGCGCGATCGCCGCCGCCTATCCGTTCAGCGCCGAAGCGACGCCGCATCGCGTCACCCTCGCGCACTTCGGCACCACCGTGCACGCGCTCTGCGCGGTCGACGCGCTCGGCATCGGCGGCATGCTCGGCGCCGACACGCTGATCGAGTCGCGCTGCGCCGCATCCGGCGCGCCGGTGACGCTGCGTACTGAGGATCACGGCCACACGCTCGCCAAGCTCGCCCCGACGGACGCGGTGATCTGGTACGGCATTGCCCATACCGGCGGCTGCGCGGCACGCTCGGGCTGTGCGCTGAAGCTGTTCTTCCGCTCCGAGGCGGATCTCGTCGCGTGGCGAACGCGCAACGGCGAACATCCCGGCTACCGCCTGAGCGCCCCGGTCGCGCTCCAGCTCGCGCTTGCGCTCTTCGCGCCGATGCTCGGCGGCGGTCAACGCGCCAATACCGCAACGACCGTGTCGTTCTAGGCAGAGCGTCCCCAGGCTGACCATGATGGCGGCAACAGAAGGTTTGCCGCCGCCCTCTGCTCGCGCGTGGTGCTCCACAACTTGCGGGACATCGCAACGAAGGCGGGCAGACGCTGCATCGGTGACGTCCAGCGTCTGCGCCTCCGTGGGCAGCGTCCCGTGATGGAAGGCGCGCGCCGTGTCAGGGTCCAGGCGCCGGTTGAATTGGTCCTCTCAGCCAAACGCGATCCGCAATAGCAGCGAGCCGTGCGACATGGTGCTGGATCCGTTCGGCGGCTCGGGCACGACGCTGATCGCAGCTGAGTTGATTCCTTGCGCGTGACGGACCATTCGCGCTGGTGCGTCGCGCAGCCAAGTTGAGTGCGGGATCATAACATTGCGTTATTGCCGAACGCAGCACCGCCGCCCGCGGTGCGCGAGCGGCGGCGTGAGGCCGGAGGATCAGGCCTCGGTCGAGGAGAACACGAACTCCGCCTGGCCGACGCGGGTACCGTCGCTGCCGTGCAGCGGGCGCGGCCAGGCACCCGCGAAGCCGAGCCGGTCGAGATCCGCCGCGAGGGTACGCAGGATGCGCGCGATCTCCGCGGTCGGGCAGTGCAGGAACGCCGGCCCCGTGGTGCGGATGCGCAGGACGAACGCGCTCATCACCGCGCCTCAACCCGCGACCCGATACACCGAGTACGATCCCTTCGCGCCCTCCTTGTTGGGGCCGACCTGGCGCACCCGCTCCAGCACCTCGACGGTGATGCCCTTGCGCTTCAGTCCGGCGAGGAAGCCGCGCACGGTGTGCGACTGCCAGCCGGTGGCGTCGATGATCTGGGCGATCGTCGCGCCCTCCTCGCGGCGCAGCAGGGCCAGCACCGCCTCCTGCTTCGTGCCCGCGCGCGGCGTGCGCGGCGCACCGGGCTCGCGGTGCGCGCGCGTGGTGCCGGCGAGGGCCGCGCGGAGTCCGTCGATCGCCTCGGCGAGGCCGTAGCGCTGGTTCTCCTCGTCGTCCCAGGCCTCGAGCACCGCCTGGGCGGCGGCACGCAGGGTGCCCCGCGTTGGCGCCGTCGTGGTCGCAGGGCGCGCCGTCTCCTCGGCGGCGGGGGTGGTCGCCTCCTCCCTCACGTCCGCGCCCGTGGGCGCCGTGTCGACGTCGTTCGGCGGGTTGTTGTTCGGGCCGTCGATCAGGAACGGATCGACGCTCGCGCGCACGTCCTTCGGCACGTCCTCCCCGTAGGGCGAGTCATCATCGACGCCGATCGCGGCGAGCCCAGACGGCGTGATCGCGTACTCGGTCATGCCGAGCTCCGTCTTCACGTGCAGCACGTCCGGATCGCGCGAGACGCCGGTCAGTTCGGCGAGCAGGCCGCGCTTCACCAGCGCGGCGCACACCTTCTGCAGCGACGCGCCGGGCAGCCGCTTGTGCTTCGTCACCAGCTTGTCCTCGCGCGAAGCGGCGGCGTTCAGCACCATCTGGTGGGTATCGGAGAGGGTCATCGATCGGGGCTCCTGTGTGGGGAGCGGCCCCATGCCGCCCCCTACGGCCCCGAGCCCCGCGGACCAGAGGCCCGTCGGGGCGGTGCGGGCGGGACCCGCGTCAGTCGGCGTATTCGCCGCGGCGGTGGTAGGCGTCCGTGATGTTGCGGAGGCGGGTGTTCCAGTCCTTCAGCATATCGGCGTGCCCCCAGAGCACCGTCTCGGGGTCGGCGCCGAAGTGGTCCGCACTCATCTGCTGCAACTCGGCGACCAGGGCATCGAACTCCGCCTTCGCCGCCATGAATGCCTCCAGGCTCTTCTGCTGGTTCGCGGCGGCGCGGGCTTGGCGAGCTTCGGTCCGGGTCATCGTCATCTCCATCGTCGTCACGCGACGACCATTCGCGCTGGGGCGTGCGTGAGCCAAGCAGAAGCCGCAGTCGAATGATTGCTAAGTTCCGGGAGCTTCGATCACATCATGACAGCTGCTACCCAAGGTGAACTGGTCACCTCACAGCGCGAGGTGGCACGCCGGCTCGGCATCTCGCACACGGCGCTGCAGAAGGCGGTCCAGTCGGGACGGATCGCGCCCGAACTGGAGGGACGCTGGGACATCGACAAGACCCGCCGCCGTCTGGTCGAGACCGCCGATCCGACCCGCTCGCCGCTGGGCGGCAGTGCGAACGCAGATGGCACGCCGTTCGCGCGGCTGAAGGTCGCGCAGCTCGCCTTGAAGGTCGAGGCACAGCGGCTTGCACTCGACGAGAGCAAGCGCCGGCTGGTCGACGTCGCCGAGGCGGATGCGACGATCGATGAGGTCGCCGGGGCGATGCGCGATGCGCTGCTGAACTGGCCCGCGCGCGTCGCGGGCGTGATCGCTGCCGAGCTCGGCATCGATCCGCATCTGCTGCAGATCATCCTGCAAAGCCGCATCACCGATCTGCTGACGGAGGCCGCCAATCGCTCCGATCCCCCAGGCATCGGAGATCGGCAGCACGACGCGTGAGGATCGCCGATCGTTGGCGCAGGTGCTGATCCCGCCGGCACGCCTGATGAGGCGCCGATGGCATTCGACATCAGGGCCTCGGCATGAGGGTGAGCGTCGAGCATGTGCGGCGCGCGATCTCGGCCGCCGACCAAGGTAGCGGGACGCCCTCGCCGCGCCGCCAGACCGCGGGCAGATCGTCATGGTGCGGCGAGAGGGGGTTGCCCGACTGTCCGCCCGGCAGCGCGACCCGCGTGGCGTCCCATGCGCCGACCTCCATCACCGGGCGCAGCAAAGAGAGGTAGAGCGGGTTGGCGCAGGGATCGAAGGGATCGACCGAGGCCTGGGTGACCGTGTTGGTGCCGCCGCCGCAGGGAAACGGGCCGCGGTCGAGGATCCGGCCCTAGGGCCGGCGACGGCTGAGCGGGTGGCGGAACGTCACCGGCCGCACCCGCCCCAGGCCCAGGACTCGGGCCGCGCCCCGTGCGCGGCGGTGAGCCGTCGCGCCACCGCATCGAGCACGTCGCCGCATTCCTCTGCCCAGGAGCGCACAAACCAGCCGGACGGCTGGCTCAGCAGCAGTGCGACCGGCGCTGCGGCGCGCCGCACCACGAAATTGGCGAGCGGCAGGAGCGGCGTGAAGCCGCGCCCGAGCAACCACTCGGCGCTGCGTGGGGCCTTCGTGGCCACCGAGACGGAGGAGCAGACCTGCGATTGAGCTGGATCAAGGTCCGCTGCCATCGTGTTCTGATAACGAAAATTACTCTTGTCGGGGATCCGATGCGGAGCCGTAAGCAGCGAGCGTGGCGCTGGTTGGTGGCCTCACGGGTGAGGTGGGTGGCGCTGATCGCGTGCGTGCTGTTCGTCCTGGGTCCGGCCCTGCACGGAGCTCCGACCCATGCGACCCATGTCGGACCGGCCGCGGCAGAGGCGGGAACTCCCGCGCACCAGCCGAACGACAAGCCTGTCCATGAGGGACACGGCATTACACATTGCCACTCGACAAGCACTTGCTCCTCCACCGCGCTGATAGCCCATTCGCAGCGTCTGCCGGATCAGACTTCCCGCAGGTGGACGCCTCGGCGGATCGGCCTGCCGCGATCGCCGACTGACTACCGCCACTTCCGTCCCCCGCGGCTCCCTGCGCAGGCATGACTGGCCGACGGCGGCGCCTTGCTGCGCCGCCAGAACGGTCACCGCCCTACACCTGACCTTCTGCGCACGGAGTGTCTTGTCATGATTGCGTCCTCGCACCGCTGTCTGATCGACGGCGTGTCAACCGCCGGGAAGGGCGCTTCCGCCCTCATGGTGCGGCGGAATCGGTCGACCGCTGCTACGGCCGCCCTCGCCGCGTTCCCGCTCGCTCTGACAGGGAGCCAGGCCGGCCGGGTATCCGGTCTCCTTCATCACCTCCACCCGGGGGCAAGCCGCGCGACTGGCGCGGAACACGGCGCTTGAGCGCAGTGCGTCCGGAAGGAGGGATGATCGATGGATACGATCCGGCGGCGAAGCGCGCGAACGCACGACTCGCCGTTTGCGCCCGACATTGCGACGGCGATAGGTGAACACCGAGGTGGGAGTGGTGACGTCCTCGAGGCCAGCATCCATCAGCGGTTGATTGCATGCCGGCAGCAGTTCCTGCGCTTCTTCCAACGGCACTTGCGCCGCCACGAGGACGTGGAGGATGTGCTGCAGGATTTCTGCCTGAAGGCGATCCGCGGTGCGAGGACATTGCGCGACGGCGACAGGATCGATGCATGGCTCCACCGCGTGTCGCGCAACACGCTGATCGACCACTACCGACAACGCGCGTCCTGGCTGAGGGCCGAAGCGGCTTACAGTTGCGAGATGGAGAGCATCGTCTCCGGCTTCCTGCCGCAGGAGAACGAGGTATCGCTGTGTGGCTGCCTGCATGACGCAATACGGATGCTCAGGCCAGACTACGCCGACATCCTCCGCCGCATTGACCTGGAGGAACAGCCGCGAGAGCAGGTTGCAACCGAGCTTGGACTCACCGCCAACAATGTCGGCGTCCGCCTGCACCGTGCGCGTCGGGCGCTCCGGAAGAAACTCGAGGAGATTTGCCCGGTCCGCCGCGAGGGCGCGTGGTCGCGCTGCGACCACAGTCAACCGCCGCGGCCTCCGTGCGGCTCACCACAAGCAGCGCCGCTGGCGGCACACGGACTGCCGGCGCCATAGTGCAGGCGCTGCGTGCGCGGGTGAGGATGGCGACGCGGTGGCGTCGGGGGGATGCGGCAGCAGGGAACGGCGCCGTCGTCCCCTCCGTCGGCCGACGCGTTGAGTGCCCGGCGGCCGGACGATCATGCCGGCAGGCGGATGTACGCCGCCTGGCATGTCGCCCGGGGCGTCATCCCTTCGCAGCGGCTTCGGGCATCGCCATCGGTTCGACCATGCTGCGCCGATCCGGCTGCTTCTCGGAGAGCGGGCCGGGCCTGATCAGACCGCACGCCTCGGGCGATCGGCGGTCTCCGGCATGGGCGCGGCTGCCTGGGTCGGGGACGGGGTCGGCCGAATAGCCTGACCTTGCTCGCCGGTTTCCGCTGCCAGTTCAGCGTCGATCTCGACCTCGGCGCAGAGCCAATGCTCGAGATGCTTGCCCTCTGGCTTGTTCTCGCGCTCCCAGATGAGGTAGGCGCGTTCGCTGATTTTTGCGATCCGATCGTCGGTCATCGTCTGTCTCCAGGTTTGAGGACGCCAAGGCACTCAGCCCCCCATGCTCTGTCGCCGCCAGAGCCCGGCCCGTTCGGATATCGTGTCATCCGGCCAAGGGCGGGGGAGGACGCGGCGCGCGCGTTCCGCCGGCAGGGCGTCGAGCTGGGATCCGACGAGCGCCTGGTAGAGCGCGAGATACTGCTTGGCCGGCTCCTGCCAGCCGAAGTCGCGGCGCATGGCATTGCGTTGCAACCGACGCCAGCTCACCGGTTGCCGGAACGTGTCCAGGGCCTGCCGCAGGCACGCGATCAGATCGTCGAGGGTTGCTCCCCCGAAGGCGAAGCCGGTTGCCTCTCCGTCGCCGGCGACGGCGCCATCAACCACGGTGTCCGCAAGTCCGCCGACCCGACGCACGACCGGCACCGTGCCGTAGCGCATCGCGTATAGCGGGACGAGACCGAACGGCTCGAAGCGAGAGGGATGGAGCAGGATGTCGGCGCCGGCCAGGACGCGGTGCGCAAGTCCCTCGTCGTATCCGATCCGCGCCGACACGCGTCCGGAATAGCGGCCGGCCAGCTCCAGAAAACGGCGTTCAAGTGCGCGTTCCCCTTCTCCGTGCACGACGAGCAGGGCGCCGGCGTCCACCAGCCATGGCACGGCATCCGCGATCACGTCGGCCATCTTCTGTTCCGTCAGCCGACTCAGCACGGCGACGACAGGCGTCTCGAGCCGGACATCGAGGCCGAGCTCCGATCGCAGCGCCTGCCGGCAGATGCCCTTGCCGGCGATGTCGGTAATTGAGTAGCGACAGGACAGCGTCGGATCATGGGACGGATCCCATGTTCCGTAATCAACGCCGTTCGGGATCCCAACGAGATGCTCGGCGCGCTCTCGCAGCAGCCCATCGAGCCCGCAACCAAGTTCGGGCGTCAGGATCTCGCGCGCATAGGTGTGGCTGACCGTCGTCAGCCGATCAGCATGGCGTATTCCCGCCTTGAGGAAAGAGATCCGACCATGGAACTCGATCCCATCGGGCGAGAACGACGCCGCGGAAAGACCGAGACGCGACAACCGGTCGGCGTCGAACAGCCCCTGGAAGGCGAGGTTGTGGATCGTCAGCAGCGTGGCCGGACGCGACTCACGGCCGTCGTGCAGCAGCAGCGGCACCAGGCCTGCATGCCAGTCGTTCACGTGCACGACGTCAGGCTGCCACGTCGGCGCCGCGTCGCCGCGGCACATCCGGGCAGCCGCATGGCTCAGGGTGGCGAACCGCACGTCGTTGTCGATCCAGTCGCAACCGTCCGGATCCTGATAAGGCCCGCCTGCTCGGCGGTAGAGTGATGGACAATCGACCAGCCAGAGCGGCACGTTGGATCGAGGGCTTCGCGCGGCCAGCAGCCGAACAGTACCCGCGCCCGGGAGATCGCCGAGCAGCACGGGCGGGCCTGCCGGAACTGCCCGGTCCAGGACCTCGGAATAGCCGGGCAGAACCACCTGCACCTCGACACCGAGATCGGCAAGCGCAGCCGGAAGCGCGGCAGAAACATCCGCAAGGCCACCGGTCTTGATCAGAGGATGCAGCTCGGAGGTGACGAAGAGGATGCGCATGCGCCGGACCTCGCATGGTGTCGCCAAATAAAGCCGTGCGGGCCGGGAACGACGAGCCCGCCCCTCGCGGTATGAACCACGCCCTCCGTCTTCCGAGAGCACGACCCAATAGACGTCCGATGCGGCGGCATCTTACACGGGTGCGCGGAACACGTCGGCGAGCCGGACGGGGCAGCGCTCAAGAAGGATCATGCCGCATCGCTTCTCGCACAACGTATTGTGAGGCGCTCGGGATCGGCGCGCCGAGCGACAGGAGGACGGCAGTGAGGAATGGACCCAAAGCGGGCACGACGCGCCGGTCGGAAACGGAGGCCGAGATCGCGGTCCGCCAGGCACTGATGGAAAGCCATCGGCGGCTGCTCGCTTTCCTGAAACGCCGGCTGGGCAGCGCGGATGAGGCTGAAGAGGTGTTGCAGGACTTCATGCTGCGCGCGCTCGACCGCGCGGGAGACCTGCGGCAGGTGCTGACCGTTCGCGGGTGGCTGAGCCGTGTCCTCGCCAGCACCATCGCCGACCACCAGCGCCGCGCGGCACGGCGGCGCTCATCGACGACGCCGATCGGTCCGGAGCAGGTCGAGACCATCCCGAGCGAGCCCGATGCCGCGCTCGACGCGGCGGTCTGCGACTGCCTGGAATCCCTTCTGCCGACGCTCAAGCCGGAGTACGCCGACGTGATCCGGCGCATCGACCTGCGGGAAGAACCGCGAGCGGTGGTAGCCGAGAGCCTCGGGCTTACCGTGAACGCGCTCACGGTGCGGTTGCATCGTGCGCGCCAGATGCTGCGGAAGCGGCTGCTGGAGATGTGCCTGACCTGCCCTGTGCACGGGTTTCTCAACTGCGGCTGCGACGCGGCAGAGCGCGCCCGCCGCGGACGCGAGGCAGCCTTCCGACCAGCCGACCTGTAATGCCGGGCGCGGCGGCGCGTCTATCTGCCGTCGGCGGGAACTGATCGTGCCGGGGATGCCTGGACGTTGCGGCTGACTGCGGCCGAGGCTCGGCCGCATCGATCTCGGCGGGGAAGGCGAGGACAGCGGCGGCATGGATGCAGGGAATTGCAGATCGACCGGCCCGCGATGCAGCCCGCACGGCGGCGCGGACGTCGGTGTCGTGCTCGCCGTCGAGGATGGCATGGTGGTGCCCGTGCAGGCGGCGTCCGCGTCGCGAGTCCGGGCAGTGTTGCGGCACCGGGATCGCCGCGCAAGCCGATTGCGGCTCCCGACGGGCACGCGCGACCTGAGGATCCCGACCGCGCAGCGGGCATGCTTCAGGAGACCGTGTTGAGCACGACGACTCTGCAGATCGACGGTCTGTTCGGGGCACTCGATCATCTCTGTGTCGAGAAGCAGCTGAAGCGGACGGCAGGGGTACGCCAGGCGAGCGCCAACCCCGCTTCCGGCAGCGTCACGATCGAGTACGACGACACTGTCACGGACCCAGACCGGCTGCGGCGGCACGTCATCGCTTGCGGCTTCGCCTGCCCGGGCGAGTCGGTCCCGCGGCATGTGTTCCGACCTGCGGGCGCGGCGCCGCCGGCAGAAGCGCCGTCCGCGCCGTCGCGCCATGATCATGCGCGGGCCGGGAGAACCAGCCGGCCCGACCCGGGGGCTCCCGCCGGGCCGGCCGTCACGCCGGCGCATGACCAGACGGCACACGAGATGGGCCACGGCGCGGGCATGGACATGCAGGCCATGGTCCGCGACATGCGCAACCGCTTCTTGGTCGCGTTCGTCTTCACCGTTCCGATCTTCGTCTACTCGCCGATGGGGGGCATGTTCACCCCACCGGCGCCCCCTTTCGGTCTCGATCTGGAGCTGTGGCTGTTCCTGCTGGCGAGCGCGGCGGTTCTCTATCCCGTTTGGCCGTTCCTGGTTGCCGCCTGGCGCGCGCTCCGCATCGGCGTGCTCAACATGGCCGTGCTCGTCGTCCTCTCGGTCGGCACCGGCTACGTGTTCAGCGTCGGATCAACGTTCTTCTTCCCCGGCGTGCAGTTCTACGAAGCGGTCGCCGTTCTGCTCGTCTTCATCCTGCTCGGACACTGGCTTGAGATGCGCGCGCGGGCCGGCGCCTCGGCGGCGATCCGCGCGCTTCTGGATCTCGCACCGCCCATGGCCACGGTTCTCTGCGACGGGCGCGAGGTCGAGGTGCCGACGGCCGCGGTGGTGGCCGGCGACACGGTGCTGATCCGGCCCGGCAACAAGATCCCGGTGGACGGAGAGGTCATCGAGGGTGAATCCCTCGTCGACGAATCCATGCTGACCGGCGAGTCGATGCCGGTAAACAAGGCGCCCGGGGATCAGGTGATCGGCGCCACCATCAACAAAAGCGGCAGCTTCACCTACCGCGCGACCAAGGTCGGCGCCGACACGGCGCTGGCGCAGATCGTCAAGCTGGTGCAGGAGGCGCAGAACTCCAAGGCGCCGGCCCAGCTCATCGCCGACCGTGCCTCGCAGTGGCTGGTCCTGATCGCGATCGTCATCGGGCTTGCGACCTTCGCCGTCTGGTTCTGGTGGATCGGCGAGTCCCTGCTGTTCGCGCTGACGCTGACCATCACGGTCTTCGTGATTGCCTGCCCCGACGCGCTCGGACTGGCGACGCCGATGGCTGTCATGGTCGGCACCGGGCTCGGCGCCATGAACGGCATCCTCTTCAAGAATGCGGGCGCGCTCGAGGATGCCACCAAGCTCGACGTGATCATCTTCGACAAGACCGGCACGCTGACCATGGGGCAGCCGCGGGTGGTGGATGTCCTGGCCGCCGAGGGGCGGAGCGAGGAGGACGTTCTGCGGGCCGCCGCCGCCGTCGAGCGCGGCTCGGATCACCCGCTCGCCGTGGCGATCGTGGAGCGCGCCGGCGGCCTCGACATCCCGCAGTCGCGCGCCTTCCTCAACCTGGAAGGCAAGGGCGCCCGCGCCGAAGTCGGCGGCGAGACGGTGCTGCTCGGCAATCGCCGCCTCATGGACGAGGAGGCCATCGACCTCGGCGCGCTCGCGGCAGCGGCGGATCGGCTGCGGGGTGCCGGCCGCACGGTCGTGCATGTCGCGCGCGGCGGCCGGCTGCTCGGCCTCATCGCCATCGCCGATGCGTCGCGCCCGACCGCCAAGGCGGCGGTCGCCAAGCTGCGCGATCGCGGCGTGCAGGTTGCGATGCTGACCGGCGACAACGAGGGCACGGCGAGGCGGATCGCCGCGGAACTCGGCATCGACATCGTGCTCGCCGACGTGCTTCCGGGCCAGAAGGCGGCGAAGGTCAAGGCGCTGCAAGCCGAGGGGAAGCGGGTCGGGATGGTGGGAGACGGCGTCAACGACGCTCCCGCGCTCACCCAGGCGGATGTCGGCTTCGCCATCGGCGCCGGCACCGACGTGGCGATGGAGAGCGCCGACGTGGTGCTGATGAAGAGCGACCCGTACGATGTGGTCGGCGCGATCGAGCTGTCGCGCGCGACGCTGCGCAAGATGCATCAGAACCTGTTCTGGGCTGTGGCCTACAACGTGGTCGCCTTCCCGATGGCGGCCGGGATCTTCTACCCCCTGGTGATCAGCCCCGAGGTCGCGGCCGTGGCCATGTCTGGGAGTTCCGTGCTCGTCGCAGTGAATGCCCTTCTCCTCAAGCGGACGCGGCTGGAGGGCATCGGCCGCGCCCGTTCGGACGAAACGGCGCTCGGCCGTCCGGCGGAGGCACTCGGTTGAGCGGCCGGCGTTCCAGCGCACTGCCCTTCGGCTGTATCGGCCACAGGATGAACGCCGGCAGGAGGAGCGCGCCATGACTCACGGGAACGTGCCACACGCGTCGACGGCTGTACGGCGTATCGCAACTCGCCTCCTTGCCGGCATCATCCTGGCTGGCATGCTGGCCGGCTTCGGCGGGCCGGCCGCGGCCCTGGCCGACGACAACTACCGGACAGGCGATGGGCTTGCCGCCTATCTCGGCGTCCAGCCGGCCCAGATCGTGCGGGGGCATCCGTCCGCGCACCCCGAGCGCCGGATGCACGGCGGCCCGCCTGCCGGGCGCCACGACTACCATCTGGTCGTCGCGGTGTTCGACGCCGCGTCGGGCGCGCGGATCGAAGACGCCGAGGTGACGGCCGTGGTCTCCGGCCTGGGGCATGTCGGCAGGACCAGCATCCGGCTCGAACCGATGCGGCTCGCCGACGCCGTGACCTATGGCGGCTTCGTCACCTTGCCGGGCACGGACCAATACACGATCGCGGTCGAGGTCCTGCGTCGAGGGCAGGGCGCGCCGGTGCGGCTGGAGTTCGGGTACCGCCATGCACGCTGAGCCGGCAGCGTGCGGTCGGAGGCAGGTCACGACGCGGAACGCCCGCGTCCCGGCCAGCGCGGAAACAGAATGAAGGAACTGCGGCGCATGGCCCAGCAGCAGAACGGCCAGGGATTCTTGGGATCCCGTGCCAACGTCGTCCTCCTCGGCTTCCTCGCCGTGGGAGGCTTCTACCTGATCGCCGAGCATTGGGCCCATCTGCTGGGGGCGGCGCCACTGCTCCTGCTCCTCGGCCTCTGCGTCGTGATGCATCTCTTCATGCACAGCGGTCATGGAGGTCATGGCGGTCACGGCGACCATGACCGGACCGCCGATGGCGACAGACCGTCGGCAAAGCCGCCGAAGCCGCCCACGCACCAGCACTGAACGGAACGGACAGCGACGTCGCCGATGACCGAAAGCCCTCCCGCCTATGGCCTCTGGCTGCTGGTTGCGATCAACTCCGCGATCTTCATCCTGTTCGCCTTCAGCTTCTTCAAGCCGAAGACCACGCGGGACTGGCGTTCGTTCGGCGCGTTCAGCGCCTTCCTGGTGGCGCTGTTCACCGAGATGTACGGCTTTCCGCTGACGATCTACCTGCTCTCGGGCTGGCTGCAGAGCCGCTACCCGCAGGTCGACTGGCTCTCGCACGATGCCGGCCATCTGCTCGAGATGCTGTTCGGCTGGCGCGCCAACCCGCATTTCGGTCCGTTCCATCTCTTGAGCTTCGCCTTCATCGGCGGCGGCTTCATCCTGATTTCGAGGGCCTGGCAGGTGTTGTACGAGGCGCAGCGCCAGCGCGCGCTGGCGACCACCGGACCGTACGCTTATGTGCGCCACCCGCAGTATGCCGGCTTCATCCTCGTCCTGTTCGGGTTCCTGCTGCAGTGGCCGACGCTGCTGACGCTGCTCATGTTCCCGGTGCTCGCCTTCATGTACGTACGGCTGGCCCGCAGCGAGGAGCGGGAGGCGCTGGCCGAGTTCGGTGACGCCTATCGCCGTTACATGGCCGAGGTGCCGGCGTTCCTCCCGGCGATCTCGCGACGCGTCGCCGATCGCCCGCACGACAGCGGACACCGTCCATGATGGCGCCGGCACGCCAGGCGGGGTGCTGCGACGAGCCTGTCGCGCCAGGGCCGCGGGCCGCGGGCCGCCGTGCAGCCATTGCGGTTCCGGTCCGGCAACCCCGTTCTTCGGAGAGGCGCCGATGAAGGTTCGTGATGTGATGACGGCCTCGGTCGTATCGGTCCGACCCGAGGACACGGTCCAGGAGGCGGCAAGGGCACTCCGGGACAACCGCATCAGCGCCGTGCCGGTGCTGGACCAGGAAGGCCGCCTGCTCGGGATCGTCAGCGAGGGGGACCTCATGCGCCGCACCGAGATCGGCACGGAACGGCCCGCGTCCTGGTGGCTCCGGCTGTTCGGCGACACGACCGGGCTGGCCGCCGAATACGCGAGGACCCACGGTCTGACGGCCCGCGACGTGATGACCGCCCCGGCGATCCATGTGGACGAGGACGCCGGTCTCGCCGAGGTTGCGGCGCTGCTCGAGACGCACCGCATCAAGCGCGTTCCCGTGGTCCGGGACGGGCGGGTCGTCGGTATCGTCAGCCGCGCCAATCTGGTCCAGGCGCTGGCCTCGGCCCGGCCCGCCATGGCTGCGCCCTCCGAGACCGACGCCGCGATCAGGGAACGGCTGATCGTCAAGCTCCAGGAGCAGCCGTGGGCGGCGCTGCACGAGATGAACATCGTGGTGCAGGACGGAACCGTCCACCTCTGGGGCTTCGTCCGCTCGGAGACCGAGCGGTCGGCGGTGCGTATCGCGGCGGAGCGGACGGCTGGTGTCCGGGCAATCGAAGATCACCTGCTCATCAAGCCTCTGGTGATGTGGGAGTGACGCATTGGGCTCACTCGGTCGCCGGTCAGATCCCCATGCCAGGTGGCTGCACGGAGGGTGATTGCCCGCGGCACGCGCGCATGTTCCTGACGCGTTGCGCCGGCACGCTGTCCGGGCGGCGTCCGAGCATCGACCGTAAGGTTCGTCGCGCCGCACCGTCTTTGCCATTGAGCTGCCGGCATGCGAACGCGAGGTCGGCGGGCCGAGCGACGAGCGGCAGGAGCACCAGATCATCAATGCCCTGGCTCGATGGTGGCAAGGAACTGGTTCGCGCGCGAAGCCCACAAGGGCTCGGCATGGGACGGCGCTTACCCCTGCCGTCGCTCCGGTCGGGCGTGCGCCGGATGCTGTTCCGCTTTCTCGATGCGTTCGTGCACTTCGGCCGCCTCCGCGTGATCGACGCGGAAGGCTGCGTCGGCAGCTTCGGGCCTGGCGGAACGCCCGCCGTCACGATCCGGCTGCATGATCCGGGCGTCGCCTGGCGGCTGCTGTCCGACCCCGACCTTGCGGTCGGCGAAGCCTACATGGACGGGACGCTCACGATCGAGGAGGGCACGCTGCGCGAGTTCCTCGATCTCTGCGTCGGCAACGCCGAGCGGTTGCGCGAGAACCCGGCGCATCGACTGCGCGCGGCGCTGGTCAAGCCGTTGCGGCGCTACCGTCAGTACAATCCGATTCGACGCGCCCGGGCCAACGTCGCGCATCACTATGATCTGTCCGGTGCCCTCTATGACCTCTTCCTCGATCGTGACCGGCAGTACTCCTGCGCCTACTTTGCCGATGGCAACGAGAGCCTCGAGGCGGCTCAGGCGAAGAAGAAGCGCCATATCGCCGCCAAGCTGCTGCTGGAACCCGGCATGACGGTGCTCGATATCGGCTGCGGCTGGGGCGGTCTTGCACTCGAACTGGCGCGGATCGAGCGGGTGGATGTCACCGGCATCACGCTGTCCAGGGAGCAGCTGAAGGTGGCGCAGGCGCGTGCCGCGGTTGCAGGCCTCGATAGGCGTGTCCGCTTCGTCCTGCGCGACTACCGGGAGGAGCAGGGCACCTACGATCGCGTCGTGTCGGTCGGCATGTTCGAGCATGTCGGCGCGGCGCATTTCCGCACCTTCTTCGAGGCGCTTCGACGCAGGCTCAAGCCGGACGGCGTTGCTCTGCTGCACGCGATCGGCCGCATGGAGCCGCCAGGCGGCACGAATCCGTGGATCGAGAAGTACATCTTTCCGGGCAGCTATTGCCCCGCCCTCTCGGAAACCCTTGCCGCCGTCGAACAGGCAGGGCTGTGGGTCACGGACGTGGAGATCCTGCGGCTGCACTATGCCGAGACGCTCCGCCACTGGCTGGACCGCTTCCAGGCGAACCGCGACAAGGCACGGGCGATCTACGACGAGCGGTTCTGCCGCATGTGGGAGTTCTACCTGGCGGGCTGCGAGATGGCCTTCCGCGGCGGACCGATGATGGTGTTCCAGATCCAGCTTGCGCGACGGCGCGACGCCGTACCCCTCACCCGCGACTATATCGCCGACCGCGAGCGGCGATACGGCACCGCAGAGGACGTCGCCGCGTGACGCGCTTGCCGCGAGGCGCCCCCTGATGGCCGCGCGGGTTCTTCGGATCGGCGTTGCGGCCGCCGGCCTCCTCTGGCACGCGGCGGTCGAGCGGCTCGGCCGCACGCCGGCGGATTCCTCGACGCTGCCGCAGCGCCTTCGTCTTGCGCTCGAGCGTCTCGGGCCGACCTTCATCAAGCTCGGTCAGGCGCTCAGCCTGCGGCGCGACCTGCTGCCGGAGGCCTGGCTCGCCGAGCTGAGCCGTCTTCAGGACCGCGCGATGCCGTTCCCCGGCGCCGAGGCACGACCGGCTCTCGAAGCCGCACTCCAACGTCCGGTCAACCAGGTGTTCGCCGAGTTCGACATCGAGCCGATCGCCGCCGCCTCGATCGCGCAGGTGCACCGGGCGCATCTCGCGGATGGGCGCGTGGTGATCGTCAAGATCCGCCGGCCCGGCATCCGCACGCAGATCGATCGCGACATGAAGGCGCTGATCGGCATATGCCGTCTGGCTCTCGTGCTGGCACCGCGCCTGCATCGGATCCGGCCGCTGCAGATCCTTCAGGAGATCCGGAGCCACCTCCGCAAGGAAACCGACTTCCGGCTGGAAGCGCACAACATCCGCCGCTTTGCCGAAGCGCTCCGGGACTGGCCCGCGGTATATGTCCCGGAGGTGGTGGACGATCTCTACGGCGAAGCCGTGCTCGTTCAGCAGATGAGCGGCGGAACCGGCATCGGCGATCCGTCGCTCGACGGTCCGCGCTTTGCGCAGCTGCTGCTCGATGTCTATCTGCACCAGTTGTTCGTCGTCGGGCTGTTCCATGGCGACCCGCATCCGGGCAATCTGTTCGTCACGCCCGACGGACGGCTCTGCTTCCACGACTTCGGCCTGGTCGGCTTCCTGGATCGTCGTGCCCGCCGTGCCCTGGCGCTCTACCTTCTCGCCTTCATGCACCAGGACGCCGCATGGATGCTGGATGCTGCGATCGATCTCGGCCTGATCGGCGGGATGGTGGATCGTGCAGTGTTCGAGCGCGGCATCGAGGAGATCCTTGCCGACTACGCCACACGGCCATTGAAGGATTGGTCGGTCGCCGAGGCCGTGCTGCGCGTGGCCAGACTTGGCTCGGGCGAGAACTTCACCGTCCCGCAGAGCCTTGTCGTGCTGATGCGCGCTCTCTTCCTGGTGGAGAGCGCGTTGCGCACCCTCGATCCCAACCTCGATATCCTTCTGGCGCTGCAGGCGCGCGGCCGCGAGGTGATGGAGCGCACCCTCCAGGAGAGCGCGACGTCTCCGGCATTCGCCCGCCTCAGGACCGAGGCCGCGCTGACCGCCCAGGATCTGCCGGGACTGGTCGCGGCGTGGCTCCACCGGGCGCAGCGCGGCGGCGGACCGCTGCTGCTGATGCGGCACGAGGGCCTGGAACGGCTTGAGGCCCGGCTTGATCGTGCCGGGAACCGGCTTTCCGTGGCACTCGTCACGCTCGGCCTCTATGTCGCGGCCTCGCTCCTGATGCAGCACAGTCTCGGGCCGCGTGTGCTCGACGACCTGCCGCTGCTGGCGCTCCTCGCTTATGCGCTGGCGTTGTGGCTGTCGTTCCGGCTGATCCGCGCCATCGCCCGATCCGGCCCGCTCTAGGCATGCGGGGCTCGAGATGATCGATACGATGGTTCGCTCCGCTGCGACGGTGCTCGAGATCATCGGTGCGCTGACACTCCTGATCGGCGTCGTGCTCGCCGCCGCAGCCTTCGTGCGCCGCATGTGGCGTCTGGGCTTCGCGTCGGGATACCGCGACCTCCGAGCCGATCTCGGCCGCAGCATCCTGCTCGGATTGGAGCTGCTGGTTGTGGCAGACATCCTGAACTCGGTGGTCATCGACCCGACCCTCGACGACCTGGCGGTGCTCGCCGGGATCGTGCTGATCCGAACGTTCCTCAGCGTGGCCATCGAGGTCGAGATCAACGGCCACTGGCCATGGCAGGGCGCGCAGCTCGCGCGCCAGCAGGCGATCGCTGCGCCTGACGGCGGCCGCCCGGCATCGTCCGGCCAGGCTCCCGCGGCGTAGCTACCACTCCGGGCAGAGGAGGACAGGATGGACCCAGGCAGCAGGATCCGCGTTGCGGTGAACGGGTACGGCGTCATCGGCAAACGCGTCGCCGACGCGGTCGTCCGACAGGACGACATGGAGCTGGCGGGCGTCGCCGACATCGGTGCCGACTGGCGGATGCGCGTGGTGCGGCACAAGGGCTTCGCCCTGTACGGCGCAACCGCCGAGCATGCGGACGCCATGCGCCGTTCAGGTCTCGACGTTGCGGGCACGCTCGACGAACTGCTCGACAGCGCGGATATCGTCATCGACTGCACGCCGAAGCGGATTGCGGCGAAGAACGTCGAGACCTATCGCCGGCGGGGCCAGCGCTTCATCGTCCAGGGCGGCGAGAAACACGAGGTCACGGGCCACTCCTTCGTCGCCGAGGCGAGCTACGCGACCGCGCTCGGCCGCGCCTCCACCCGTGTCGTCTCGTGCAACACGACCTCGATCGTGCGGACGCTGACCGCGCTGAAGCGCGCAGGGCTGCTGCGGCGTGCACGCGGCACCCTGCTCCGCCGTGCGACGGACCCCTGGGAGAGCCATCTTGGCGGCATCATGAACACGCTCGTGCCGGAGGAGGCGATTCCAAGCCACCAGGGCCCCGACGCGCAGAGCGTCGATCCGGAGCTCGACGTGATCACCATGGCGGTCAAGGTGCCGGAGACGTTGGCGCACCTGCACTACTGGGCCGTGCAGTTGAACCGGGCGGCCTCGAAGGAGGAGGTGCTGGCGGCCTTCCGCGCCTCGCCGCGGATCGTCCTGATCCGCGAGTCCGACGGGCTGACGGCGATCAACGCGGTCAAGGAGTTGATGGCCGACCTGGGGCGGCCGCACGACAACCTCTACGAGGTCGCGCTGTGGGAGGACATGCTGCGCGTCGAACGCGACGAGCTCTTCTACGCCTACATGGTGGACAACCAGGCGATCGTCATTCCAGAGACGATCGACGCCATCCGCGCGCTCACCGGACGCGAGCGCGACGCCGCCGCATCGATCGCCAGGACGAACGCGGCGCTTGGGGTCGGCGCAGTGGCGACCGTGCTCGGCGGTCGGTAGCAGGGGCGAACGACCGGTGGTCTCCCCGATCGACCCGTTCCTGTCGCGTACACGCGTGGCGTATTTCTCCATGGAGATCGCGCTGAAGCCGGAGATGCATACCTACTCCGGCGGGCTCGGCGTCCTTGCCGGCGACACCGCGCGGTCCTGCGCCGACCTCGGCCTGCCGGTCGTGTTCGTCACGCTCGCCAGTCGGCAGGGTTATTTGCGCCAGGAGATCGATGCCGAGGGCCGACAGCTCGACCATGCCGATCCGTGGCATCCTGAGGACTGGGCGGAACCGCTCGATGCCATGGTCGCCGTCCGGATCGAGGGACGCCCGGTCTGGGTCCGTCCGTGGCTCTATGTCCTGACCTGCCCGATCGGCCACGAGGCGCCCGTGCTCCTCCTCGACACCAACCTCGAACACAATGACCCCTCGGACCGGACCATCACGGACCGCCTCTATGGCGGCGACCAGAGCTATCGGCTCAAGCAGGAGATCGTGCTCGGCATCGGCGGCGAGCGGCTGCTGCATGCGCTTGGTTTTGAGATCAGTACGTATCACCTGAACGAGGGTCACGCCGCTCTGCTGGCCGCCGCGCTGCTGCGTCGCCACCCGCGCCCGTCCGCTCGACCGGGCGACGGAGCGCTCCGCTACGATGCGGATCGCGTCCGTGAGCGGTGCGTCTTCACCACGCATACCCCGGTCGAGGCTGGCCACGATCAGTTCTCCTATGACGATGCCACGCGGCTCCTCGGCGATTTCATCGAGATCGACCAGTTGAGGCTGCTGGCGGGCGAGGCTCGGCTCAACATGACGCGGCTTGCACTCAATCTGAGCGGCTATGTGAACGGCGTCGCGCGGCGCCACGCCGAAACCGCCGCACGGATGTTCCCCGGCTACGATATCCGGGCGGTCACGAACGGTGTCCACGTGCCGACCTGGACGCATCCGAGCTTCGCCAGGCTCTTCCAGGGCATTGATCCTGGCTGGGGCCATGAACCGGAGGTTCTGCTGTGGGCGGACCATGTACCCGACGATGCCGTGTGGGCGGTGCATCAGGAGGCGAAGCGCGACCTCCTGGCGGAAATCGCCCGGACCACCGGGGTTGCGCTGGACCCTGAGGCGCCGATCATCGGTTTCGCTCGCCGCATGACGGGCTACAAGCGGCCCGACCTCCTGTTCACGGACATCGATCGCCTGCGGGCGATCCACGCAGCTCATCCCTTCCAGCTCGTGATGGCGGGAAAGGCGCATCCGCGTGACGAAGGCGGCAAGAAGCTCATCCGAGATGTCCACCACCATATGCGCCGGCTCTCGGGTGAGGTACCGATGGTGTTCGTGCCCAACTACGACATGGCGCTGGCGCGGCTCCTGGTCGCCGGCGCGGACATCTGGCTAAACACGCCGCTGCCGCCGCTCGAGGCTTCGGGCACCAGCGGCATGAAGGCCGGCCTGAACGGCGTCCTGAACCTCGGCACACTGGACGGCTGGTGGCTCGAAGCGTGCATCGATGGTGTCACCGGCTGGGCAATCGGACGGGATGGCGACGGCGCGCACGCGCAGGCGCTCTACGAGAAGCTCGACCAGGCGGTGCTGCCACTCTACCACCGCGATCGTGGCCGCTGGATCTGGATGATGAAGCAGAGCATCAGCAAGATCGGCGCCCGCTTCAACAGCCAGCGCATGATGCGCCGCTACGCCAGCGAGGCGTATCTGCGCTGACCTGCGCTCTCCGCATCGGGCTGCGCCAACACTCTGCCGCGGCCGGAGAGATATGCGGGCGCGGTCATGGCGACTGGACAGAGGGCCGCCTCATCGGGACACCAGGAGCACGGCCGCGCGGCCCTCGAGGCCGATCGTCGCCCCGGCAACGAGCATCGGCCCGGTCCCGTCCTCCGGCGCATCGTCCGGCGCCTCCGTCGCGGTATTGATTGCGATCTGCCACGGTCCGGCGGGTGGCGACGGCAGAATGAAGCGGCACGGCTCCCGTCCGGCGCTGAACAGAAGACAGAGCGCGCCGCCAGCGTCTTCCCGGATCAGGCAGCCGATCCGGTTCAGCGGTCCGTCCCAGTCCGGTCCATGACCGCCAGGGCCGAACCAGGCGATCTCGTCCGCGGTGTAGAAGCGCTCGGCCGCCAGAACCGGATGGGCGCGGCGAAAGGCGACCAACCGCTGGACGAACCGCACAAGATCCGCGTTCCGCTCCGCCAGCGACCAGTCGTACCAGGACGTCGCGTTGTCCTGGCAGTAGGCGTTGTTGTTGCCGCCCTGGGTGCGGCGGAACTCGTCGCCACCGAGCAGCATCGGCGCGCCGCGCGAGACCAGCAGCGTCGTCAGCATGTTCCTGATCTGGCAACGCCGAATCGTCTCGACGGCAGGATCGGCAGTCGGCCCCTCGATGCCGTTGTTCTCGCTGTGATTTTCGTCCAGACCATCGCGGTTGGCTTCCCCGTTCGCCTCGTTGTGCTTGACAGCGTAGGAGACCAGATCATTCAGGGTGAAGCCGTCATGACAGGTAACGAAGTTGATGCTCTTGACCGGGCTCTCGCCGTCGCCGCGGTAGAGATCCGAGCTGCCGCAGAGCCGGCTGGCGAAACGTCCTGTCATTCCCGGATCCCCGCGCCAAAACCGGCGCACGTCGTCGCGGAAGTGGCAGTTCCACTCCGCCCAGCGTTGACCGGGAAAGCTACCCACCTGGAAGGCACCGCCGCTGTCCCACGCCTCGGCGATCAGCTTCACGTCGCGCAGGATCGGATCCTCGGCGATCTGCTCGAGGAGCGGCGGATTGGCCAGCAGGTTGCCACGCGCATCGCGCCCCAGGACGGATGCCAGGTCGAACCGGAATCCATCGACATGCAAGTTCACGACCCACTGGCGCAGGCAGTCGATGATCATGCTGCGCACCACGGGATGGTTGCAGTTCAGCGTGTTGCCGCAGCCCGTGTAGTCGAGGTAGCGCCGCCCATCCGGCGAGAGCATGTAGTAGATCGTGTTGTCGAGGCCGCGGAAGCTGTAGGTGGGGCCCCGTTCGTCACCTTCGGCCGTGTGGTTGAAGACGACATCGAGGATCACCTCGATGCCAACCTTGTGGAGTTCCCGTACCATCGTCTTGAAGGCCGTGAGCGGTGCGTCCAGCGCACCGTCGCCCGCGTACCCGGCCATTGGGGCGAACAGCGCGATGGGGTTGTAGCCCCAGTAGTCGCGCAGTGACTCCCCGGTCAGGGGATTGCGCCGGTCGATCCCGTGCGGATTGAACGCCTGGACCGGCATCAGCTCGAGGGCGGTAACGCCGAGCCTTCGCAAATAGGGAATCCTCTCGACGACGCCGAGATACTGCCCGGGATGACGCACGCCCGACGACGGATGGATCGTCAGTCCGCGCACATGGGTCTCGTAGAGGATGGTTTCGCTCCAGGGGCGACAGAGCGGCCGGTCCCCCTGCCAGTCGAAGCGCTGGTCGAGCACGACGCTGCGCGGTCCCCCCGGCCGTACGGCACCGGGCGTCCAGCACTGCGCCCCCGCGAGGGCAGGCGCATAGGGATCCAGCAGCGGCCGCTCCGGATCGAAGCGGTGCCCTGCGGCTTCAGGCCCGTCGGCTGCGAGCGCGTAGAGCTTGCCGCGCAGGTTCGTGGCGATCCGGGCGTGCCAGATGTCGCCGGTACGATGACGACGCGGATCGAGCACGATGCGCGTGCTTGGCACCGCGTCGTCGGTATGGTCGAACACCAGCAGCGTCATGCCCGTGGCGTGCCGGCTGAACACGGCAAGATTGAACCCGTCGCAGCACTCGTGCAGGCCGAGCGGCAACGGATCGCCGGCGGCGATACCGGCGTCGCCGGACGTCGTCGCGTCGCCGTCAGCCGGGCGCGATGACATTCCGCGGCGCTCCGCGGGCGAAGGCTTCGATGTTGTCCAGGGTGGTCTCGATGATGCGCCGGACTGCGGCGTCCGTGTTGTAGGCGTTGTGCGGCGTGACGAGTACGTTCGGGAAACGCAGCAGCACGTGGCTGGCGACGAGCGTCTTCAGGTCGTATCCGTCCGGTGACGCATCGGTGCGGAAGATCTCGGCCTCCTCGCGGATCAGCGGCTCCTGCGGCAGCACGTCCAGCCCCGCCGCCCTGAGCCTGCCGTCGGCGAGTGCCCGCACCAGAGCGGCGACGTCGACAACATTACCGCGGGCGGTATTGATCAGCACGGCGCCGGGCTTCATCAGTCCAAATCCCCGATCGGACAGCAGACCCGCGGTCCCGGGCGTAGCGGGGACGTGCAGCGTCACGACGTCAGCCGCGGCGAGCAGCTCGTCCAGTCCCGTGTAGCAGAACCCGAACCGGTGTGCCGCCTCCTTGTCCGGATGCGGATCGAACCCGACCGTCCTCATCCCGAAACCCTTGGCGATCTGAATCGCCCGGCGCCCGATGCGTCCCGTGCCGATCACGCCCAGGGTCTTGCCGTGCAGTTCGAAGCCGCGCAGGCCGGTCTGCGAGAAGTTGCCGCGCCGCGTCCGCTCGACCGCGTCGACCAGGTGCCGCGCGAGCGCCAGCAGCAGCGCGAACACGTGCTCGGCGACGGTCGAGTCGCCATAGTCGGGCACGTTGCAGACCGTAATGCCGTGCGCGGCGCAGTAGGCGAGGTCGATGTGGTCGTAACCGGTCGAACGGGTCGCAACCAGCTTCAGATGCGGGAACCGCGCCAGCACATCGGCACCAAGCGTGGAGTTCACGAACGTGCTCACCACCTCGGCATCGGCATGGCCCGCGGCGATCTCCGCGGACAGCGGCTCACGCGTGCAGTCCACGGAATGCGCGGGCTGCAGCCGAAGGCAGGCTCGATGCTCCCACTCCTCGGTCTCGAAAACCGCAATCCTCATTTGTCCCCTCCGGACCGCCCCGTTGCTCGCGCCGGCGCCGCCGCAAGCCTTTCTTCCGCGACCGCGACGTGCCGGGCCGTCCGAATGAAAGGACGCGATCCTCCGCGGAGGATTACAGCCTGCTGCCCGACGCATGATCCTGGCTGCGTCCGATCTGCCAGATGCCGACCAGGACCAGGCCGATCCCGGCGAGTTCGGGCCAGCCAAGTCGCTCGCCGAACAGGCCGACGCCGATCGACAGACCGAACACCGGCGTGAGGAAGCTGAAGGTGTTGGCGCGGCTCAGGCTGCTGCTTCGCAGCAGGGAAAACCATAGGTAGAACGGCAGGGCGGTTCCGGCGAGCGCGAGTGCCGCAAGGACAGCCATCATCTCGGGCGTCCAAAGAGTCCGCGGGGCCGGCTCGAAGCCCAGCGCGGCCAGCATCAGCGGCAGCCCGCCGAGCACCAGTTGTAAGCCCATGGCCATCAGGGGATCGACGCGGCCGGCCATCCGCTTCATCAGGATATTGCCGGTGGCGACGCCGATCGCGGCGGCAAGGACATAGGCGATGCCGGCCACATCGGCGACATTGCCGCCGGCCAGTCGCGGCAGCGTCATCGTGACGACGCCAGCGAAACCCAGCACCAGCGCGGCCTTCTCCCGCCGCCCAAGAGTCTCCCCCAGAATCCACGCGGCGAGCACGGCCGCGATCAGTGGCTGCGTGTTCGCGATCACTGTGGCGTACCCCGGAGCGACGAACTGGCTGGCCAGGAACATCCCGAGAAAGCCCAGACTCGTGGCCGTGAGACCGATCGCCAGCAGCGCGGCCCAGGTTGCGGGTCCGGCGGGGTGGGGGCGACGCAGGGCGGTGGCGAGAAGCAGCAGTGCGGCGCCAGCCAGAAGTGCGCGCGTGGCCGCAAAGTACAGCGGCGTGACGCTGGAGAGACCGACAGTGATCAGCGGGAAGCAGAGCGCCCACAGCAGCATGACCAGGATGATCTTCACCAGCGCCCGTCGCGGCAGATCGCCGGCAGCAGTACCGCTGTGTCGCACCCGGGCCGGATCAGGCGTTGCCATCCGTGCTTCCGCCACGTCGCGGCCCCTCACAGGATGGCTGCGAGAAGCAATGAGACTGTTCCGGTCACGCGACAGTACCAGAGCATCGGCAGAAGAGTGAAGCGGATGGTCGTGCCCTCCTGGCCGAGCAGGCCGACGACGGACGCCGCGGCAACGACATTGAGCACGGATACCATGTTGCCTGCGTTGGCGCCGAGCATCTGAACCTGCGAGCACGATCTGTTGCGGCGCGAGGACGCGCTCCGCCACGCCGAACTGAAAGAGCGAGGACAACATATTGCTGAAGGTGGCGCTACCCGACAGGAAACTGCCGCGTGCGCCGACGAAGGGGGCTGGTGATCAGCACGACCAGCAGGGGCTCGGTACCCAGCAGTTCGAGCGGCTCCCGCGATCCGTCTCCGGCCGCGCCGGCCGCCCTCCGGGACGCACCGGCGGGGCCTTCTCTACATCCAACGAACAGAACGCGGCTCAAGTACCGACACGATGACACGCAGATGTGGCCGCAGATGCCCGCGCTCAATGGTCAGCGCTCGAAACCTGTACCCACCAATTGATCCTGGCCTCAGTCCCGATCAGCGCGCCTGCCGTGATCCGGATCCGCGCAGTGCCCGTGCGCAAAGTCGGCGAGGGTCTCGATGATGCGGCACTCGCCGACCGTGCCGCCGCGGCAGCTCTCCGCCATCCGGCTGAGCTCCGCGCGCAGCGCATGCAGCCGGCGCAGGCGGCTGTCGATCTCGTCGATCTGGGCCGTGGCGATCGCGTGCACCGCGGCGCAGTCCGCGTCCGGCCGATCCGCCAGGCCCAGCAGGTCGCGGATCACGGGCAGGGCGAAGCCGAGTTCGCGCGCATGACGGATGAAGCCCAACCGGTCGAGATGCGTCCGGCCATAGGCGCGATGCCCGCCCTCGGTGCGCGCCGGCGGTGGCAGCAGCCCCTCGGTCTCGTACCACCGGATCGTCGTCGGCTTCACGCCGGTCGCGCGCGCGAGCTCGCCGATCGACAGCATGCCCCCGCTCACCCGCCGCGCTCCCGCTCGGCGAGGAAGCGGGCGAACGCCGCGAGCGCCTTCTCGCTCACATGGTGCTCGACACCTTCCGCATCCGCCTCGGCAGTCTCGGGGTCGAGGCCGAGGGCCAGCAGGAAGCGCACGACCAGGTCGTGGCGGCGGCGTGCGGCCTCGGCCAGGCTCAGGCCCTTCGGCGTCAGGAACAGGCCGCGATAGGGCTTGGTATCCACCAAGCCGTCGCGCTGCAGCCGTCCGACCGTGGCAGTGACGGTCGCCTGCGACACGCCCATCCGCCGCGCCAGATCGACGGCGCGCGCCTCGCCGTCCTCGCGCAGCAGGTCGGCGATCAGCTCGACATAGTCCTCCGCAACGGAGGTCCTGTCCGCCTCACGCTGGCGCACGAAACGCGCCGCCTGGTCGTCGGCGGGGGGAAGACTGCGCTTGCGGACGGCGGCCACGGTCGGGTCCCGGTGATGGTGCTGGCTCTGAGGGCATCCTAGCGAGGGTCTTGTAACTTAGTCGGCACTAAATTATGAAGCTATCAACGAAAAGATTAGCCGAGACGATGGCGCAGCGGGGACGGGAGAACAGGCGATGCTCACAGTTCCGAAGCGGCGCCTCCTGCTCGGCGCCGGGATGGCAGCAGGCGCGGTGGCTGCGCCGGTAGCGGCGGGGGTCGCGGTCCGCTCGGCGGTCGGCGCGAACCACGCGCCACCTGCGTCCGGCCATCGCGGCCTTCATGGCGCGCCGGGCCTGATCGGCGACAACGCCGTCGTCGGCACGGTCGATCACGCCCGCAACGGCTTCGACCCGCATGCGATCCTGACCGACTGGGATACCGGCACCGTGGTGACCGATCCCGACGGCACGCGTGTGCGCGAGTGGGTGGTCACGGCGGTGGACGTGGAGGTGGAGATCGCCCCCGAGGTGATGTTCCCGGCCTGGACCTTCAGCGGCCGCATCCCCGGCCCGACGCTACGCTGCAGCGAAGGCGAGAAGGTGCGCATCATCTTCCAGAACGGCAGCGCGCATCCGCACACGATGCACTTCCACGGCATCCATTCCTGGCGGATGGACGGCGTGCCCTATGCCGGCCTGGCGCAGCCGGGCGAGCGCTTCGTCTACGAGTTCGAGGCGAAGCCGTTCGGCTGTCATCTGTATCACTGCCACGCCCTGCCGCTGAAGCGGCACATCCACAAGGGCATGTACGGCGCCTTCATCGTCGATCCCGATCCCGCGCGCCACCCGGAGGCGCGCGAAGCGGCGGAGTCCCGCCTGCTCGGCTCGGCACGCAATGCCGAGTGGCAGGAGATCATGCTGTGCATGAACGGCTTCGACACGAACTTCGATGACGAGAACGAGGTCTACGCCGTCAACACCGTCGCCTTCGCCTACCAGCAGAGGCCGATCCGGGTGGAGCGGCAGCGCGGGCTGCGCATCTACCTGATCAACATCACCGAGTTCGACCCGATCAACTCGTTCCACCTGCACGGCAATTTCTTCGACTACTACGACCATGGCACGACGCTCGCGCCCACGCTGCGCACGGTCGACACGATCATGCAGTGCCAGGGCCAGCGCGGCATCCTCGAGATCGACTGGTCCGAGCACGAGCCCGGCATCTACATGTTCCACGCGCACCAGTCGGAGTTCGCCGAGCTCGGCTGGATGAGCCACTTCGAGGTGGTGTGATGGCCCCCGACAACGGCGCTGCGGTCGCATCGCCCGCGCTCGCGGCACCGCGATCCGTGCCGTGGCGCACGGCCGGCTGGCTCGCGCTGCCGCTGGTCGTGCTCGCCGCGATCCTGGCGCTGCTGATCCTCGGGCGGCCGCTCGAACGCCTGACCGAAGGCGCGCCGCCAGTCGAGACGATCAGCGTCGAGCGCGTCCGCCTGGAACCCGGCCTGATCACGCTCTCGGTACGGGCAGACGGTTCGCAGCCGGTCAGGATCGCCCAGGTGCAGGTCGACGGCGCGTATCGCAGCTTCGCCATCGACCCGCCCGGGCCGATCGGCCGGCTCGGCACCGCACGCCTCACCATTCCCTACCCGTGGGTGGATGGCGAGTCGCACAGGATCGTTCTGGTTACCTCGACCGGGGTCACCTTCGAGCACGCGATCGAGGTCGCGCGCGCCACGCCGC
>CAZHMM010000031.1:0-2852 GCA_964533585.1 uncultured Elioraea sp.
CATGACCGCGCTGATCGAGGCGCGCGGGCTTGCCAAGGCCTATCCGCTCGCGCGCACCCTCGCCGCGCGGATCACGCGCGCGCCGGCGCCGAGCGTGCGCGCGGTGAACGGGGTCGATCTCGACATCGCCCGCGGCGAGACGCTCGGCCTGATCGGCGAGTCCGGCTGCGGCAAGTCCACGCTCGGCCGGCTGCTGATCCGCCTGCACGACCCGACGGGCGGGACGATCCGCTTCGACGGCCAGGACATCACCGCGCTCTCCGAGGATGCGCTGCGCCCGCTCAGGCCGCGCATGCAGATCATCTTCCAGGACCCCTACGCCTCGCTGAACCCGCGCCGCACCGTGCGCGAGATCGTCGGCCTGCCGCTCGCGCTGCATGCGAACCTGCGCGGGGCCGGGGCCGAGACGCGCATCGTGCAGATGCTCGACCGGGTCGGGCTCGCGCGCGCGCACATGGACCGCTACCCGCACCAGTTCTCCGGCGGGCAGCGCCAGCGCATCGGCATCGCGCGGGCGCTGATCCTGAAGCCCGAGTTCGTGGTGTGCGATGAGCCGGTCTCGGCGCTCGACGTCTCGGTGCAGGCGCAGGTGCTGGGCCTGCTGCGCGAGCTGCGCGCCGAGATGGGCCTGACGCTGCTGTTCGTCAGCCACGACCTCGCGGTGGTGGCGCATCTCGCCCACCGCATCGCCGTGATGTATCTCGGCGCGATCGTCGAGGAGGGGCCGCGCGACGCGGTGACGCGCCGCCCTGCGCATCCCTACACGCGCGCGCTGCTCGCCGCCGTGCCCAGGCTCGACCAGCCGGGGGCCGCGCGCAAACGCCATGTCGGCGGCGACCTGCCCTCGCCCCTGAACCCGCCGTCCGGCTGTCCGTTCCACCCGCGCTGCCCCGAGGCCGGGCCGCGCTGCGCGCGCGAGGTGCCGCGCGCCGTGCCGCTGGAGGCCGGGCATCGCGCCGCCTGCCACCTGCTCGATGGCGGTGTCGCGTGACGGCGCTGGTCGTGCTGGAGGGTGACGCGCGCGAGCGCGGGCTCGGCCAGGCGCGCGCCTGCCCGGACGCGGCGCCGGCGGTGCGCGCGGCGATCCGCGATCGGCTCGCCGCGGCGGCGACCGGGACACCCGGCGCGCGGGCCTTCCTTGCGGCCCAGCGCGACGCGACCGCGCGGCTTGCCCCCGAGGCGCTCGCCGAGCTCGCCGGCATCGCCGAAGGGTTCGGCCTCGACGCCGACGAGGTGTTCGTCTTCCTGCATCTCGGCTGCCTCGCCGATCTCGCCGCGCGGCCCGACGACGGCGATGGCTGCACCGCCTTCGCGCGCGCGGGCCGGGTGGCGAAGAACCGCGACTTCCGCCCCGAGCACGCCGCGCTCCAGCGTGCCTTCGCGCATCGCGATCCCGCCTGGGGCGGGCGCAGCGTGCTCTGTCTCGGCTCGCTCGGCGCGCCGGGCGCCTGGTCGTCGGGGATGAACAGCGACGGGCTCGCGCTCGCCGACACGCAGATCCCGACCGCCGCGCATGGGCCGGGCCTGCTGCGCTACTTCCTGATGAACCGGCTGCTCGCCGGCTGCGCCACGGTGGCCGAGGCGCTCGACCTGATCCGTGCGGTGCCGCATGCCGGCGGCGGCAGCCTCGTGCTCGCCGATGCCTCGGGCGCGGCGGCGGCGGTGGAGCTCCGCCACGGCCGCGTGGAGATCGAGCAGGCCGCGTGCGTCTCGCGCACCAACCATTACACCGGCGCGCCCGACCCGCTCGCGCCGGTCGGCCACTCGGCGGCGCGGCTCGCCACCCTGCGCGCGGCGCTGCCCGGCATCGCCGATCCGCGCGCGCTGCTTGCCCTGCACGCGCCCGAACCGCTCTGCCGGCACGATCCCGACCCCTCGCTCACCCTCGCCGGCGCGGTCTACGACACGCCGCGCCGCACCGCGGCGATCGCCTTCGGCCCGCCCTGCACCGCCCCCTGGCGGGTGTTCGCCCTGGGCGCAGAGGGATGGCGCGAAACCCACGCCTAGGCGTAATCTCCGCGCAGCACACGCGCGGGGATGTCGCCATGGCCTATGCCGACCTGCTGGGCGAGCACGAGAGCATCAAAGCCGTGCGCGCGCTCGTCGCGCGCGTCGCCGAGAGCCCGGTGCGCCAGGTCCTGCTCTACGGCGAGACCGGCACCGGCAAGGGGCTGGTCGCGCGCATGATCCATCGGATGTCCTCGCGGGCGAACCGCCCCTTCGTGGACGTGAACTGCGCGGCGATCCCGGCCACGCTGATGGAGTCCGAGCTGTTCGGCCACGAGCGCGGCGCCTTCACCGGCGCGCAGGCGACCAAGCAGGGGCTGATCGAGGCGGCGCATGGCGGCACGCTGTTCCTCGACGAGATCCGCGAGATGGATCTCCAGCTCCAGGCCAAGCTGCTGACGCTGCTCGACACCCAGCAGTTCCGCCGGGTCGGCGCGGTGAAGTCGGCCAGCGTGGACGTCCGCTTCGTCGCCTCGTCCAACCGGATCCTGCTCTCGGAGGTGAAGGCCGGGCGGTTCCGCGACGATCTCTACTGGCGGCTTCAGGTCGTGCCGGTGAACATCCCGCCCTTGCGCGCGCGGGGCGATGACGTGCTGCTGCTGGCCGAGGCGTTCCTCCGCCATCACGGCGCGCGCTGCGGCCGGGTGATCCGCGGGCTCGAGCCGCGGGTGGCGGAGATGTTCCGCCGCTACTCCTGGCCCGGCAATGTGCGCGAGCTCGAGAACCTGATCGAGCGCATCGCCATCCTGGAGACCGACGAGCTCGTGCTGGTCAAGCACCTGCCCGACCGGATCATCCGCGAGGTCGAGGGGCGGGCCCCGCCCGCGCTCTCCTCCGGCGAGGGG
>CAZHMM010000031.1:2952-30766 GCA_964533585.1 uncultured Elioraea sp.
GATCATCCGCGAGGTCGAGGGGCGGGCCCCGCCCGCGCTCTCCTCCGGCGAGGGGTCGGCGCTGCCGCTGCATCGCGGCTTCCACGAGGCGAGCGAGGACTACCAGCGCGCCCTGATCACCGCCGCGCTGAAGGAGGCGGGCGGGCGGCATGGCCGCGCAGCGCAGCGGCT
The DNA here is from genome assembly GCA_964533585.1 of uncultured Elioraea sp. Classification (GTDB taxonomy): domain Bacteria; phylum Pseudomonadota; class Alphaproteobacteria; order Acetobacterales; family Acetobacteraceae; genus Elioraea. The sequence continues at coordinate 3,124 of CAZHMM010000031.1, forward strand.
CCGGCTCTCGCGCCACGCGCTCCGCCACCAGATGCTGAAGCTCGGCATGGCGGAGGCCAGCGCGGCGTGATGTGCGGCGCGCGGCCGCCGCGCCAGCCCCGCGCGCCCTGCCCTCCGCAGGAAGGCCCGGCCTTCGCGCTACCGGCAATCAACTGGCACGCCGCGTGCAGTCCCGGCGTCAGACCACGAGGGAGACGCCGATGACCGAGGTCAGCATCCTGTGCCCGACCGGGCACCTGGGCTTCACGCCGCTGGAGAAGGACAGTTTCCTCGCCGGCTGCGAACTGAAGCCCGATTTCGTCATCGCCGATTCCGGCTCCTGCGACATCGGCCCCTATCCGCTCGGCGCCGACGGCCAGGCGAGCCCGGCCGCCTGGCAGCGCCACGACCTCGAAATCATGCTGACGGCCGCGCGCCGGCTCGGCGTGCCGATGATCGTCGGCTCGGCCTCCGACACCGGCACCGATCGCGGTGTCGATCAGTTCGCCGCGCTGATCCGCGAGATCGCCGCCGAGCATGGGCTCGCGCCGTTCCGCATGGCGACCATCCATGCCGAACAGACGCGCGAGGCGATGACGGCGCGGCTCGCCTCCGGCCTGCCGATCAAGGGCCTCGACGGGCGGGCGGATGCCGACGCTTCGGTGCTCGCGCGCACCGACCGGATCGTCGCGGTGATGGGTGCCGAGCCGATCGCGGCGGCGCTGCGCGAGGGCGCCGAGGTGGTGATCGCCGGCCGCGCCTCGGACTGCGCGCTGTTCGCCGCACCTCTGCTCAATGCGGGGATGAGCCCGGCCACCGCCTACTACGCCGGCAAGCTGATGGAGTGCGCCTCGTTCTGCTGCGAGCCGTTCATGGGCAAGGAGAGCATCCTCGGGCGCATCCGCGAGAACGACATCCGCGTCACCGCGATGCATCCCGGCCAGCGCTGCACGCCTGCCTCGCTCGCGAGCCACGCGATGTACGAGCGGCGCGATCCCTATCGCGAATACGTCGCCTCCGGCTACGTGGACATGAGCAACTGCCGCTACGAGCAGCTTGACGAGAAGACCACGCGCGCCTCGGGGGCGGTGTTCGTGGCCTCGGCGCAGCCGATGGTGAAGCTCGAAGGTGCCGGCAAGGTCGGCGAGCGCCGCCTCGCCGTCGTCGGCATCCGCGACCCCTACACGATCGAGAACATCGACAAGGCGATGGCCTGGGCGCGGGCGCGCCTCGCCGAGCGCTTCGGCGCCCCCGAGCAGGCGGGCTGGCAGGTGTTCTACCATGTCTATGGCCGCGACGGCGTGATGGGCACGCTCGAACCCAGCCCGCCCGCCCGCGCGCACGAGCTCGGCATCGTCGCCGAGGTGGTGTGCAAGGACGGAAAAAAGGCAGAAGAGATTTGCGCCCTCGCCGCACGCAATCTGTTCTATGCTCGTCTCGCCGAGGTGAAGGGCACGGCGGGAGCGGCGGCGCTGATGGCCGACGAGGTGCTGGTCGGCAAGCCTGGCTACGAATGGACACTGAACCACATCATCCCGGTGAAGGATCCGTCGGAGCTGTTCCGCACCACGTTCCATGCCGTCAACGGCTCTGCACGAAAGGCCGCCTGAGATGATCCCCAACATGCCCACGCTGCGCGATCTCGCCAGCACGATCCGCAGCAAGAACGCCGGCGTCGATCACATCACCTTCGACCTGATCTTCCGCGATCGCGCCAACTTCGAGCGCGTGCGCGACTCGCGGGTGCTGACGCCGGAGAGCGTGGCCGCGCTCTACCGCATCCCGCGCGAGCGCATCACCGACTTCGTGGTGTTCGAGCCGGCCAACGCGATCAAGTTCACCATCAAGCGCGAGCGCCCGTCGGGCTCGCCCGGCGAGCATGACGTGTTCGGCTCGCAGCAATACGCGCCGCTGTTCGGCGTCGAGGTGCCGTGAAACGGGTTTCGTGATGCGAAACCTGTTTTTCGTGGTCGGGATGGGACGCTGCCCCTAGTCTCGTCGCGGCCGGGCCCTCGTGCCCGACCGCAGCGACGACGAGGGGGACGGTGCGGAGCGAGGCAGAACGGGCGGCAGGCACGGACGAGGGCGCGAACCGCCCCGACCTGCCGGCAGCGAGCTTCGAGGAATCACGCCGGCTGATCGCCGCCGCCAGCCGCTTCATGCCGGGCGGCGTGTCGAGCAATTTCCGCATGGGCATGGTGCCGACGCCGCTCGTGTTCGAGCGCTCCGACGGCCCCTATCTGTTCGACGCCGACGGCAACCGCCTGATCGACTACTACCTCGCCATGGGGCCGATGATCCTCGGCCACAACCCCGAGGTGGTGCGGCGTGCGGTGATCGCGCAGCTGGAGCGCGGCCTGCTCTATGGTGGGCAGAGCCGCGTCGAGGCCGAGGCGGCGGAGCTGTTCTGCGCCCTGGTGCCGTGCGCGGAGAAGCTGCGCTTCGCCGGCTCCGGCTCCGAGGCGGTGCAGGCGGCGCTCCGGCTCGCGCGCGCCGCCACCGGGCGGCGCACCGTGATCAAGTTCGAGGGCCACTATCACGGCTGGTTCGACTCCGTGCTGGTCTCGGTCGCGCCCCCCGCCGACCGGGCCGGCGAGCGCGCGCATCCCAACCGCATCCCCGGCAGCGCCGGCCAGGACGAGACCGCCTGGGGCAGCGTCGAGGTGCTGTGCTGGAACGATCTGGCGGCGGTCGAGGAGCGCCTCGCCGCCGGCGACGTCGCCGCCGTGATCATGGAGCCGGCGATGTGCAACGCCGGCGCCATCCTGCCCGCGCCCGGCTATCTCGAAGGCGTGCGCGCGGCCTGTTCGCGCGCCGGCACGGTGCTGATCTTCGACGAGGTGATCACCGGCTTCCGCGTCGCCCCGGGCGGGGCGCAGCAGCGCCTCGGCGTCACCCCCGATCTCGCCACCTTCGGCAAGTGCGTCGCCAACGGCTTCCCGGTCGCCGCGGTCGCCGGCAAGGCCGCGCTGCTCGACCTGTTCGCGAGCGGCGGCGCGCTGCATGGCGGCACCTACAACGCGCATCCCGCCAGCATGGCGGCGACCGTCGCCACCCTGCGCACGCTGGCGGACGGCCGCGTGATCAACGCGATCGAGCCGCTCGGCCGGCGGCTGATGGACGGGATCGCGGCGATCCTCGCCAAGGCCGGCATCCCGGCCACCGTCACCGGCTTCCCGCAGATCTTCCACGTCGCCTTCGGCCTGACCGAGCCGCCGCGCGACTGGCGCGACCTGCTGCGCGTCGACAAGCCGCGCTACATCCGGTTCTGCGGCGAACTGCTCAAGCACCGCGTGCGCGCGCTGGAGCGCGGCGCCTGGTTCCTCTCCGCGACGCACGACAGCCTGGTGATCGAGGAGACGCTGGCGGCGGTCGCGGAGGCGGCGCAGGCGGTCTGATGCGCATCGCGCTCGGCTCGATCTTCCAGGAGAGCAACACCTTCGTGCCGTTCCGCACGGGGATGCAGGGCTTCCTCGACCACTATGTGCGGCGCGGCGACGAGCTGCTCAGCGGCTTCGGCGAGGCGCGCGTCGAGCTGCCCGGCATGCTCGCGGTGCTGCGCGCCCAGGGCGCGACGCCGGTGCCGCTGCTCGCGGCCTATGCCGGGGCGGGCGGGCCGGTCGAGCGCGCGGTGTTCGAGACGCTGCTCGGCGAGATGCTCGCACGGCTGAAGGCAGCGTTGCCGGTGGACGGGGTGCTGCTCGCGCTGCACGGCGCGATGGCGCTCGAGGACGAGGAGGACCCGGAGAGCGAGATCCTCGACCGCGTGCGCGCGCTGCTGCCGCCCGGCACGCCGATCGGCGTCTCGTTCGATCTGCACGCGCATGTCACACCGCGCCTGCTCCAGCCCGACGTGTTCATCGTCGGCTACCGGCAATACCCGCATATCGACCTGTACGAGACCGGCGAGCGCACCGCGCGGCTGCTGCTGGAGACGCTGGCGGGACGACAGAGGCCGGTGATGGCACTGGCGAAACGGCCGATGATCGTCAGCCCCGTGAACGGCCGCACCGCCGACGGCCCGCTCGCCGAGGTCGCGGCCGCGGCGCGCGCGCTGGAGGCGGACGGCGCCGTGCTGCACGCCTCGCTGTTTCCGGTGCAGCCCTGGCTCGATTTCGAGGATCTCGGCTTCGCCGCCCTCGTCTGCGCCGACGGCGATGCGGCAGCGGCACAGGCGGCAGCCGATCGCCTTGCCGAGATGGCCTGGGACCGGCGCGACCGCCTGTTGCCCGACCTCACGCCGGTCGAGGAGGCGATCCGCATCGGCTTGAGCGAGCCCGGCCTGACGGTGGTGAGCGACAGCGGCGATGCGCCGAGCGGCGGGGCGGGCGGCGACAGCATCGCGGTGCTGCGCGCGCTGATCGCCGCCGGGGCCGATCGCGCCGATCGGCTCACCTACCTGACGCTGGTCGATCCGCCGGCCTGCCGCGCGGCGGCGGCGGCTGGCCCGGGTGCGACCGTGCTGCTCAGCCTCGGCCACCATTTCTCGCGCAACGACGGCAGCCCGATCATGGTCTCGGGGCGCGTGCAGGCGCTGACCGACGGCGACTACGTGATGCGCGACGCCGGCGCGGAAGGCACGCTCGCGCATATGGGCCTGACCGCGGTGATCGCGCTGGGTGCGATCCGGATCGCGGTCCGCTCCGTACCGGGGCTGGAATGGGATACCGGAATCTACCGCTCGGTCGGGCTCGATCCGCGCGACGCGGCGCTGCTGTTCGTCAAGTCGCCCTCGCATTTCCGCGCCTCCTACGCGCCGCTCGCCCAGCGCATCCTGGTCGCGGACACGCCGGGGCCGACCTGCACCAACATGCGCAAGGTGCCGTTCCGGCGCGTCCGCCGGCCGGTGCACCCGCTGGACCCGATCTGACATGCGGGCTCGACACGCGCCGCGCCCGGCAGGACGATGCGATGCGCCCGAGCGGCGGGGAGAGGGATGATGCGTCTCGGTGTCCTCCACATCACGCAGGAGACGAACGACTTCAATCCCGTGCCGACGACGCTGCGCGACTTCGAGTCGTTCGGCATCTTCGAGGGCGCCGAGATCGTCACCAAGCTCCGCGGCATCGGCTTCGTCGGCGGCTTCCTCGCCGCGGTCGAGGCGTCGCCGCATCCGATCGATCCGGTGCCGATCTTCCGCGCCCACTCCACCGCCGGCGGACGGATCGACCGGGACTCGTTCGGCTTCTTCGCGCGCAAGATCCGCGAGGGGCTCGCGGCCGCCGGGCCGCTCGATGGGCTGGCCCTGCAGCTGCATGGCGCCTGCTCGGCCGAGGGCGAGGACGATGTCGAGGGCGCGCAGCTCTCGCTCTGCCGCGAGATCCTCGGGCCGGAGTTCCCGATCGTGCTGTGCCTCGACCACCACGCGAATGTCACGCGGCGCATGGTCGGCGGCAGCACGGCGATCGTCGGCCATCGCACCCAGCCGCATGATCCGTTCGACACCGGGCGGATCGGCGCGGAACTGCTGATCCGCATCGTCGCCGGCGAGGTCCGGCCGGTGATGGCCTGGCGCAAGATCCCGCTCATCTCGCATCAGGAGCAGTTCCTCACCGCCAAGCCGCCGATGAAGACCTGGTTCGACCACGCCCGCGCGGCCGAGGCCGATCCGCGCGTGCTGCACATCGCGCCCTTCCCGATGCAGCCCTGGCTCGACGTCGCCGAGGGTGGCTGGAGCACGGTCGTGGTCACCGACAACGACCGCGCGCTGGCCGAACGGCTCGCCGATCAGTCCGCCGATCTCGCCTGGTCGCTGCGCGACGCCTTCCAGGTGAAGGAGGCGGTGCCGGTGGATCAGGCGGTGCGCATGGCCGACGCCGCGGCAAGGGGCGTGGTCGTGCTGAGCGACACCGGCGACACGGTCGCGGGCGGTGCGGCCGGCGACAGCAACCTCATTCTCGAATCGATCCTCCGCCTCGGCATCCGAAGCCGCGCGCTGATCCCGATGATCGCGCCCAAGGCGGTCGCGCGGCTGATCGCGGCCGGCGAGGGCGCGAGCGTCACGCTGCCGCTCGGCGGCGAGAGCGCGACGGCCTTCTTCACCCCGCTCGAGGTCAGCGGCACGGTGCGCCGGATCGGCGGCGGCATCGTCGAGGCCGACAACCCGCACCAGCGCGCGATCGACCTGGGCCGTGTGGTGGTGTTCGAAACGGGGCCGGTGACGCTGCTGATCAGCGAGCTGCGCGGGGTCGGCGGGAACATGCCGGAGGTCTACCGACCCTTCGGCATCGAGCCGCGCGACTACAAGATGGCGGTGCTGAAGACCGCCTCGAACTTCCAGTGGTTCGCGCCGATCTCCTCGCAGGTGATCCGGTGCGACACGCGCGGGCCCGGCCAGTCCGACCTGTTCACGCTGCCCTGGCGCCGACTGCCGCGGCCGATCCATCCGCTTGATCCGGTCGCGCACTGGCGGGACGCGGCCGTGCCCGCATGAGCACATCCGGCTGACATCACGCAACAGAGGAGGCCACACCACGATGAGTCGCCGCATGACCTTCCGTACCGGCCTCGCCACCTCGCTGGTGGCGGCCGCCTTCACCGTCTCGGTCGCCGTCGAGGCGTTCGCGCAGGAGCTGCGACCCGGACGCATCCGCGTCGGCATGCTCGCCGACATCAACGACTTCGATCCGATGGCGTTCTCGACGGTGAACTTCCCCACCATCAAGAACCTCTATGACAGCCTGATCGAGTACACGCCCGAGGGACGGGCGGTGCCGAACCTGGCCGAGTCCTGGACGATCGCGCCCGACAACGCCTCGGTCACGCTGACGCTGCGGCGCGGCGTGACGTTCCACAGCGGCGCGCCGTTCGATGCCGAGGCGGTGTCGGCCACGCTGCGCAAGGCAAACGATCCGCGCGCGGGCAAGAACGTCTATCCGACCATGGGCATCGTCCGGGACTGGACGGTGATCGATCAGCAGACGCTGCGGATCGACTTCAAGAACCCCGCGCCGACGCGCCAGATCACCGACCTGCTGCAGTTCATCTCGGTGATCGATCCGGCGACGATCGACACCGTCTCGACCCGCCCCGTCGGGACCGGCCCCTATGTGCTGGCCGAGCGCGCCGTCGGCCAGCGCGTGCGGCTGGAGGCGAACCGGTCGCACTGGCGCGCCAACCAGCCGCTCTCGCCCGAGGTCGTGCTGACCGTGTTCGAGAACGACGCCGCCGCGACGGCCGCGCTCGAATCCGGCGCGGTGGACCTCGTCTACGGCACGACGGGACGCAGCGCCGTCCGGCTGCGCGCCGCCGGCTACCAGGTGGTCGAGGGACCGGGGCCGCTGGTGCAGGTGTTCCGCATCAACTCGACGCGCGGACCGTTCCGCAACCAAACCTTCCGCCAGGCCTTCAACCATCTGATCGACCGCGCCGGCATCCTGCGCGTCGGCTATGCCGGGCTCGGCGAGGTCACCGCGCTGCCCTGGGCGCCGGCGAGCCCCGCGCACGATCCCTCCTACGCCCAGCGCTACGCCTATGATCTCGACAAGGGGCGCGCGCTGATCCGGCAATCGGGCCTGCCGCAGGCCGAGATCAGCAACTGGAAGCTGCTGGTCAATGGCGGTGACGAGGTCTCCACCCGCATCAGCCAGATCGTCCAGGCCTCGCTCGCGCGCGCCGGCGTCAACATCGAGCTCGACCTGAAGCAGGGCGCGGAGTTCATCGACGCGCTGCTGACGGGCAAGTTCGACGCGGTGTTCGGCGCGGTCGGCAACATCCAGAAGTTCCCGACCCGGCTGACGACGAACAGCATCTACCGTGTCGTCAACAACCCGATCCTCGGCGAGCCGAACCCGCATCCCGAGTATGTCGAGGCGATCCGCCGCGTCGATACCGCGCTCGGCAGCGAGGCCGAGGTGAAGGCGGCCTACGACAACCTCAACCGGGTGCTGGTCGAGACCGCCTTCGGCATCCCGACCAACTCCTACCCGATCGGGCTGATCGTCGCCTCGCCGCGCGTCGGCGGCTTCACGCTCGACATCGACAACATGCTCGTCGCGCGCACGCTGGGGTTCAAGCCCTGAGCCGAGGCGGGATGCCGCATGGATGAGCGCGCGGATGGCTGAGCCTGTCCTCTCCGTCCGCGCGCTCGAGGTCGCCTTCGTCGGTTCGGGCCGCCCCGTGCCGGCGGTGCGCGGCATCGATCTCGACGTGCACGCCAACGAGGTGCTCGGCATCGTCGGCGAGTCGGGCTCGGGCAAGAGCGTGACCTCGCTCGCGATCTCCGGGCTCCTGCCGCCGACCGCGCGCGTGCAGGGCTCGATCCGGCTCGGTGGCGTCGAGATCACCGAGGCCGACCATGAGACGCTCCGGCGCATGCGCGGCGTCGATGTCGGCATGGTGTTCCAGGACCCGACGACGACGCTCAATCCGGTCTTCACCATCGGCCGGCAATTGACCGAAGGGCAGATCGCGCATGGCAGGCTGCGCGGCGATCAGGCGCGCGCGCGCGGGATCGAGCTGCTGCGCGAGGTCGACATCCCCGACCCGGCCGGGCGGGTGATCCAGTACCCGCACCAGTTCTCGGGCGGGATGCGCCAGCGCGCGGTGATCGCGATGGCGATGGCCGGGCACCCGCGCCTGATCATCGCCGATGAACCCACCACCGCGCTCGACGTCACGGTGCAGGCGCAGGTGCTGTCGCTGCTCGCGCGCCGCCAGGCCGAGACCGGCGCGGCGGTGATCCTGATCACGCATGATCTCGGCGTGATCGCCGAGATGGCGCATCGCGTGGCGGTGATGTATGGCGGGCGGATCGTCGAATCCGGTCCGGTCGAGCAGATCTTCGCCCGACCCCGCCATCCCTACACCGTCGCCCTGCTGCGCAGCCTGCCGCGGCTCGACGGCGGCGCGGCGCGGCTCGAGCCGATCCCGGGCCAGCCGCCGGCGCCGGCGACCCTGCCGCCGGGCTGCGCGTTCCATCCGCGCTGCGCCGTTTCCGGCGAGCGTGAGCGCTGCCGCACCGAGGAGCCGGGCCTGCGCGCCTGCGGCCCGGCGCATCTCAGCGCCTGTCACTACGCCGAGGAGGTGCCGGCCCCGTCGCTGCCGCGCGAGACCGAGGGCGAGGAGCATGCGCGGCCGAGCGTGCGGCGCGATGGCGAACCGCTGCTGTCGGTCGAGGACCTTCAGGTGCACTTCCCGATCAAGGCCGGCATCCTCCGCCGGCGTGTCGGCTGGCTGCGCGCCGTGGACGGCGTGAGCCTGACCGTGCACGAGGGCGAGACGCTCGGCCTGGTCGGCGAGTCCGGCTGCGGCAAGACCACCACCGGCCGCGCCATCATGGGGCTGGTGAGGGCGACCGGCGGGCGCATCCGTTTCGGCGGGCGTGACATCACCGCGCTCGGCCGCGGTGCGATGCGCCAGGTGCGCCGGCACATGCAGTACGTGTTCCAGGACCCGTTCGCCTCGCTCAATCCGATCAAGAGCGCGGGCGAGATCGTCGCCGAGCCGCTGCGCATCCACCGGCTCTACGACGAGATGGGCGGGGCCGGGCGGATCGCGCGGCTGTTCGAGATGGTCGGGCTGTCGCCGAGCATGATGGGGCGCTTCCCGCACGAGTTCTCCGGTGGGCAGAAGCAGCGCATCGGCGTCGCCCGCGCGCTCGCGCTCGAGCCGCGCCTGCTGATCCTCGACGAGCCGGTCGCCTCGCTCGATGTCTCGATCCAGGCGCAGATCATCAACCTGTTGCAGGATCTCCAGCGCGAACTCGGCCTCGCCTATCTGTTCATCGCGCATGACCTGTCGGTGGTGCGGCACATCTCCGACCGCGTCGCCGTGATGTATCTGGGGCGCATCGTCGAGGAGAGCGAGAAGCAGACGCTCTACGCCACACCGGTGCATCCCTACACGCAGTCGCTGCTCTCGGCCGTGCCGGTGCCGGATCCGGGCCTGCGCGGCGTGCGCAAGCGCATCGTGCTGGAGGGCGAGATCCCGAATCCGGCCTCGCCGCCCTCGGGCTGCACCTTCCACCCGCGCTGCTTCCGCGCCGACGCGCGCTGCCCGGCCGAGCCGCCCGCGTTCCAGCCCTATCCCGGGCTGCCGACGCGCACCGCCTGCCACCACGCCGGACCGCTGGTGCCGACGCCCGGTGCGACGCGCCCGCAGGAGGTGGCGTGACGATGCGCCGGTCGGGCGAACTCGCGCGCCGCGTGGTCGCGCGCAGTGCCGCGCAGGTCAGCCTCGCCTGGCTGGCGACGCTGATCGTGCTCGCGATCCTGGCACCCGTGCTGCCGATCGATCCGCTGGCGCAGGATCTGCTCGCCGAGCTGGAAGGGCCATCGGCCGCGCACTGGTTCGGCACCGACGAGCTTGGCCGCGACATCCTCGCGCGGGTGATCTACGGCGCGCGCACCTCGCTGATGACGGCGGCCGGCGCGGTCGCGATCGCCGGCGCGGTCGGCGTGCCGATCGGGCTGATGGCCGGGTTCTTCGGCGGCTGGCGCGACGCGGTGCTGATGCGGCTGGTCGATGTGCTGCTGGCGCTGCCGGGCATCCTGCTGGCGATGGCGATCATCGCCGTGGTCGGGCGCAGCCAGGCCGCCGCGCTGCTCGCGGTCGGCATCACCGGCATCCCGTCCTTCGCGCGCATCACCCGCGCCCAGGTGCTCTCGTTGCGCAAACGCGACTTCGTCGTCGCGGTCGAGGCGCTCGGCGGCTCGGCCGCCTACACCATGTTCCGCACCGTGCTGCCCAATTCCTGGAGCCCGATCCTGGTGCAGGTGGTGGTGCTGTCCTCGGTCGCGATCCTGCTGGAAGCCGCGCTCGCCTTCCTTGGCATCGGCATCCCGCCGCCCACGCCCTCCTGGGGCGAGATGCTGCGCACCGGCAAGACATTCCTCTACGAGGCGCCGACCTACGCGGTGCTGCCCGGGCTGGTGCTGACGCTGACCATCCTCTCGCTCGACATGCTCGGCCGCGTGATGGCCGCGGTGCTCGAGGACCGCCACGAGATCGAGGAGCCCGCGGCCTTGCAGGGAGGCCGGCCGTGATCGGCTACATCCTCCGCCGCCTCGCGCAGCTGCTGCCGGTGCTGCTGCTCGCCTCGATCGGCATCTGGGCGATGGTCTATGCGATCCCGGGCGGGCCGGTGGGCATGATCCTCGGCGAGAACGCGACCCCCGAGCAGATCGCCGCGCTGCGCGCCGAGCTCGGCCTCGACCGGCCGGTGATCGTGCAGTACTGGGCATGGCTGACCGATGCGCTGCGCGGCGATCTCGGCGTCTCGCTGCATTCGCGCCAGCCGGTCGTGGCGCTGATCGGCGAGCGCCTGCCGGCGACCATCCAGCTCGGGCTCGCCGCCACCGTGGTCGGGCTGCTGATCGGCATTCCGGTCGCGGTGGCGAGCGCGCTGATGCCCGGCTCGTGGCTCGACCGCGCACTCAGCGGCTGGAGCGCGCTGGCACTCGGCGTGCCGACCTTCTGGCTCGGCATCCTGCTGATCCTGCTGTTCGCGGTGCATCTGCGCTGGCTGCCCTCGGCCTCGGGCTACGTGCCGTTCTGGGAGTCGCCGATCGAGATGCTGCGCAACATCCTGCTGCCGGCGCTGACACTCGGCGTGTATGTCTCGGGCATCTTCGCCCGCTTCCTGCGCGCCTCGCTGGTGGCTGAGCTGCGCGCCGACTATGTGCGCACCGCCCGCTCGAAGGGCCTGCCCGAGCGCGACGTGGTCGGCCGGCACGTGATGCGCAACGCCATGCTGCCCTTCGTGACGATCGTCGGGCTGATGATGGCGAACTTCATCGGCGGCACGGTCGTGACCGAGGCGGTGTTCACCTATCCCGGCCTCGGCCGGCTGCTGATCACCGCGATCAGCACGCGCGACTATCCGCTGATCCAGGGCTGCATCCTGGTGATCCTGGTGATCTACATCGTCATCAACGTGATGGTGGACGTGCTCTACGCCTATATCGATCCGCGCATCGAGTACGCCTGAGCGAACGATGAGCGCAGCCGCCGACGCCCCGCCCGACCCGCCCGCGCGACTGTTCGATCTCACCGGCCGTGTCGCGCTGGTCACCGGCTCCTCGCGCGGGCTCGGCTGGGCGATCGCGCGCGCGCTCGCGGCGGCCGGCGCGCGGGTGGTGCTGAACGGGCGCGATGCGGCGAGCCTCGCGCCGCGCCAGGCGGCGCTGGGCGGCTGGGGCCTGGCGGCGGAGATCGCGCCGTTCGACGTGACCGATGCCGAGGCCGCGACCGCCGCGGTGCGCGCGATCGTCGAGCGGCACGGCCGGCTCGACATCCTGGTCAGCAATGCCGGCGGGGGCGTGCGCAAGCCCGTGCTCGATCAGACCGATGCGGATTTCCGCGCGGTGTTCGAGTCGCATCTCGCCGCCGGGTTCCGGCTCGCGCGCGAGGCCGCGCGGGTGATGGTGCCGGCCGGCTGGGGGCGGATCCTGTTCATTTCCTCCATCAACGCCTTCGTCGCCCGGCCGACCATGCCGGGCTATGCCGCGGCCAAGGCCGGCATGAACGGGCTGGTGCGCGCGCTCGCGGTCGAACTCGCGCCGAGCGGGGTGACGGTGAACGCGCTGGCACCCGGCTATTTCCTCACCGCCGGCAACGAGGCGCTGCGCCGCAGCGACCCGGGCTTCCAGGCGCGCATCGCCGCCCGCACGCCGGCTGCCCGCTGGGGCAATCCGGACGAACTCGGCGCGGCTGCGCTCTATCTCTGCTCCGCCGCCGCATCCTACACCAATGGCGCCGTGCTGACCGTCGACGGCGCGCTGACGGCGGCGATCTGAGCCATGAGCCTCGATGCCCGTTACGTCGTCAAACCGGTACGCAAGGCGCTGCAACTGCTGGAGGCGCTGGTGGGCGAGGGGCGGCCGCTGACGCTGTCGGAACTCGCCGAGCGCACCGCGCTGCCGAAGACCACGGCCTTCCGCTATCTCTACACGCTGCGCTCGGCCGGGTTCGTGGCGCAGGCGGACGGCAACGACGCCTACACCGCGGGGCCGCGTCTCGCCGCCATGCCGGCGCCGGCCGCCGCGATCGAGGCGCTGCGCCAGGCTGCCCTGCCCGAGATGCAGCGGCTGCAACTGCGCTTCAACGAGACGGTCAATCTCGGCGTCGCCGACGGCGCCGAGGTGGTCTATGTCGCGATGGTCGGCAGCACGCGCTCGCTGCGCATGGAGGCGGCGATCGGCGCACGCGACCCGATGCACTCCACAAGCCTCGGCAAGGCGATGCTGGCGGCGCGTCCGGCATCGGACCGGCTGGAGGGGCTGCCGAAGCGCCTGCTGAAGCGCACGCCGCGCACGATCGCCAGCCGCGCCGCGCTCGCCGAGGATCTGGAGGCGGCGGCGGCGCAGGGCTTCGCCCTCGACCTGGAGGAGAACGAGACCGGCGCGCATTGCGTCGCCGCGGCGATCCCGCTGCGCGGACTTGCGGCCGCGCTCAGCATCTCGGGGCCGGCGCAGCGCCTGCCGGTCGAGCTGCTGCCGCGCCTCGGCGCCGCGCTCGCGCAGGCGGCCGCCGCCATCGCCGCCCGTTTCGACGGCGCGCCGGCGCGAGAGCGCTGAGCCTATCCGCCGAGCGCGACCTCGGCGCGCAGGAACGGGGCGATGCGTTCCTCGACGAGATCGACGCCGAGGCCGGGCCGATCGGGAATGGCGAGCCGGCCGTTGCGCACCTGCGGCTCCAGCGGCGCATCGACCAGCGCGAAATGCTCCGGCACGCGGAACGGGTAGAGCTCCTGGATCAGGAAGTTCGGGATGCAGGCATCGAGCTGCAACGCCGCCGCCGTCGCGACCGGGCCGGCGCAGAGATGCGGCTGCACGCGCATGTTGTACATCTCGGCGATCGCGGCGATCTTCTTGGTCTCCATGATGCCGCCGACCGTGCCGATATCGGGCTGCACGATCGCCGCGGCGCGCAGCTCGAACAGCCGGCGGAAGCCGTAGCGCGTGTAGAGGCGCTCGCCGGCGGCGACCGGCGCCTCCAGGCGTTCGGCGACCAGGCGCATCGCGTCCACGTCGAACGGATCGACCGGCTCCTCCAGGAAGAACAGGCGGAACTCCTCCAGCCGCTTGCCGAGGCGGATGATCGCATCCGTCGTCAGCTCCGCGCTCATGTCCACCATGATGTCGATGTCGGGGCCCACCGCGTCGCGCACCGCGCGCACCCGCGCCACCGCCAGCTCCTCGAAGTCGCGGTCGAACTCGCGCCGCGACACATGCGCGAACACGCCATGCGGATGGTTCCGGATCGGCGTCGCGAGCGGGTAGAACTTGATCGCGTCATAGCCTTCCTTCAGCGGCTTCTCGGCGGCGCGCGCCGTCTCGTCCGGGCTGACGGCACGGAACGACCAGCCATTGGCGTAGCAGCGCACCTCCTTGCGGTAGCGCCCGCCCAAGAGCTCATAGACGGGCACGCCGAGGGCGCGGCCCTTGATGTCCCAGAGCGCGGTCTCGACCGCGCTGATCGCGGCGAAGATGATCGGCCCGCCGCCCTTCGCCCAGAAGGTGTGATCGTACATGTCGCTCCAGATCGGCTCGATCTCGAACGGATCGCGGCCGAGCACGATCGCGCGCAGCAGCTCCTCGAGCACGCCGGCCACGCCCGAGGCGCCGATGCCGTAGGCCAGCGCCGCCTCGCCGAGACCCGAGATCCCCTCGTCGGTCCAGAGCCGCAGGATCAGCGGCCGCCGGCCGTCGATGCTGGCGAGGTAGATCTGCGCGCGGGTGATCTTCATGCGGGTCCTTCCGGGTTGCGTGCTTCGAAGGCCGATGCGGCGCGTCAGGTGCGTCGTGCGGGACCGTTCAACGCGGCACCCACTTCATGACATGCGTCGCAGCGAGGGCGAGCGTGCCATCCTCCTTGCGCACCTCGACAGGGCTGATGGTGCGCGCCGCCGCCTCGTCCACCGTGCCGACGGTGTAGGTCGCGGTCAGCGTTTCGCCCGGATAGACGGGGGCGACGAACCGCACACGGTCATAGCCGAGCGAGAGCGCGACGCCCTCGGCGCCCCCCTCGCGCGCGCGCTTGGCGATCATCGCCGCGACCGTGCTGCACAGCCCGAGCACCAGCGCGCCATGCGCGATGCGCCGGCCGAGCGGTGTCGTGCGCGCATAGGCCTCGTCCATGTGGATCGGGTCGAAATCGCCGGTGATGCCGGCGAACAGCACGAGATCGGTCTCGGTCAGCGTCTTGCTGAACGACACGCTGTCGCCTGGGGCCACGCCGAGCCGCATCGCGCCTACTCCGCCGCGCGCGCGAGGCTGACGAGCCGCTCCGGCAGCGCGCGCGGAGGTCGCTGCGCGAGCTCGGCGGCAAGCCCGATCCTGCCTGCGGCGAACAGCCGCGGGTCCATCCGGCGAAGCTGCGGCGAGACGAGCGGGCGGAACGCCATCACGCCGAGCACGTCGCGCTCCAGCTCGGCATCGGGCGCGATCTCGATCAGCTCCACGCCGTCGGCGGTCAGCCGGAACACCGCGCGCTCGGTGACGATCAGCACGGGCTGGCCGCGCTCGCGCGCATACGCGCCGCTGAAGGTGATCTGCTCGACCTGCCGCACCGCCTTCGGCGCGCCCCCCTTCGCCGCGAGCGTGCCGCCGAAGATCACGCGCTTGGCATGCTGGCTGATGTTGATGAACCCGCCCGGCCCGACGATGCGGCCGCCGAAGCGCGACACGTTCACATTGCCGGCCGCATCGAACTCGGCGAAGGAGAGGAAGGCGAGATCGAGCCCGCCGCCGTCGTAGAAGTCGAACTGGTAGGGCTGATCGAGCGTCGCGTCGGGGTTCATCGCAGCACCAGCCTCATTGCCCGATGCCGGCGCGCCGCCGACATGGCCCTGCTCGTTGGTGAGGCAGACGCGATCGAGCACGCCCTCCTCGGCGGCGACATTGGCGATGCCGGTCATCACCCCGCTGCCAAGATTGCAGATCGCGCCGGGGAAGAGCTCCAGCGCCGCACGGCGGGCGATGATCTTGCGCGCATCGAGCGGAAGCACGGGGATGTCATCCAGCGGCGTGCGCAGCTCGCCCGAGTAGGCGGGCGAATAGGCGGTCTCGTAGGTCTGGCGCTGCTCGGGCTCGACCACCACGAGATCGACCAGGATGCCGGGGATCTTCACCATCTTCGGATGCAGCGTGCCGGCGCGCGCGATGCGCTTGACCTGCACGATCACCACGCCGCCGCAGCGCCTGGTCGCCTGCGCTTCCGACAGCATCTCCAGCGTCACCGCCTCCTGCTCCATCGAGACATTGCCCGCCTCGTCGGCGGTGGTGCCGCGCAGGAACGCCACGTCCACGTGGTAGGGCTTGTAGAACAGATACTCCTCGCCGCGGAACGTAACGAGCTCGACCAGATCGTCCCTGGCCGACGGGCTCTGCCGCCCGCCGCCATGGCGCGGATCGACGAAGGTGTGCAGGCCGGTCCTGGTCAGCAGCCCGGGCCGCCCGGCCGCCATCTCGCGCATGAGTTGCGACATCGCGCCCTGCGGCAGCGTCCAGCCCTCGATCTCGTCGCGCATCGCCATCTCCGAGATCTTCGGCGAGTTCACATAGGTGCCGGAGACGACGCGCCTGAGCAGCCCGCGATGCGCGAAGTGATTGGCGCCGAGCGAGATGCCGTCGCCGAGGCCCACGGGATGCAGCGCGGTGATGCCGCGCGGCTCGCCGCTCGCCAGGAAGCGGCGCTCCAGCGCGGCCATCAGCGCCTCGGGCACCGCGTGTCCGCCGCCCGACCCGCCGATCAGCAGCGTGTCGCCCGAGCGGACGACCTCCACCGCCTCGTCCGCCGTCACCCGTCGCATCGCTCGCCCGCCGTCCGTTTCCTCGCGCGCAAGGCTAGCGACGCCGCGCCGAGGGGGTCAATCTGGCGCGGCGGAATGGCGCGCGGAGGATCGTGCATGGACGGCGAGGTACGGCTCGAGGTGACGGACGGCGTGGCGGAGCTGCTGCTGGACCGGCCGGCGAAGCACAACGCGGTGACGCCGGCGATGGCGGCGGCGATCGCCGAGCACGCGCGCCGCATCGACGCGGACGATGCGATCCGCGCCGTGCTGCTGCGCGGCGCCGGCGCGCGCGCGTTCTGCACCGGCAGCGATCTCAACGCGCTGGCCGGGTATCCGGACGCGTGGGCGTTCCGCAATCGCGTGGTGTACGAGGCGGCGATCCGCGGCATCCGCAAGCCGGTGGTCGCGGCGCTGAAGGGGTGGGCGCTCGGCGGCGGGGCGGAGATGGCGCTCGCCTCGGATCTGCGCATCGCGGCGCGCTCGACGCGGATCGGCTTTCCGGAGGTGACGCGCGGCTGGGTCGGCGGCGGCGGGGCGTCGCAGATGCTGCCGCGGCTGATCGGTTACGGGGCCGCGATGCGGCTGCTGCTGACGGGCGAGCCGGTCGATGCCGACGAGGCGTTGCGTCTGCGTCTGGTCGAGCAGGTGGTGGAGGATGGGGCGGAGGAGGAGGTCGCGCGTGGGCTCTGCCGCACGCTCGCGGGCTTCAGCCCGGTGGCGGTGCAGGCGGTGAAGGCGTCCGTGCGCCAGGCGCTGGAGGCGCCGCTCTCGGCCGGGCTCGCCTACGAGAACGAGATGAACGTGCTCTGCTTCGCTGCCGGCGATCACCGCGAGGGCATCCGCGCCTTCGCCGAGAAGCGCGACGCCGCATTCAAGCGATAGGTTTGCGCCACACCATCATGTCGTTCTCGCCCCGCTGCACCACCTCGCCGCGCTGATTGGTCAGCGTCACGTCGATGGTGACGATGCCGCGGTCGGGCTTCTTCGTCTCGCGCTTGGCCACGACGCGGATGCGCGCGGCGATGCGGTCGCCGATCAGGATGGGGCCGGTGAAGGTCCAGCGCCAGCCGAGCGAGACGATCGCGGCGAGCCGCACGGCGGCGCGGTTCTTCAGCCCATCGGCGAGGGCAAGCCCGAGCAGGCCGTGCGCGACCCGGCCCGGATAGCCGATCGAGCGCGCGTAGTCGTCATCGACGTGGAGCTCGTAGAAGTCGCCGGTCAGCCCGGCGAAGCCGAGCACGTGGTGTTCGCCGATCGTGATGCCGGGCGTGTCGTAGGCGAGCCCGACCGCGATCTCCTCGAAGCGCAGCGCGGTGCTCATAGCCGGTGCAGGTGCAGCCCGCCGTCGATGTGGAAGGCATCGCCGGTGGTGAACGGGAGGTCGCCGGCGGCGAGGGCGGCGATCGCGCGGCCGACATCGTCGGCCTCGCCCCAGCGGCGGATGGGCGAGAGGCCGGCCTCGATCCGCGCGGTGTAGCGCTCGGCCACCGGCGCGGTCATCTCCGTGCGGATCACGCCCGGACGGATCTCGTGCACCGCGATCCCGGCCTCGGCGAGCCGCACCGCGAACAGCTTCGCCACCATCGACGCGGCCGCCTTGGAGACGCAGTACTCGCCGCGATCGACGGCCGGCATGAAGGCGTTGGCCGAGGAGACGAACAGGATCGAGCGTGACCCGCGCACGGGCGCGTCGGCGGCGACCATGCGCCGCGCGACCGCCTGGGCAAGGAAGAACGCGCCGCGCGTGTTCACGCCGAGGCAGCGGTCGAACGAGGCTTCGGTCACATCGAGCAGGTCGCCGCGCGCCATCGCCCCGACGCCGGCGTTGTTCACCAGGCATTCGAGCCCGCCGAATCCGGCCCACGCGGCCTCCACCAGGGCGGCGTGACCGGTGGTCGCAGCGACATCCGCGGTGATGAAGCGGAACCTGCCGCCTACGGCGACGACCGCCGCCTCGGTCTCGGCCGCACCGTCATCGGAGAGATCGGCGCCGACCACATCGAAGCCGCGCGCGGCGAGGGCGGCGCAGGTGGCGCGGCCGATGCCACGGCGCGCGCCGGTGACAAGAGCGGCGGGTCTCATGCGAGCAGCTGTCGCGCCATGATCATGCGCTGGATCTGGTTCGTGCCTTCATAGATCTGCGTGATCTTGGCGTCGCGGTAGAGCCGCTCGACCGTCACGCCGCGGATATAGCCCGAGCCACCGTGGATCTGCACCGCATCCGCGGTGCGCGCGACGGCCGCGTCGGAAGCGAAGCACTTGGCGAAGCTCGCCTCCAGCGTCGCGCGCCGTCCGGCATCGAGCAGCCGCGCGGCGTGGCGCACCATCAGCCGCGCCGCATGCGCGTCCTTCGCCATGTCGGCGATCATCCACTGCACGGCCTGGAACTCGGCGATCGGCTTGCCGAACTGCGCACGCTGCTTGGCATAGGCGATGCTCTCCTCCAGCGCACGCTGGAGGATGCCGAGGGCGAGTGCCCCGATGCCCACACGGCCCTTGTCGAGCACGCTCATCATCAGATGGAAGCCGCGCCCGTCCGCGCCGAGCAGCGCATCCGCCGGCAGGCGCACATCCTCGAATGCGAGCCCGCCGACGGGCGAGGCGCGCTGGCCCATCTTGTGCTCGGCGCGCAGGCGGGTGACGCCGGGCGCGTCGAGCTCGACCAGCAACACCGCCATGCCGCGATGCCCGGCCTCCGGATTGGTGCGTGCGAGCACGGCGGCGAAATCGGCGAGCGGCGCCATGTGGATCCAGAGCTTGGTGCCGTTCAGCACCCAGCCCGCGCCGTCGCGCCGCGCAGTCGTCTTGAGCGCCGCGAGGTCCGAGCCCGCGCCCTCCTCGGTCAGCGCGTAGGCGCAGCGGCGCTCGCGCGCGAGCAGCGGACGCAGATAGCGTGCCTGCTGGTCCGCCGTGCCATGCTCGGCGAGCAGGGTGGCGACGAGCTCCACCAGCCCGACCTGGTCCGCGACCGAGGCATAGCCGCGCGCGAGCTCCTCCATCACCACCGCATAGGCGAGCGCACCCGCGCCGGTGCCGCCCTGCGCCTCCGGCACGGTCATGCCGAACAGGCCAAGTCCGGCGAGTTCGCGGTAGAGCTCCTCGGGGCATGCTTCCGACTCGTCGAGCTCGGCCGCGCGCGGAAACACGCGCTCATCGGCGACGCGGCGCACCGTGTCGCGCAGCTGCGCGAGCGACGGTTCGAGCTCGGAATCGTCGGTCGCGACGGCGCCGTCCGGCATCACGTTTCCCCCGGGGACCGGGCCCTGGCCCGGCCGCGCATCGTGGCCGAGGCGCAACCCTGCGTCCAGACACCCTGTCTGGTCGGGCGCGGCGCGCTGGTGCAGGCTGGCAGGCACGGAGGAGGAAACGCATGACGGACAGCGTCGCGCTCGACGGCAAGGTCGCGATCGTCACCGGCGCGGGCTCGCGCGGCGAGGGGATCGGCAACGGTCGCGCCACCGCGATCACGCTCGCCCGGCGCGGCGCGCGCGTGCTGCTCGCCGATATCGAGCGCGACTGGATGGCCGCGACGGCCGCGACCATCGCGGCCGAGGGCGGCGAGCACGCCATGGTGACGGGCGACGTCTCGGAGGCGGCGCAGTGCCGCGAGATCGTTGCGGCGGCGGTCGCACGCTGGGGGCGGCTCGACATCCTGGTGAACAATGTCGGCATCTCCGGCCCGCCCGGCAGCGCGGTCGAGGTCGATCCCGAGGCGTGGGACCGGGCGATGCGCATCAATGTCGGCTCGGTCATGCTGATGTCGAAATATGCGATCCCGGAGATGCGCAACTCGGGCGGCGGCGCGATCGTCAATCTCTCCTCGGTCGCCGGGCTGCTCGCGGGCCACCCCGGCCTGCTCTACGCCACCACCAAGGGCGCGATCGTGCAGATGACGCGCGCGATGGCCGCACACCACGGACCCGACGGCATCCGCGTCAACTGCGTCGCTCCCGGCTACGTGTACACGCCGATGGTGGCGGTGCGCGGGCTCGACGAGGCGGGGCGCGCGGCCCGGCGCGAGGCGACGCTGCTGAAGACCGAGGGCACCGCCTGGGACGTCGCCGAGGCGATCGCCTGGCTCGTCTCGCCGGCCGCGCGCTGGGTCACCGGCATCACCCTGCCGGTCGACGCGGGCACGTCAGCCGGCAGCACCACGCTCGCCTCGCCCAAGCCGATCTGACGCCACGGACCTGCCCGCCCGACGTGAGCCCCACCCCGCGCGCCTCCACCCTGGCGCCGTTCCGCCAGCGCAGCTTCCGCTTCCAGTGGCCGTCGGATCTCGCGACCTCCTGGGCGTTCGAGATGGAGACGCTGATCCTCGGCTGGTACGTGCTGGTGGAGACCGGCTCGGTCGTGCTGCTGAGCCTGTTCGGCGCGCTGCAGCTGGTCGGCACGCTGATCTCGCCGCTGTTCGGCGTGGCCGGCGACCGCGTCGGCCATCGCCGGGTGCTGTGCGCGATGCGCATCGTCTATGCGGTGCTGGCGGCGATCCTGACCACGCTCGCGCTCACCGGCACGTTGAGCCCGGCCGCCGTGTTCGCGGTGACGGCGCTTGCCGGGCTGGTGCGGCCCTCGGACATGGGCATGCGCAACGCGCTGATCGGCGCGACCATGCCGCCCACCCTGCTGATGGGCGCGCTCTCGATCGAGCGCACCAGTGCCGACTCGGCGAAGATCGTCGGCGCGCTCAGCGGTGCGGCGCTGGTTGCGGCCCTCGGCACGGGGCGCGCCTATCTCGTCGTCACCGTGCTCTACCTGCTGAGCTTCGCGCTGACGCTCGGCGTGCAGGAGCGCACCGCGCGCCGGACCGGCGGCAGCGTCACCTCGCCCTGGCGCGAGCTCGCCGATGGCGTGGCCTATGTCCGCACCACACCGCCGCTGGTCGCCGCCATCTCGCTGGCCTTCCTGCTGAACTTCGCCGCCTACCCGATGTCGCAGGGGCTGATGCCCTATGTCGCGCGCGAGGTGTACGGCACCGACCGCACGGGGCTCAGCTATCTGCTCGCGAGCTTCGCCGGCGGCGGGCTCGCGGGCTCGGTGCTGCTGAGCGCGCGCGGCGGCGTGGTGCCGCCCGCGCGCACCATGCTGGCGGCGGCCGCGCTCTGGTTCGCGCTGCTGCTGCTGTTCGCGCGCGTGGAGGTCGCGGCGCTCGGCATGGCGCTGCTGGCGATGGCAGGCTTCGTGCAGAGCTTCGCCATGGTGCCGCTTGCGGCGGTGCTGCTGCGCGTCGGCAATCCGCTGTTCCGCGGCCGCGTGATGGGGCTGCGCATGCTCGCGGTGTACGGGCTGCCGGTCGGGCTGCTGGTGGCGGGGCCGCTGATCGCGGCGATCGGGTTTCCGGGCTCGGCCACGCTCTATGCCGCGTTCGGCCTCGTCTGCACGGGCACGATCGCGCTGGTCTGGCGCCGGCATCTCTGGCCGCTCGACGCGCCGGCGAATGCGCGCCACGGCTGAGCGTTACGCCGCCATCACCTCCGCCGCGACCTCCGCCAGCAGGGCGTAGGAGCGTTTGCGCGCGGCGTGGTCGAAGATCTGCGCCGTGACGATCAGCTCGTCCGCGCCCGTGCGCGCGATGAACGCGGCGAGGCCCGCGCGCACCGTCTCCGGCCCGCCCACCACGACGATGCCGAGCGATGCCTCGATCACCGCGCGGGCGTGCGGATCGAGCCGCTCGATGAAGCCCTCCATGGGCGGCGGCAGCTTGCCGGGCCGGCCGGTGCGCCGGTTCAGCAGCGCCTGCTGGTGCGAGGAGAACAGGAAGCGCGCCTCCGCGTCCGTCTCCGCCGCGACCACATGCACGCCGAGCATGGCATGCGGCTTCGCCAGACGCTCCGACGGGCGGAACCGCTCGCGGTAGAGGGCGAGCGCCTGCATCATCTGCGCCGGCGCGAAATGCGAGGCGAAGGCGTAAGGCAGCCCGAGTGCGGCGGCGAGCTGGGCGCCGAAGGTCGAGGAGCCGAGGATCCAGAATTCGACCTCCTCGCCCGCTCCGGGGGTTGCCACCACGGCCTGGTCGGGCACGGGCTCGCGGAACCAGTCCATCAGCTCGACAACGTCCTGCGGGAAGGCATCCTCGTCCGAGGCCAGCGTGCGGCGGAGCGCCCAGGCCGTGCGCGGGTCGGTGCCGGGCGCGCGGCCGAGGCCCAGATCGACGCGGCCGGGATGCAGCGCGGCCAGCGTGCCGAACTGCTCGGCGATCACCAGCGGCGCGTGGTTCGGCAGCATCACCCCGCCGGCGCCGATGCGGATGCGCCCGGTGCCCGCGGCGACATGCGCGAGCGCCACCGCGGTCGCCGCACTGGCGATGCCCGGCATGTTGTGGTGCTCGGCCATCCAGTAGCGGCGGTAGCCGAGCGCCTCGGCATGGCGGGCGAGGTCGAGGGCGTTGCGGAGCGCGTCGCCGGGCCGGCGTCCGTCGGGGACGGGGGCGAGGTCGAGAACCGAGAGCGGAACCATGCGCCGTGATATGGGCGAGGCGCGCGCGCGCGGCAACCGGCTACAGGATCTGGCTCAGGAACAGCCGCGTGCGGTCATAGCGCGGGTTGGCGAAGAACACCTCGGGCGGCGCGTCCTCGACGATCTCGCCCTGGTCCATGAAGATCACCCGGTCGGCGACCTTGCGCGCGAAGCCCATCTCGTGCGTGACCACCATCATGGTCATGCCGGTCTCGGCGAGCTCGACCATCACCTCCAGCACCTCGTTGATCATCTCCGGGTCGAGCGCCGAGGTCGGCTCGTCGAACAGCATGATGCGCGGGCGCATGCAGAGCGCGCGCGCGATCGCCACGCGCTGCTGCTGCCCGCCCGAGAGCTGGAGCGGATACTTCTTCGCCTGTTCGGGGATGTGCACGCGTTCGAGCAGGCTCATCGCGGTCGCCTCGGCCTCGGCCTTCGGCAGGTGCTTCACCCAGGTCAGCGCGAAGGTGCAGTTCTCCAGCACCGTCATGTGCGGGAACAGGTTGAACTGCTGGAACACCATGCCGATGTCGCGGCGGATCTCCTCGTCCTTCTGCGCGCTCTCGCCGAAGGCGCGGCCGTGGATCACGACCTTGCCTTCCTGCTGGTGCTCGAGCTGGTTGACGCAGCGGATCATGGTGGACTTGCCCGACCCCGACGGGCCGCACACCACCACCTTCTCGCCTTCCGCCACCCGGAGGTCGATGTCCTTCAGCACGTGGAACTGGCCGAACCACTTGTTCAGCCCGACGAGTTCGATGGCGGGTGCGGCCAACAGCGTGGGCGCGGTCTCGGCCGTGACCGGCGCGCCGCTCATCGCCGCTGCCCCGCGCCGAGCGTGCGCTCGAGGTTGAGGCTGTACTGCGACATCAGGAAGCAGAACACGAAGTAGATCAGCGTGATGAAGAAGAAGGGTTCGAGGAACAGGCCGAGCCAGGTCGTGTCCTCGCCGACCGCGCGCGCCATGCTGAGCAGGTCGAACAGGCCGATGATCGACACGAGCGTGGTGTCCTTGAACAGGCCGATGAAGTTGCCGACGATGGTCGGGATCATGATCTTCAGCGCCTGCGGCATGATCACCAGCGCGGTCGATTGCCAGAAGCCCAGGCCCACGGCCGAGGCGGCCTCGTACTGGCCGCGCGGGATCGCCTGCAAGCCGCCGCGCACGATCTCGGCCATGTAGGCGGCGGCGAACAGGCAGACCGCGACGATCGCGCGCACCAGCCGGTTCACCTCCACGCCGACCGGCAGGAACAGCGGCAGCATCGTGTTGAACATGAACAGGATGGTGATCAGCGGCACCGAGCGGAACAGCTCGATGAAGGCGGTCGAGCAGAGGCTGACGAACGGCATCTGCGAGCGCCGGCCGAGTGCGAGCATGACGCCCGCCGGCAGCGAGAAGGCGATGCCGAAGCCGGAGATCACCAGCGTCAGGAACAGCCCGCCCCAGAGCCGCGTCGGCACCTCGCTGAGCGACCACTGGGTCGTTGCGGCGAGCGCCAGCAGATAGAGCAATGCGTAGCCGATCCGCGCGCGGGTGCGGATCGCCGCGTCGTCGTCGGGCGGTGCGCCGGTCAGGCGGGCGAACAATGTTCCGAACGACAGCCCGGTGACGCGCTCGGCGAGCGTGGTCAGCCACACCCAGGCGAAACCGGCCATGCCGAGCGCGATCAGCGCGGTCCAGAGCAGGTCCTTCTCGCCGCCATGGAAGAAGTAGGAGGCGAAGAAGGGATAGACCAGCACCGCCGAGAGGCCGATGCCGACCTTCGACTTCACCCGCGGCAGCCAGAGCGGCAGCGCCCACGCCACCAGGATCAGGAAGGCGAGATTGATCCGCCACACCTGGTCCTTGGGATAGAGGCCGTAGAGCAGGTTCGGAATCCAGGCAATCACGCCCGGCCAGCAGGCGCCCGCGCGGCCGACCCGATCGAGGCACTCGCGGCGGTTCGAGGCGTCCCACACCGCGTCGATCAGCGCCCAGTTGATGATCGCGGTGAAGAAGACGATGACGAGATAGGCGCCGAGCAGCGTCAGCAGCGCGTTCGACACCGAGGAGAACAGGTTCGCGCGCATCCAGCCCAGCACGCCGATCGAGGCGGCGGGCGGCGGCCGCTCGGGCTTCGGGCGGAACACCAGCGGCGGATCGGCGGCCGCGGCGAGGCGGGCTTCGTCGGGCATGCCTCAGCGCTCCGTGATCTGGACGCGGCGGTTGTAGAGATTCATCAGCAGCGACACGCTGAGGCTGACCGCGCAGTAGAACCCCATGGTCATCGCGACGATCGGGATCGCCCGCCCCGACTGGTTCAGCGAGGTGTTCATCCAGACGCTGACCAGATCGGGGAAGCCGATCGCGATCGCCAGCGAGGAGTTCTTGGTCAGGTTCAGGTACTGGCTGATCAGCGGCGGAATGATCACGCGCAGCGCCTGCGGCAGGATCACGAAGCGCATGATGCGCGAGGGCTTCACGCCGAGCGCGCGCGCCGCCTCGGTCTGGCCGTGGCTGACCGACTGGATGCCCGCGCGCACGATCTCGGCGATGAAGCAGGAGGTGTAGATCGCAAGCGCGACGATCAGCGCGCAGAAGGTCGGCGGCACGGTCAGCCCGCCGCGGAAGTTGAAGCCGCGCAACGCCGGGATGTCCCAATCGAGCGGCGATCCGGTGGCGAGGAAGGTCGTGACCGGCAGCAGGATGATCAATCCTGCCCCGACCAGCACCGACGGGAAGGACTGTCCGGTCGCCTCGAGCCGCCGCCGCGCCCAGCGATGGATCGCCACCGCGGCGATGACGCCGAGGCCGAGTGCCACGCCGGTCCAGCCGAAACCGTCGAGCGGCACAGGGGCAGGAAAGTAGAAGCCGCGGTTGTTGAGGAAGAACGCGCCACCCCAGTCGAAGCTCTGCCGCGGCACCGGAAGCAGATTGAAGAAGCCGAAATACCAGGCGATGATCTGCAGCAGCAGCGGCGTGTTGCGCAGCACCTCGACATACCAGCGGGCGAGGCTGCGGATCAGCCAGTTGGTCGACAGCCGCGCCAGCCCCATCAGCAGGCCGATCAGCGTGGCGAGCACGATGCCGATCACCGCCACCAGCAGCGTGTTGGCGATGCCGACCTGGAACACGCGGAAGTAGCTGTCGCCCTCGCGGTAGGGGATCAGCGTGAAGACGATGTTGAAGCCGGCGGTATATTCGAGGAAGTCGAACCCCGCAGCCATGTTGCGCTGCGCGAGGTTGGCCATGGTGTTGGAGACCAGGTACCAGATTCCACCGACGAGGATGGCGGCCGTGAGGACCTGGTAGAAGATCGAGCGCGCGAACGCGTCATTGACGATCGAGGTGGTCCTCGATGTCGCCGCGGCCGACCGTGTTGTCGCGGCCGTTGTTGCCATGGCCTGCCCTGCCCGGTCAGGAACGCCGATTGTGAAGGGGCGGGGTCCGCGCGCGATCGCCCGGACCCCGCCTGTGCGTCACACTTCCGATCGGCTCACCGGAACGGCATCGCGTACATCAGCCCGCCCTTGGTCCAGAGCGCATTGAGCGACTCGTCGCGCGGGATGCCGACCGGCGTGTTGGCGCCAACGTGCCGCTCATACATCTCGCCGTAGTTGCCGAGATGGCGGATCACCCGGACCATGAAGTCGTTGGTCAGGCCCATGCCCTGGCCGATATTGCCCTCGACGCCGAGCAGCCGCTTCACGCTCGGGTTCGCCGACTTCAGCATCTCGTCGAGGTTCTTCGAGGTGACGCCGAGCTCCTCGGCCTCGATCAGCCCGAACAGCACCCAGCGCACCAGCTTGCCCCACGCCTGGTCGCCGTTGCGCACCACCGGGCCGAGCGGCTCCTTCGAGATCGTCTCGGGCAGGATGATGTGGTCGTTGGGGCTCGGGAAGGCCGAGCGCCGCGCGGCGAGGCCCGACTTGTCGTTGGTGTAGGCGTCGCAGCCGCCGCCGAGATAGGTCTCGACCAGCACGTTGACGTTCTCGTTCGTCACCGAGCGCAGCTGCATGTTGTTGGCGCGGAAGTAGTCGGCGAGGTTCAGCTCGGTGGTGGTGCCGGTGAGCACGCAGACGGTCGCGCCGTCGAGCTCGCGCGCCGAGGTGATGCCCGACGCCCGGGGCACGAGGAAGCCCTGGCCGTCGTAGAAGTTGATGCCGACGAAGTCGAGGCCGAGCTGGGTGTCGCGCACCGCGGTCCAGGTGGTGGTGCGCGACAACAGGTCGGACTCGCCGTTGGCGAGCGAGGTGAAGCGCACCGCCGAGGTGACGGACTGGTAGCGCACCTTGTTCGGGTCGTCGAAGATCGCGGCCGAGACGGCACGGCAGATATCGACGTCGAGGCCCGACCAGGTGCCGTCCGCCGCCAGGGCGTAGAAGCCCGGCGTCGGCAGGCCGACCTGGCAGTTGAGCGCGCCGCGCTCCTTCACCTGTAGAAGTTTCGGCTTGATCGGACGGTTGGTGTAGTCGGCGGGGATGGAGGCC
>CAZHMM010000032.1:0-27731 GCA_964533585.1 uncultured Elioraea sp.
GATGCCGGCGTAGAGATCGGCGACCATGGCGCCATCCGGCAGATCGGCGAGCGCCGCGCGCACCGCCGCGCCGATCGCCGCCTCGCCCTCGCGCGTCGCCTGCAGGAACGCGCCGGGCGGCGGCTCGACCGCCACGCCGGCGAAGGCGATGGTCGGGGCGCGGCGCACCGCCACGGGCAGCGGCGGCGCCGTGCCGGTCGCCCAGCAGAGCCGCGCCAGATCGGCGGCCTCGGCGAAGCCGGCGAGACGCTCGCGCTCGGCGAGATCGGGCTCGCGCGCGCCGCGCAGCACCAGATCGGCCCCCGTATCGAGCAGGTTCACCTGCGCCTCGGCCTCGGGGCGGAGGCAGGCGAGGTCGCGGCCAAGGCCGCGCAGCCGCTGCGCCAGGGCGAGGATCGCCGGGTCGAGCACGCGGCAGGACGGCGCATCGACCACGCGGCGGCTGGCGTGCTCATGGAACCCGACCGCGCCCCCATGCAGCGCCAACGCGGCGCGCCGGCGCGTCGCCGGGGCGGCCGGCACGAGCGGATCGATCGGCGTGTCGGGGAAGCCGGCGCGGCGCAGCGCCTCGGCGAGCAGCCCGGTCTTCCAGCGCCGATAGGCGTCCGCATTCAGGTGCTGCGCCGTGCAGCCGCCGCAGGCGCCGACATGCGGGCAGGGCGGGGCGGCACGGTCGGGCGAGTCCGTCAGGCGCGCGAGCAGACGCGCCGCCACACCCTCGCCGCGGCGCGCGCCGGGCAGGATGCGCACGCGCTCGCCCGGCAGCGCGTCAGGGATGTAGGCAGGGCGGCCGTCAGGCAGCGCGGCGATGCCGTCGCCGCCGGCCCCGAGGCGCGCGACGACCACCTCGACCGGTCCGGTGCGCGCGCTGCGGTCTGTCCTGCGGCCCATGCTCCCTCGGCGTCCCGCCGGGCTTACCGCAGGTCCACGCCCGGCGTCAGCGTGCAGGGCGCGTCAGCCGTCGGCGCGGGGCACCCAGGGGATGGTGCGGAAGCCGATCCCCTCCTCGCGCAGCGCCTCGGCATCCTCGGCCGTGGCCTCGCCGTAGATGCCGCGCGCGTCGCTCTCGCCGGCGTGAATCTTCCGCGCCTCCTCGGCGAAGCGCGGCCCGACATAGTCGCAGTTCTTCTCGATCTCGGCGCGCATGCGCTGGAGCATCGCCAGCGCGGCGGCCGGGACCTGGCCGGCGACCGCCTTGCCCCCGGCCGGCGTGGGCGGGGCCGGCGGCGGCGCGGCCGGGGCCAGCGCGCGCGACGACGCGACGGCCGGGGCCATCAGCGCGCGGCTCACCTTGGTCGAGCCGCAGTGCGGGCAGTCCACCAGGCCGCGCTTGGCCATCCGCTCGAACGCGGCGCTGTCCTTGAACCAGCCGTCGAACTCGTGCGCCGAGTCGCAGCGGAGCGCGTAGTGGATCATGCCTCCTCGCCGATGGTGCGGGTCATGGACCTATCATGGGCCTGCTGGCACTCCAGGCAAGAGATTGCCAGCCCGCCGTGAACGAAAGATGACGGCTCAGCCGCTCGCGGCCGTGCCGGTGAGGCCGAGCAGGCGGTCGAGCTCGCCGGCGCGATCGAGCTGGGCGAGGTCGTCGTAGCCACCGAGCGGGGCGCCGTCGACGAACACCTGCGGCACGCTGGTCCGTCCGCCCGAGCGTTCCGTCGCCTCGGCGCGGGCGGGGCTGCCCGAGGGCGCCTCGATCTCGCGATAGGCCACGCCCTTGGCGTCGAGCAGGCGCTTGGCGGCGGCGCAGTAGGGGCACCAGAAGCTGGTGTAGATCTCGATCTCGGGCATGGCACGTCACATCGGATCGCGCCGCGTCCGGGTCAATCCCGCCTCACGCGCCGGGCAGCGGGACGCGGGCGACCGCCAGCACATCGACCGACGCGGCGCCGGCCGCCAGCAGCACGCGCGCGCACTCATTGGCGGTCGCACCGCTGGTCAACACGTCATCGATCAGCACGACGCGCCTGCCGGCAAGCCGGGCGCGGTGGCGTGGCGCCACCGCGATCGTGCCCGCGACGACGGCGGCGCGCTCGGCGGCGCCGAGCTCGCCCAGGCTCGGCGTGGCGCGCACCCGGCGCAGCAGGTCGGGCACCACCGTCACGCGCGCGATGCGGCCGACCGTGCGGGCGAGCAGCGCGGCCTGGTTGTAGCGCCGCGCCACCAGCCGCCGGTAGTGCAGCGGCACCGGCACCAGAAGGTCCGCCCCGTCGAGCAGCTCGCGCCCGGCCGCCGCCATCAGCCGGCCGAGCGCCGGGGCGAGCTCGGTGCGGTCGGCGTGCTTGAGCGGCAGGATGACGTCGCGGCTCGCCGCGTCGTAGCGCCAGACCGCGCGCGCCCGGCCGAACACCGGCGGATGGGCGAGGCAGGCGGCGCAGAGCCCCTCCGGCCCCGCCTCGCCGGGATGGGCGAAGGGCACGCCGCAGCGCCGGCACATCGGCGCGGTGATGAAGCGGTGGCGCGGGAAGCACTCGGCGCAGAGCAGGCCCTGACGCTCGACCGGGTTTTCGCAGGCGAGGCAGCGCGGCGGCAGCAGCAGATCGATCGCGCCGCGCGCGAGGCCAGCGCCCAGCCTGCCGAGCCAGCCCTCAGCCGAACGCGGCATCCCCGTCGCGCTCGATCTCGCCCACGAGATCGATCTCCCAGGAGAGATAGGCCTGCATCGCCTCCTCCACCCCAGAGTTGCGGTCATAGGGGCGGAGATAGAAGTCGATGCACGCCTCGTCCGGCGGGTTGGTGCGGTCCTTCTCGATCGGCAGGCCGCCGGCGGCCCAGCCCGCGGTGCC
Source organism: uncultured Elioraea sp. (assembly GCA_964533585.1). Lineage (GTDB taxonomy): Bacteria > Pseudomonadota > Alphaproteobacteria > Acetobacterales > Acetobacteraceae > Elioraea. Next base: position 2,787 of record CAZHMM010000032.1, read on the forward strand.
GCGCTCCAGCACGCCGACACGGGCGGGGGTGAGTTCCGCCACCTCCTCGACCGCGAGCCGGGCGAGCCGGTTCTGATCCGGCGAGGTGACGGCGACGATGCCCGTCTCAGGCAGCCGGTCCGCCAGCGCCGCGAGCCGGGTACGCACGCCCCAGAGCGCGCCGGGGATGTGCCCGTCGCGGAAATCGACCGAGCGGGCGAGATCGACCACGCGGAGCTGCCCGGCCTGCCAGGCGGCATGCGCCTCCCGCAGCGGGATCGTTTCGGCCTCGGGCACCTCGCCCGGCGGCGTCCACGCCCCTGTCGCGGTGAAGTCCTCGGCCGCACCCTCCAGCACATGGACGTCGCGATGGCCGAGCTGCGCCAGCCACTGTGCGGTCATGCGCGCGCGCACGCCGTCATCGTCCACCAGCACCACGCGCGCGTTGCGCACGGCGATCCAGGCATCGGTCGCCTGCACGAGCTGCCCGCCGGGGGCGGAGCGCGCGCCGGCGAGATGGCCGGCGGCGTACTCCGCCGGGTCGCGCACGTCGAACAGGTAGAGCGTGCGCGTCGTGTCCTTGCGCCAGGCATCGAGCGTCGCACGGTCGATCAGCCCGACGCTGTGCTTCACGCGCAGCGCCTCGGCGCGGGCGAAGGCCGCCTCGGCATCCGCCGGCCGCCCCTCGGGATAGCGCGCGGTCTCGCCGCGGGCGCAGGTGAACCCGGCGAGCTCCCAGCCCATCGTGCCGTTGCGCAGCGCGACGACGCGGTTCGGCACACCGGCGGCGCGCAGGCTCTCGGCGCCGAGGATCGAGCGCGTCCGCCCGGCGCAGTTCACCACCACCAGCGTGTCCGGGTTCGGCGCCAGCGCGCCGATCCGGTAGGCGAGCTCGCCGCCCGGCACGTTGATCCCGGTCGGGATGCTCATGCGGCGGAACTCGTCGAGCGGGCGGCTATCCAGCACCACCATGTCGGTGCCGGCATCGATCAGCGCCTTCAGCTCCACCGCGTCGACCGATGGCGTGCCGTAATGGTGCTCGACCCACTCGCCGAACGCCTTGGAGGGCACGTTGACGCCGGTGAACAGCACGTAGCCCGCGTCCTTCCAGGCCGGCGTGCCGCCGTCCAGCACGGCGACGTTGCTGTAGCCCATCGTTTCGAGCTCGGCGGCCGCCTGCTCGGCGAGTCCGCGCCCGTCATCGGTCACGACGATGCGCGCGCCCGTGTTCGGCAAGAGCGCGCGCGCGAACAGCGGAAGGCGCGAGCGCGGCAGCGGTGAGGCCCAGAACAGGTGGCCGGTGCCGAACTCGCCCTCCTCGCGCGCATCGACGATCGCGAGTTCGGCGCCGTCGCGGATCATCGCCTTCAGCGCGTCCGGCGCGACCTTGCTCACCATCGGCGTAACGATCAGCGGTTCGCGGTCGGCGCCATGAAGTTGCGGTTGTACGGCACCGCCGCGCCGGTCGCCGGATCGTAGGCCATGCGGTTGTCGAGCTTCTCGAGTGCGAGCCCGTACATGTGCAGATGCCGCGTCGGCCGATCGCCCTGGGTGTGGATCGAGTGGATGTCCTCGGGCATCAGCGCGATGCCGGTGCCGGGCTTCACCACCACCTCGCGCACGAGATCGAGCCGATCCTCGCGCTTGGCATAGACCTTGTTCAGCTCCTCGCCGTCCACCGCCACCACCACGGCCCAGGTGGTGTGGTCATGCGGCTTCGTTTCGTTGCCGGGGTTCAGCGCGTTCAGGTAGAGCGCGAAGCGTCCGCCGGGGTCCTCCTGCAACAGGTAGCGGCGCGAGCCCTTCTCGCCGGCGGGCGGCGGCTGGAACTCGGCCGACGGGAACAGCTGCTCCTGGGCGGCGAGCCGGTGCAGCTCGGCCATGATCGCATCGAGCGCCGGGCGGGTGACGCCCTCGCGCGCCTCGATCGCGCGGATGCGCTCGACCGTGGCGGCGACCGCTGCGGTGCGGGCGGCCGTGACGTCCATCTCGTTCATGGCGGATCCTCCTGCCAGGGCAATGCGCCGACAGGCTTGGCCGAAGATGCGGGGGCGTGCAAGGTCCTGCCCGCACCCTCCGCCCGCGACGCAGGGCCGGACCCTACCGCAGCAGCGCGGCGAGCGGCAGGGCCGCGGCGGCAAGCGCCACGGCGAGCATCCCGGCACGATACGCGGCCTGCTGGAGGTCGGCCTCCGACCAGGCGCGGGCGGCGGCCTCGGCCTCGCGCTCGGGGGCGAGGGGGCGTTTCCGACGACGCAGCCGCCACGTCGACGAGGCAGGATCAGGGTTCATCATCTCACACCGCCTTGGCTGTGACCCGCGGGCCGGCAGGCGTCGGTCCGTTGAACATCCGACACGATGGCACGCGGGGATGACAGCGCCTGTGCGCATCCTCACATGCTACGCATGACGGGGTTTCCGGTTCCTTTCGACCGGCGCGCGCATCGTCTGCGCCGCGACCGCGCCGCCGCGCAGGTCGATCGCGCCGAGCCGCTGCTGGCCGCCATCGCCGAACGGCTGCTCGACCGGCTGGACGACACCACGCGCCGCTTCACCCGCGCGCTCGATCTCGGCGGCCGGCACGGGCCGCTCGCCGCCGCGCTCCGCGCGCGCGGCATCCCGCTCGTGGTCTCGGCCGACCTTTCCCCTCGCCTGGCCGCGCGCGCAGGCGCGCTCGCGGTCGCCGCCGACGAGGAGTGGCTGCCCTTCGCGCCCGCATCGTTCGACCTGATCGTCTCGTCCCTTTCGCTGCACTGGGTGAACGACCTGCCGGGGGCGCTGATCCAGGCCCGCCAGGCGCTCGCCCCGGACGGGCTGTTGCTCGCCATCCTGCCCGGGCCCGCCACGCTCGCGCCGCTGCGCGCGGCCTTCCTCGCCGCCGAGGCCGCGGCCACGGGCGGGGCGAGCCCGCGCGTGATCCCGCTGCCCGATCTGCGCGACGCGGCGGGCCTGCTCCAGCGCGCGGGCTTCGCCCTGCCGGTCGCCGATGCCGAGACGCTGACCGTGAGCTACCCCGACCCGTTCGCGCTGTTCGCCGAGCTGCGCGCGCTCGGCGAGACCAACGCGCTCGCCGCGCGCAGCCGACGGCCGGCCACGCGCGCGCTGATCGCCGAGGCCGCGCGCCGGCTGCCGCGCGATGCCGAGGGCAGGGTGGCGATGCCGCTCGAGCTGAGCACGCTGACGCGCTGGGCGCCGGCGGCGAGCCAGCCGAAGCCGCTGGCCCCTGGCAGCGCGGCCACGCGGCTGGCCGCGGCGCTGGGCGCCGACGAGCAGGGCGCGGGCGAGCTGGCGCCCTCGCGACTTGCGCCCCCGAAGCCCGCGCGCTAGGGGCAGACATGGACAGGCGGGCCACCATGAACCAGCTGGAACGCACGCAGGGGATCGAGCCGGGCGATGCGCGCCGGATCATCCTCTACAGCCCCGAGGATTTCGCGTTCATGCGCCGCGCCGGCCAGCTCGCCGCGGCCGCGCTCGACATGATCACCGAGCACGTGAAGCCGGGCGTGACCACCGAGGCGCTCGACCGGCTCTGCCACGACTTCATCCTCGATCACGGCGCGGTGCCGGCGCCGCTCGGCTATCGCGGCTTCCCGAAATCGATCTGCACCTCGGTGAACCACGTCGTCTGCCACGGCATCCCCTCGCCGCGGCGGCTGGAGGAGGGCGACATCCTCAATATCGACGTCACCGTGGTGCTGGACGGCTGGCACGGCGATTCCAGCCGCATGTACGCCGCCGGCAAGCCGTCGGTGAAGGCGCAGCGGCTGATGGACGTCACCTACGAGGCGATGATGCGCGGCATCGCCGTGATCCGCCCCGGCGCCACGCTCGGCGATCTCGGCCACGCGATCCAGTCCTTCGTCGAGCGCCAGCGCTTCAGCGTGGTGCGCGAGTTCTGCGGCCACGGGCTCGGCCGCGCGTTCCACGAGCCGCCCAACGTGCTGCATTTCGGCCGGCCGGGCGAGGGTGTGACGCTGCGCGAGGGGATGCTGTTCACGGTCGAGCCGATGGTGAATGCCGGCCGGCCCGAGGTGAAGATCCTGGACGATGGCTGGACCGCGGTGACGCGCGACCGGTCGCTCTCGGCGCAGTTCGAGCACACGGTCGGCGTATCCGCGACGGGCTGCGAGATCTTCACCCTCTCGCCCGCCGGGCTGCACAAGCCGCCCTACGCCTGACCGGGCCGATGCCGAGGCGGCGCGGCATGGAGGATGCGGCACCGGGCGGGTTGTTCGCGCTCGCGCCCGAGGCTGATCCCGCGCCCGGCCATCTCGGCCATCGCGAGCGGCTGCGCGCCCGTTTCCTCGCGGGCGGGGCGGAGGCGGTCGCCGATTACGAGCTGCTCGAACTGCTGCTGTTCGCGATCCCGCGCCTCGACACCAAGCCGCTCGCCAAGGCGCTGATCGGCCGCTTCGGCAGCTTCGCCGGCGTGCTCGCCGCCCCCAAGGAGGACCTCGCGGGCGTGCCGGGCGTCGGCGAGGCGGTGATCGCGACGCTGAAGGTCGCGCATGCGGCCGCGCTGAAGCTCGCCGCCGCCGAGGTCGCCGACCGGCCGCTCTTGAACGCCTGGGACAAGCTGATGGCCTATCTGCACGCCGCACTGGCGCGCGAGCCGGTCGAGCATTTCCGCGTGCTCTATCTCGACAACAAGAACCGGCTGAAGGCGGACGAGACCCAGGCGCGCGGCACCGTCAACCATGCGCCGGTCTATCCGCGCGAGGTGGTCAAGCGCGCGCTCGACCTTCAGGCCAGCGCGCTGATCCTGGTGCACAACCACCCCTCGGGCGACCCGAGCCCCTCGCGCGCCGATATCGACATGACACGCGAGGTGCAGACCGCCGCCGCCGCGCTCGGCATCGCGCTGCACGACCACGTCATCGTCGGCAACGGCCGCTGGCTGTCGTTCCGCCAGCAGGGGCTGCTGTAGCCCTCCGCATCCATCGCAGAACTACCTACAGTTGTGTTCTCGCGCCCGCCGCACTACCTTCTCGGGGGTGGATGGATGGGGCGGCATGCGGCTGCTGGACCGGATCTTCAAGCGCGACAGGGCGACACGGGCCTGGCCCGAGGCCGGGGTGCCGCGTCGTGCGCGCGGCTTCGCCGATGCCGGCGCGGCGGCGCCGGTCGCGCTTCCGGACGCGCGATCCGCGCCGGCAGCCGATCGGCCCCCCCGCCCCTTCCCCGCCGAGGCGCCGTTCCCCTCCACCGGTCCGCACGGCCATCGCGCGCGCATGCGCGACAAGCTGCTGACGCGCGGGCCGGACGCGCTCGCCGACTACGAACTGCTGGAGATGCTGCTCTACTTCGCCATGCCGAAGGGCGACACCAAGCCGCTGGCGAAGGCGCTGATCAACCGCTTCGGCAGCTTCGCCAGCGTGCTCGCCGCCCCGCAGCAGGCGCTGCTCGATACGCGCGGCCTCGGCCCGCACAGCGTGGCCGCGCTCAAGCTCGTCCAGGCGGCCGCGGTCCGGATGAGCCGGGCCGAGGTGATGGAGCGGCCGGTGCTGAGCAACTGGGACCGGCTGATCGACTATCTGCACGCCGTGATGGCGCGCGAGAAGATCGAGCAGTTCCGCGTGCTGTTCCTCGACCCGAAGAACCGGCTGATCGCGGATGAGGCGCAGGCGCGCGGCACGGTGAACCACACGCCGGTCTATCCGCGCGAGGTGGTCAAGCGCGCGCTGGAGCTGCACGCGACCGCGCTGATCCTGGTGCACAACCACCCCTCGGGCGATCCGACCCCATCCCGCGCCGATCTCGAGATGACGCGCGAGATCAAGCAGGCGGCCGCGATCCTCTCGATCACGCTGCACGACCACCTGATCGTCGGCAACGGCCGCTTCCTGTCGTTCCGCCAGGAGGGGTTGCTGTAGTCCTCGGCTACGCCAGCTCGTAGGCGCTGCGGCCCGGCATCGCGCCGCCGCGCAGGGCGCCTGCGCGCACATCGCCCCACTGCACCGCATGGCCCGCCGGCAGCGCACGGCTGTTCGGCACCGCGAGCCAGATCCGCAGCAGCACCCGACGCGCGCCGGAGGCCGCGTCATCGGCATAGGCCGTGCGGCCGTGATAGGTCACATGCTGGTTCATCAGCTGAATCTGGCCGGCCTCGAACGGCATCTCGACGCAGAGCTCGTCGGCCAGGCGCGCGAGCTCGTCCATCGCCTCGATCTGCGCGGCCGTCAGCCGCGGCACCGAAGCCTCGTCCTGCGCCATCTCGACATAGGTGCGGCTGTACTGGGAGGTGAACGCGCCGTCCGGCCCGCGCGAGAACACCGGCATCGCGAACACCGCATCCGCGCGCGAGCCCTCCTCGTCGGCGGGGCGCTTGCGCCAGAAATCCTGGTACAGCACGGCGAGCAGGTCGGGCCGGCGTTCGGCCAGCGCATCGTGGATCGCCACCGTCGAGACGATGCGCGACACCCCGCCGGCGATCCCGTTCGAGGCGCAGAGCAGGGCCAGCACGTCGCACTTGTCGGTATGGAACCGCAACGGGCCGGTCGAGCGCGAGCGCGCCCGCGCCGAGGGCACCGGGCCGGGCCCGCTGCCGGTGACGGCCGCACCGGTGCCGGTCTCGTCGCGCACCTCGGCGAGGATCTCGCCGGTCGTGTTCTGCGGCAGCGGCGTGCCGAGATGCGCCGCCAGCCCCCAGAAGATCCGCTTGAGGTCGTCATGCGCGTAGCGCGTCGGGTCGAGCCCGCCGAGCCGGACCAGGCCGCGGCCGTGCTCGAGCTCGTCGGAGACCTCGGCGAGCCGGTCCGCCACCGTCGGCAGCGGGAACTCGGCGGCGGCGAACTGGCCGGGCGCGCGCCCGGCGACGGCCGCCAGTGTTCCGCGGGCAACGAAACGAAGGGGCTTCGCATGATCCTGACCCGCCGATCCGTGCTGGCCGGCGCCGCGCTCGCCGCTGCGCTGCCGGCCGCCGCCCAGGCCTGGCCGACCCGCTCGATCCGTTTCGTCGTGCCCTGGCCGCCCGGCGGGCTGAATGACCTGATCGCGCGCTACTTCAACGACCGCGTCTCGGCGGCACTCGGCCAGCCGATCGTCAACGACTTCAAGGCCGGCGCCGGCGCGCGCATCGGCGTCACCGAGATCGCCCGCGCGCGCCCCGACGGCTACGTGATCGGCATGGGCAATCTCGCGCCGCTGACGATCTTTCCGAACACCGATCCCGATCTTCCCTATGACCCGGCGCGCGATCTCGTGCCCATCAAGATGTTCTGCGCCTCGCCGCTGGTGCTGGTGGTGGGGGCCAGTTCGCCGATCCGCGACGTCGCCGGGCTGATCGCCGCGGCGCGCGCCGAGCCGGGCAAGCTGAACTACGGCTCGGTCGGCGTGGGCACGGCGCAGCACCTGATCTTCGAGATGTTCCGCGCGCGCGACGGCATCGACATGGTGCACGTGCCCTATCGCGGCACGAATGACAGCCTGCCCGCGCTGCTGACCGGCGACGTGCACGCGATGTTCGACACGCTGCCCTCGATGCTGCCGCAGATCCGCGCCGAGCGGGTGCGCGCGCTGGCCGTCACCACGCCCGCGCGCGTGCCGCATCTGCCGGACGTGCCGACGCTCGGCGAGGTCGGCTATCCGGAGGTGGACATCGTCACCTGGTACGCGGTGATCGTGCCGACCGGCACGCCCGAGCCGATCCAGGCGCGGCTCGCGCGCGAGTACGGCGCGGTCTCGGCGACCGACGAGACCAGGGCGTTCCTGGAGACGCACGGGCTGATCTACCTGCCGAACACGCCGGCCGAGTTCGCCGCCCGCGTGGCCGCCGAGCGGGCCCACTGGGGAAAGCTCATCACCGAGCGCAACATCCGCGTGCGCTGAGCCGGGCCGATGTCATGAGCGTGCGCATCGTCCGGCTCGGCACGACGCGGCTGCCGGGCGAGGGCACGCGCATCGGCACGGTGCGCCACCTGCCGCGCGGCGTGCGCAAGGCGCGCTACGCCGCGGAGGACTGGTTCGATGTCTGGTATCCGGAACTCGCGCCGAGTGCCGCGCTGGTCGCGAAGGCACGCGGGGCGCAGACGGAGGCGGACTGGCGCGCCTTCGTGACGGCGTTCCGCAAGGAGATGGAGGCGCCGGCGGCGCGGCGCACGCTCGATCTGCTCGCCGCGCTGTCGCACGGGTCGGATTTCTCGGTCGGCTGCTACTGCGCGGACGAGGCGCGCTGCCACCGCTCGGTGCTGCGCGCGCTGCTCACCGAGCGGGGCGCGGCGATCGCGTGATCAGCCGATCACGCCGACACCGATGACGAGGCGGTGCAGTCCGCCGACGAACGCGGCCCAGGCGATCGCGCCGACGGCGCAGGCGATCCAGTCGCCGCGCGTCCAGCCCGAGCGCGGTGGGACGACCACGCCCTCGCGCCGCTTCAGCGCGATGCGGTCATACACCGCCCAGGCCAGGAATGCGCCGAACAGCACGACCGAGCCGAGGTCGCCGTTCGCCAGCAGGTGCGCGAAGGCCCAGATCTTCACGCCCGCGAGCATCGGATGCTTCGCCGCCCCCTTGATCAGCCCGGACGGCGCGTAGGCCGCCGCGAGCAGGATGAAGGAGGGCAGCATCAGCAGCAGCGCGACATGGCGCAGCGCCACCGGCGGGTCCCAGAGCGGGATGTAGCCGCTCGCCCGATAGGCGCCGAAGCCCTGCACGATCAGCACGATCCCGGCCAGCGATACGAGCGAGAAGACGACCTTGTAGGGAATCTCGCCGATCCGTCCGATCACCGCCGTGCGTTCGGGGCGGAAGGTGGTGAAGCTGTGCGCCGCGAGGAACACGGCAAGTCCCAGGATCAGCAGCAGCATCGTCGGCTCCCGGATGGACGGTGGTTACAGCGTGGCCGACCAGGCGGCCTCGTCGAACCCCGCGAGCAGGCGTCCGCCCGCCTCCAGCACCGGACGGCGGATCAGCGAGGGGTGCGTCTGCATCAGCGCGAGCGCGCGGGCCTCATCCAGCCCCGCGCGCTCGGTCTCGGCAAGCTTGCGGAAGGTCGTGCCCGAGCGGTTGAGCAGCCGCTCCCAGCCGAGCGCGCGGGCCCAGGCCGCGAGCTCGCCGTGCGTCGGCGGCTCGGTCCTGTAATCGCGGAACCGGTGGGCGACGCCGCGCGTCTCCAGCCAGGCGCGCGCCCGCTTCATGGTGTCGCAGTTACGGATGCCGTGGATGGTCACGGTCATGCGTCACTCCCACTCGATCGTGCCGGGCGGCTTGGAGGTGATGTCATAGGTCACCCGGTTGATGCCGCGCACCTCATTGACGATCCGGTTCGCCGTGCGCAGCAGGAAGCCCATGTCGAACGGATAGACATCCGCCGTCATCCCGTCCGTGCTCGTCACCGCGCGCAAGGCGCAAGCCTGGTCGTAGGTGCGGCCGTCGCCCATCACGCCGACCGTGCGCACCGGCAGCAGCACGGCGAAGGCCTGCCAGATCGCGTCATAGAGGCCCGCCGCGCGGATCTCCTCGAGGAAGATCGCATCCACCTTCTGGAGCAGCGCGACCTTCTCGCGCGTCACCTCGCCCGGGATGCGGATCGCGAGGCCGGGCCCGGGGAACGGATGCCGGCCGACGATCGCCTCGGGAATGCCGAGCTCGCGGCCCAGCGCGCGCACCTCGTCCTTGAACAGCTCGCGCAAGGGCTCGACGAGCGTCATGTTCATCCGTTCCGGCAGGCCACCGACATTGTGGTGGCTCTTGATCGTCACACTCGGCCCGCCGGTGAATGACACGCTCTCGATCACGTCCGGATAGAGCGTGCCCTGTGCGAGGAACTCGGCGCCGCCGAGCCTGCCCGCCTCCTCCTCGAACACCTCGACGAACAGCCGCCCGATGGTCTTGCGCTTCACTTCCGGGTCGGTGACGCCGCCGAGCGCGCCGAGGAACAGCTCGGAGGCATCGCGGTGCACGAGCCGGATGTTGAAGCGATCCCGGAACGTCGTCGCCACCTGCTCGGCCTCGCCGGCGCGCAGCAGGCCGTGATCGACGAAGATGCAGGTCAGCTGATCGCCGATCGCCTCGTGGATCAGCACCGCGGCGACCGAGGAATCGACCCCGCCCGAGAGCCCGCAGATCACCCTTCCCTGCCCCACCTGGCGGCGGATCTTGGCGATCTCCGCCTCGCGGAAATTCGCCATGGTCCAGTCGCCGCGCGCGCCCGACACCGCGTGGGTGAAGTTCCGCAGCAGCTGCGCACCGTGCGGCGTGTGCACCACCTCGGGGTGGAACTGCACGCCGTAGAAGCGGCGATGGTCGTCGGCGATCGCGGCGAACGGCGCGCCCTCGCTCACGCCCACCACGCGGAACCCCGCCGGCAGGCGCGTGACGCGATCGCCGTGGCTCATCCACACCTGCTCGCGCGCACCCTTCTGCCACACGCCGTGGAACAGCGCGCAGTCGTCGGTGACGTCGAGGAAGGCGCGGCCGAACTCGCGATGGTCGGAGGTCTGCACCTCGCCGCCAAGCTGCGCGACCATGGTCTGCTGGCCGTAGCAGATGCCGAGCACCGGCACGTCGAGCTGGAACACGAGATCCGGCGCGCGGGGCGAGGTGCCTTCGGTGACGCTCGCCGGCCCGCCCGAGAGAATGACGCCGCGCGGGGCGAAATCGGCGATCCGCTCGGGCGGGGCGTTGAACGGCCAGATCTCGCAATAGACGCCGCTCTCGCGCACGCGCCGCGCGATCAGCTGGGTGACCTGGCTGCCGAAGTCGAGAATCAGGATCCGGTCCGTCATGGCGGACAGATACAGAAACCCGCGCGGTTGGGAAGGGGCGCTACTGGTTCGTGGTGGGCTGGGTGGCGGCGAGCAGCACGCCGATCGGCTCCCACAGCAGGCCGAGCTGCACCACCGGCTGGCCGGCGAAGCGGATCTGCTGCTCGGCCACCGGCCGGCCGCCGAGATGCTGGTAGAACCAGCGCGTCGGGTTGTCCTTCAGCACCCAGAGCATCACCGACCGGCAGCCGATCGCGTTCAGGTGCGCGGCGACCGCGCGCATCAGCCGCCGGCCGACCCCGCGCTCGCGGAAATCCTCGAGCAGGTAGAGCGTCTCGATTTCGCCTGCCTCGCGGGTGCCGTTGCGCGCGCGGCCGCCGGAGGCGAAGCCGACCACGGTCGGCGTGACGCCATCCGGCGAATCCGGCCCCGTGGCGACCGCGACGAAGGTGGCGTGTCCCGGCGGCGGCGCGGTGACCATCCGCCGCCACCCGGCCGCCTGGCGCCCGGCGGACAGCCCTGCGAGGTAGGCCTCCGGCAGGATGCCGGCATACGTGCCGCGCCAGGTCGCGACGTGGATCGCGCCGATCGCCTCGGCATCCGCGGCGCGGGCGCGGCGGATCGCGATCACGCGGCCGACTCCCGCGTGAGCGCGGCGGCGAAGAAGCCGTCCGTGCCGTGGCGCGCCGGCGTGAGCGAAAGAAACGGCCCGTCGCCGGGCAGCGGCACGCTGATGCGCGCGCGCACCGCCGCGAGCGGCAGCACCGCAAAGCCTGGAACCCGCGCGAGGACGCTCTCCACCTGGGCCTCGTTCTCTTCGGTCAGCACCGAACAGGTAGCGTAGACCAGAACGCCGCCCGGTTTCACCAGCCTCGCGGCCCGCTCCAGGATCACGGACTGTTTCTTCGTAAGATCAAGGAGATCGGCCTCGGCGAGCCGGAGCCGCGCATCCGGCTTGCGCCGCCAGGTGCCGGTGCCGGTGCAGGGCGCATCGACCAGCACGCGATCGAAGCCGCCCGCGGCGCGCTTCAGCCACTTCGCGCCAGGCTCGATCAGCCGCCGCTCGACATTGGACACACCGGCGCGGCGTAGCCGCTTCACCGCCGCCTCGAGCCGGGCGGCCGACACATCGGCGGCGACGATCTGGCCGCGGTTGCCCATCGCCGCGGCGAGCGCCAGCGTCTTGCCGGCCGCTCCGGCGCAGAAATCGCACACCCGCATGCCCGGCCGCGCATCGACCATCGCGGCGATCAGCTGGCTCCCTTCGTCCTGGATCTCGACCAGGCCCTCGCGGAAGGCGCGGCTCGCGGTGACGGGCGGGCGGCCCTGGGCGCGCAGCCCCCAGGGCGAATAGGGCGTCGGCTCGGTCGCGATCCCCTCGGCGGCGAGCGCCGCGCGGGCGTCATCGCGTGTCGTCTTCAAGAGATTGGCGCGCAGATCGGTCGGCGCGGCGGAGTCGAACGCCGCCATCTCGGCGCCGAGCGCTGCGCCGAACCGGGCGGCGAGCCGCGGCAGCAGCCAGTCCGGCACGCCGAGCCGCGCCGCCTCGGGCATGGAAGGGTCATCGAGGGCGCGGCCGGCGAAACCGGCGAGCGCCCGCCGCTCGGCATCGGCGAGCGGGGCCGGGCCGTGGCGCGCGGCGTTGAACAGCCCGGCGACCGCGTCCGCCGGGGCCCCTTCCGCCACCGCAAGCTGCGCCAGCATCAGCGTCCGCGGCGTGATCGGCGCGCGTGCCCGCTTGAGGTGCCAGACCAGCCGCGGTGCCGCGCGCAGCATCGCCCAAAGCCGGTCCGACACCACGCGGCGGTCGGAGGCCCCGATGAATCGGCGCGCGCGGAACCAGGCATTGGCGATCGCGTCCGCCGGCGCCTCGGGCGCCTCGTCCACCGCCTGCCAGAGCTCGATGCCCGCCTGGATGCGGGCGGCGGGGGTCACGACAGGAAGAACTCCGGCACGGGCTCCAGGTCCGCGGCCATCTGCGCGATCTGGTGCATCGCGAACTCGACCGGCTGGTTGATCCGATTCACCCAGACGGTGCGGAATCCGTAGGCAGCGGCCGCCTGCGCATCCCAGGCATTCGACGAGACATAGCCGAGCCGGCTGCAATGCCGATGCACCGCGTCCTCGGCGAGCCGATAGACGCGCGGGTCGGGCTTGTAGACCCGCGCCGCATCGACCGACAGCACATGGTCGAAGAGCGGGCCGAGCTTCGCCGCCGCGACCGCATCGGCCAGCATCGCGCGCGAGCCGTTCGACAGGATCGCGGTGCCGATCCCCGCCGCGCGCAATGCCTCCAGCGCGGGCCGGACATCGTCGAACGCGGGCAGCGCGCGATAGGCCGCCATCAGGTCATCGACGAGCTGGAGGTTCGCGCCGCCATGCCAGTTCAGCGCGGTGTAGAGCGCATTGCGCGTCATCACCTCGAAGTCGCGCCAATGCTCGGGGCCGGTGAGGCTCGCCACCCAGGCGTATTCGAGCTGCTTCTGCCGCCAGAGCGCGCTCACCGTCTCCCAGTTCTCGCCGATGCGCCTTGCATGACGGCGGATTGCCGCGTGCACGTCGAACAGCGTGCCGTAGGCGTCGAAGACGACGGCCTCGACGCGCCGCATCTCGGTCACTGTTCGAGCCGGTAGTTCGGCGCCTCGCGGGTGATCGCGACGTCGTGCACGTGGCTCTCGCGCAGCCCCGCGCCGGTGATGCGGCGGAAGCGCGCGTTCTGCCGCATCGCCGGGATCGTCTCGCTTCCGGTATAGCCCATGCCGGCGCGCAGCCCGCCCACCAGCTGGTGCAGCACCGCGCCGACCGGTCCCTTGTAGGCGACGCGCCCCTCGATCCCCTCGGGCACCAGCTTGTCGGTGTCGCTGTCCTGCTGGAAGTAGCGATCCGCCGAGCCCTTCTTCATCGCGCCGATCGAGCCCATGCCGCGATAGGCCTTGTAGCTGCGGCCCTGGTAGAGAAAGACCTCGCCCGGGCTCTCGTCGGTGCCGGCGAGCAGGCTGCCGACCATCACCGCATCGGCGCCGGCGGCGATCGCCTTGGCGAGATCGCCCGAGGTGCGGATGCCGCCATCCGCGATCGCCGGCACGCCGCGCGAATGCGCCGCTTCGGCCGTCTCCAGCACGGCGGTGAACTGCGGCACGCCGACGCCGGCGACCACGCGGGTGGTGCAGATCGAGCCCGGGCCGATGCCGATCTTCACCGCATCGGCGCCCGCCTCGATCAGCGCGATCGCCGCCTCTGGCGTGGCGACATTGCCGGCGACCACCTCGACGGCGTTGGAGAGCCGCTTGATGCGCTCCACCGTCTCCAGCACGCCGGCGGAATGGCCGTGCGCGGTATCCACCACGATCACATCCGTTTCGGCCTCGACCAGCATCTCGGCGCGGCGCAGCCCCTCCGGCCCGACGCCGGTGGCGGCGGCGACGCGCAGCCGGCCGAGCTCGTCCTTGCACGCGCTCGGATGCGCGGTCGCCTTGTCCATGTCCTTGACCGTGATCAGCCCGACGCAGCGATAGGCGTCATCGACCACCAGCAGCTTCTCGATGCGGTGCTTGTGCAGCAGGCGCTTGGCTTCCTCGGCCGCGACGTGCTCGCGCACGGTGATCAGGTTCTCGCGCGTCATCAGCTCGTAGACCTTGATCGTCGGGTCGGAGGCGAAACGGACATCGCGGTTGGTGAGGATGCCGACCAGCCGGCCCGTGCCGCTCTCGACCACCGGGATGCCGCTGATGCGGTGGCTTGCCATCAGCGCGCGCGCCTCGGCCAGCGTCTGGTCGGGGTGGATGGTGACCGGGTTCACCACCATGCCAGATTCGAACTTCTTCACCTGGCGGATCTGCGCGGCCTGGTCCTCGGGTTCGAGGTTCTTGTGGATCACGCCGATGCCGCCGGCCTGGGCCATGGCGATCGCCATGGCGGCCTCGGTCACGGTGTCCATCGCGGCGGAGACGAGCGGGATGTTCAGATTGATGCGGCGGGTCAGGCGGGTGGCGACGTCGGTGCGGCTGGGCAGGACGGCGGAGTAGGCGGGCACGAGCAGCACGTCGTCGAAGGCGAGAGCCTCCTCGATCGTGGTGCGGGCGCGGGGCGTGGCGGTGTCGGGGGCCATGGCGATGCCTTCTGTGGCGAGCCTTGGCGGCCCCCCATACGACGCCGGGCGTGGCGGGGCAAGCGACGAGGCGGTGTCAGCCTCGCGCGGCGGCGCGCGCCGGATATGCTCCGGCGGCACGCCCCGCCGCCCGCGCCGTCATGCAGGGGCCGCCGGCTCCTTGGCCGCGCTCGCCTCCTCCAGCACCCGCCGCTCGGCCTTCAGCAGCCCCGCGATCGCCCCGGCGAGGTCGGCGCGCGCGATCGGCTTGGGCAGGAACGCGATCGCCTGCGCGTCCGCGAGTTCCTCCGGCAACTGGCTGCCGGCGAAGCCGCTGATCAGCAGGGTCGGCATCAGCCGTCCGCCGCGCCGCGCCCAGGCGGCGAGCTCGTAGCCGTTCATGTCACCCGGCATCACCACGTCGGTGACCAGCAGGCCCGGCGCCTCGGCCGCGAGCCTGGCGCGCGCCTGGGCCGCATCGCCGGCTTCGCTGACGGTGGCGCCGAGGCTCTTCAGCGTCTCCGCCATCACGTGGCGCACCGTCGGGTCGTCGTCCACCAGCAGCACATGCACCGAGAGCCGCTCCGGCGGGCGCTCGGCGCGCGGCACGGGCGCCGACACCGTGTCGGTGGTGACCGGCAGCAGCACCGAGACGCGCGTGCCGCGGCCGGGCTGGCTCTCGATCAGCGCCGTGCCGCCGGATTGCTGGGCGAAGCCGTAGACCATCGCCAGCCCGAGCCCGGTGCCGCGCCCGAGCGCCTTGGTGGTGAAGAACGGCTCGAAGGCGCGTGCGGCGATCTCGGGCGGCATGCCGCGGCCGTTGTCCTCGACGTCGATCACCGCGTACTCGCCCGGCGCCAGGCCGAGTTCCTTCCCCTCCGCCCCGATCACGCGCAGCCGCGTGCGCACGACGATGCGGCCGTCGCGCTCGATCACGTCATGCGCGTTCGAGACGAGATTGATCAGGCAGGCATCGAGATGCGAGGGATCGACGCGCACCGGCAGCGGAATCGGCGCGAGGTCGAACACCAGCTGGTTCGCCTCGCCGGCGGCCTTGGCGAGCAGCGTGCGCCCGGCGGCGATCTGCCGCGAGACATCGCAGGCGACCGGGAACAGCATCTGCTTGCGCGCGAAGGACAGCAGATCGGCGGTGAGCCGCGCGCCACGCTCGATCGTGATGATCATCACGTCGGTGGTCTCGCGCACGGCCGGATCGCCCGCGAAACGCGATTGCAGGGTCTCGGTGCAGCCCATCAGCACGGCGAGCAGGTTGTTGAAGTCGTGCGCCACACC
The DNA here is from genome assembly GCA_964533585.1 of uncultured Elioraea sp. Lineage (GTDB taxonomy): Bacteria > Pseudomonadota > Alphaproteobacteria > Acetobacterales > Acetobacteraceae > Elioraea. Next base: position 18,849 of record CAZHMM010000032.1, read on the forward strand.
GCCGGTGAGCAGGCCCACCGCCTCCAGCTTCTGCGCCTGATGCAGCTGGTCCTCGGCCTTGCGGCGGGCGGCGTCGGCGTCGATCACGCACTCGACCAGGGCGGCGTGCTGGCCGGCGGCGCGGCGGAGCGCGAAGGCGAGCGCGCCGATCGCGGCCGAGGCGGCGATCAGCGCGAGCGCGAAGGCGATCGTCACGCGGTCATGCGCGGTCGCGAGCCCCGATCGGCCGCCGCCCACCGTCACCGCGACCGGCCAATCGGTCAGCATGCGCCAGGCCGAGAGCCGGTACACGCCGTCCACCGGCGAGGGGCCGTCGAAGGCGCCGTGCGTGTCGCCCGCCTGCATCGCGCGCATCTGCGCGGCCGAGGGATCGAGCCGCACCGGGGCATCGAGCCCAGGGCGGCGCGAGAGCACCCAGCCGTCGCGCGCGATCCAGGCGACGGTGAAGTCGCTGACCGGGGCGAGATCGCCGTAGGCGAGCTGGAGATAGTCGGCCCCGGTCTCCACCACCACGGCGCCGGCCAGCCGGCCCTGTTCGAAGCGCGGCACGACGAGGCCGAAGGCCAGCGCGCCGCCGATCGGGTCGCGCCGCGGCGCCGTCAGCGCGATCCCGGCGGTCGCGGTGGCGGCGAGCAGGTCCCGCTCGGGCAGGTCGAGCCGCGCGTCCTGCGGAGCGGGAAAGGCGTGCGAGTGGACGAGGACCCGCCCCTCCGCATCGGTGATCGCGATCGCCGTGACATGCGCCTGGCGCGCCGCGATCTCCGACAGCCGCGCATGCAGCCGCGCATCGAGCGGAAGCTCCGCCTCCGGGCGGTCGGCCGCGGTCGCGGCCACCTGCCGGGCGATCTCGCTGTTCACCTGGAACACGGTGGCGCTGTGCTGCGCGGCCATCGCCAGCACCTCGGCCAGCCGCTCGCGGCCCTCCGACACCGCGATCGCGCGCAGCCAGGACGCCCCGCCGGCCGCGGTCAGGACGGGCGCCACCACCAGCCCGGCGAGGATGAGGCCGATCCAGCGGTTCAGCTTGCGGGCGGAGGCGGACATGTCCGCCAGCACGGCCTGGGGCGAGGCCGTGCCGACGGACCGCGGCATGGCGGTCATGGGAAGTCCTTCGGATAGGGAAGGGGGGCCGGGACGGGACGCGCAGGACGCACGTCTCCCGTATTCAGATTATATTCCTACACAGACGCGCCCGCCCTGTCGACCGGAAACGTGCCGCCGCTCAGGCCCGGGCGGCGAGCGCGGCCAGGTCGGGCCAGAGCATCGCCGTCTCGACCAGGCTGACGGAGCCGATCGCGAAGCTCTGGGTCGGGCCCGGCAGGGCGCCAAGGCGGCGGTAGAAGGCGATCGCGCCGGCATTGACCGCCAGCACCCAGAGCCCGCGCCCGGCGGCCTCGCCCTCGAAGCGTGGCCGCCACATCGCCACCCGCGCCGCGAACGACATCCCGGTGGCGGCCGGTTCGGGGATCAGCCCGGCATAGGCCTCGCGCCAGGCCCGGGTGTGGATCGCCGCGACGGTCTCCAGGTCCGCCGCCGCGGCCGGGCGGACCCGCCCGCTCACCCCCGCCGCGCCGCGACCAGGTAGTTGACCGAGAGGTCGCGGCTCTCGCGCCAGGTCCCGGTCAGCTTGTCCATGCTCATCCCGGCGCTGTCGGTGACCGCGAGCCCGGCGCGGCGCAGCCCCCGGGCAAGCTCGGCCGGGGTGACGAAGCCGCGCCAGTCATGCGTGCCGACCGGCAGCAGCCGCAGCAGGTACTCCGCCCCCAGCTTCGCCAGCAGGAACGAGCGCGCGGTGCGGTTCAGGGTGGAGAGGAACACAAGCCCACCCGGCCGCGTCAGCCCAGCGAGCGCGGCGAGGAACGCGTCGCGGTCGGCCACGTGCTCGATCACCTCCAAGGCGACCACGACGTCGAACCTCGCCTCCTCCTCGGCGAGATCTTCCGGCGCGGCGACCCGATAGTCGATCGTGAGCCCGCCCTGCTCGGCGTGCAGCCGGGCCGCCGCGATCGCCTCCGCCGAGGCGTCGATCGCGGTCACCGACGCGCCGCGCCGGGCGAACGCCTCGGCCGCGAGCCCCGCACCGCAGCCGACATCGAGCAGCCGGAGCCCCCCCCAGGCGAGACCGGCGGCCGCGACGCGCTCGGCGATCCAGCCGGTGCGCAGCGGGTTCATCCGGTGAAGCGGCCGCATCGGCCCCTCCGGGTCCCACCAGCGATCGGCGAGGGCGCCGAACTTGGCCGTCTCCGCCGCCGACACCGTGCTCATGCGCGACCTCCCGGTTGCCGCCCCGATCCCCGGCCGTTATGTGTCGCCCGGCCCCACGCGCGCAACGTACCCGGACCCGGCATGGCCCGACTCGTGATGAAGTTCGGCGGCACCTCCGTCGCCGATCTCGACCGCATCCGCACCGTCGCGACCCGCGTCAAGCGCGAGGTCGATGCCGGCCATGAGGTCGCGGTGGTGGTCTCGGCCATGGCCGGGGTGACCAACCAGCTGGTGAAGTGGTGCCAGGAGCTCTCGCCCCTGCACGACGCGCGCGAATACGACACCGTGGTCGCGACCGGCGAGCAGGTGACCACCGGGCTGCTGGCGATCGCGCTGCAGACGAGCGGCGTGGATGCGCGCTCCTGGCAGGGCTGGCAGATCCCGATCCGCACCGACGGCGCGCATGGCAAGGCGCGGGTGGACAGCATCGCGGGCGCGGAACTGCTCAGGCGGATGGCGATCGGCCAGGTGCCGGTGGTCACCGGGTTCCAGGGGCTCGGCCCCGACAATCGCATCACCACGCTCGGCCGCGGCGGCTCGGACCTCTCGGCGGTGGCGCTCGCCGCGGCGCTGAAGGCCGATCGCTGCGACATCTTCACCGATGTCGATGGCGTGTACACGACCGATCCGCGGATCGTGCCGCGCGCGCGCAAGCTCGATCGGATCAGCTACGAGGAGATGCTCGAGCTCGCCTCGGTGGGGGCCAAGGTGCTGCAGACCCGCTCGGTCGAGCTCGCGATGAAGCAAGGGGTGCGCGTGCAGGTGCTATCCTCCTTCGAGGACAGGCCCGGCACGCTGGTGGTGGACGAGGACGAGATCGTGGAAAAGGAACTGGTCAGCGGGGTCGCCTATTCGCGCGACGAGGCCAAGGTGACGCTGCGCCGCGTGCCCGACCGGCCGGGCGTGGCGGCCGCGGTGTTCGGCGGGCTGGCGGCCGCGAACGTGAACGTGGACATGATCGTGCAGAACGTCTCGGCCGACGGCACGACCGACATGACCTTCACCGTCGGCCGCGCCGATCTCGCCCGCGCCCAGGCGGTGCTGGAGCAGGCGCGCGCGAAGGTCGGCTTCGCCGAACTGATCGCCGATCCGGGCGTGGCGAAGATCTCCGTGGTCGGGGTCGGCATGCGCACCCACGCGGGCGTGGCCAACACGATGTTCAAGGCGCTCGCCGAGCGCGGCATCAACATCGAGGTGATCAGCACCTCCGAGATCAAGATCTCGGTGCTGATCCGCGAGGATTCGACCGAACTCGCCGTGCGCGCCCTGCACACCGCCTACGGGCTCGACGCGGCATGACGCGCGCCGAGGCCGAGGCCCGGCTCGCCGCCCTGTGGAAGCGCGGCACCGACTTCCTCGGCAGCCGTGTGGCGATCATGGGCGGGGCGATGAGCTGGGTGAGCGAGCGCCACCTGGTCGCGGCGATCTCGAACGCCGGCGGCTTCGGCGTGATCGCCTGCGGCTCGATGACGCCCGCGCTGCTCGATGCCGAGATCGCCGGCACCAAGGCGCTGACCGACAAGCCGTTCGGCGTGAACCTGATCACCATGCATCCCGAGCTCGACGCGCTGATCGGCGTGTGCCTCGACCACACGGTTGGCCACATCGTGCTCGCCGGCGGCATTCCGCCCGGCCCGGCGATCCGGCGCATCAAGGACGGCGGCGCCAGGCTCGTCTGCTTCACCCCGGCCCTCGCGCTCGGCAAGAAGCTCGTCCGCTCCGGCGCGGACGCGCTGGTGATCGAGGGCGCCGAGGCGGGCGGGCATATCGGCCCGGTCAGCCTGACCGTGCTCGCCCAGGAGATCCTGCCGCATCTGCGCGACGTGCCGGTGTTCGTCGCCGGCGGGCTGGGTCGCGGCGAGGCGATCCTCGCCTATCTCGAAATGGGCGCCGCGGGCTGCCAGATCGGCACGCGCTTCGTCTGTGCAAGCGAATCGATCGCCCATCCGCGCTTCAAGCAGGCCTTCATCCGCGCCGCCGCGCGCGAGGCCGTGCCGACCGTGCAGCTCGACCCCGCCTTCCCGGTGATCCCCGTGCGCGCGCTGGTGAACGAGGGCACCAAGCGCTTCATGGACCACCAGGCCGAGGTGATCCGCCGCTTCAAGGCGGGCGAACTGGCGAAGGACGCGGCGCAGCTCGACATCGAGCATTTCTGGGCCGGGGCGCTGCGCCGTGCGGTGATCGAGGGCGATGTCGAGAACGGCTCGCTGATGGCCGGGCAGAGTGTCGGCATGGTGACGCGCGAGCAGCCCACCGCCGAGATCATCGCCGAACTGGTCGAGCAGGCGGTCGCCGCGCTGATGGCGCGCGGCGACCCGCCCGCGCTCTCCCGAGCGGCCGAGTGAGCCGCGCGGGCGGTGTCGGCAGTTCCCCGAGAGACCCACACCACGCCCCGACGACTGCTCGCGCGCCTGCGCCGGCTGATGGCGCGCGCCACCGACCTCGCGCCCCGGCTTGACGGGCTCGTCCATCTCGTCGCCGCCGAATTCGTCGCCGAGGTCTGCTCGGTCTATGTGATGCGCCCGGGCGAGATCCTCGAACTCGCCGCCACCGAAGGGCTGCGCCGCGAGGCGGTGCACCGCACGCGGCTGCGCGTCGGCGAAGGGATCGTCGGCACCGCGGCGGCCGAGGCGCGGCCGCTGAACCTGCCGGATGCGCAGAACCATCCGGCCTTCGCCTACCGGCCGGAGACGGGCGAGGAGCCCTACGCCTCGATGCTCGCCGTGCCGGTGCTGCGCGGCGCGGAGGTGCTGGGCGTGATCGCGGTGCAGAACCGCGCGCCGCGCCGCTACACCGAGGACGAGGTCGAGGCGCTCGAGACCGTCGGCATGCTGCTCGCCGAGATGCTGCACGGCGCGCGCTCGGCCGCCGACGGGGTTGCGCTCAGCCTGCCCGGCTCGATGGCGCGGCATTTCGAGGGGATCGGGCTGACCCCGGGCATCGTCCTGGGGCCGGTGCTGCGGCACGGCAGGCGGGCGGCCCCGCGCGCGGTGCTGTCGGACGACCCGGAGGCGGAGCTCGGCCGGCTGACGGCGGCGACGGAGGCGATGCAGCGCGCGGTCGATGCGCTGCTGGAGGGGCCGGCGCGCGCGGCCGGCCAGGAGCCGCGCGAGGTGCTGGAGGCGTACCGGCTGATCGCCGCCGATCAGGGCTGGCTCGGCCGGATCGCCGCGGTGGTGCGCGACGGGCTGACCGCCGAGGCGGCGGTGGAGCGCGTGCTGGCGGAGCTGCGCGCGCGCATGCGCCAGGTCGCCGATCCCTATCTGCGCGAGCGGCTCGCCGATATCGAGGACCTTGCCGGCCGGCTGATCGACCATCTCGGCGGCACGGCGCCCGAGCCGGCGATCGGCGACGGCTTCATCCTGATCGCCCGCCGCGTGGGCCCCGCCGAGCTGCTCGACTACCACGCGCGCGGCCTCGCCGGGCTGGTGCTGGAGGAGGGCAGCCCGACCGCGCACGCGACCATCATCGCCCGCGCCCTCGCCGTGCCGCTGCTCGCCGGCTGCCGCGGCGCGACCGAGTCCGCCGTGCCGGGCGAGCAGGCGGTGCTGGACGCCGACGAGGGTCGGCTGGTGCTGCGCCCGGATGCCGAGATCGTCGCCGGCTACACCGCGGCCCTCGCCGCGCGCGCGGCCCGGCGCGCGACCGAGGCCGCGTTCCGCGAGATCGAGCCGCGCACCCGCGACGGCGTGCGCCTGACGGTGATGATCAATGCCGGCCTGCTGATGGACCTGCCGCAGCTCGCCGAGACCGGCGCGGACGGGATCGGATTGTTCCGGACCGAGATCGCCTGGCTGGCGCGCGGCGGGCTGCCCGAGCTCGAGACCGAGGAGGCGCTCTATCGCGACGTGCTGATGGCCGCGGGCGACAAGCCGGTGCTGTTCCGCACCATCGATCTCGGCGGCGACAAGCTGCTGCCGGGGTTCTCGCACGCGGAGGAGGAGAACCCTGCCCTCGGCTGGCGGTCGCTGCGGATCGGTCTCGACCGGCCCGCGCTGCTGCGCCGCCAGCTTCGCGCCATGCTGGGTGCGGCGGCCGGGCGGACGCTCGCGGTGATGTTCCCGATGGTGACGACGGTGGAGGAGCTGCGCGCGGCCAAGGCGCTGCTGGAGGCCGAGCGGGCCGCGGCCGGACGGCGCGGAGCCGCCCCCGTGGAGGTGCGCGCGGGCGCGATGCTGGAGGTGCCGGCGCTGGTCTGGCAGCTGCCCGCGCTGCTCGAGGAAGCGGCGTTCCTCTCGATCGGCTCGAACGACCTGACGCAGTTCCTGTTCGCGGCCGATCGCGGCAATCCGAGGCTCGCCGGACGCTATGACTTCCTCTCCGCACCGGTGCTCGACCTGCTCGAACAGGTCGGCGCGGCGGCCGCTGCCGCCGGCGTGCCGGTCGGGCTTTGCGGCGAGGCGGCCGCGCGCCCGCTGGAGGCGCTCGCCGTGTTCGGCGTCGGCATCGACCAGGTCTCGATCCCCGCCGCCGCGGTGCCGTCGGTGAAGGCGATGGTGCGCAGCCTCGATCTGGCGGCGTTCCGGACCTTCCTCGCCAATCTGCGGCGCTCCGCGCGCGGCGGCGCGAGTCTGCGCGCCGACATCGCGGCCTATGCGCGGGATCATGGTATCGTAACGGATTAGCGCCTCGCGCAGCACCCAGGACTCCGGTGTGATCCTGCGCACACCGAGGGGCGGGTTTTCCGTTTCCGCACCCTGCACGCCTCTGATACGCTCCTTGCTGTCCGCACACGCATCGCGACGCACGGTGCGTCGTCGAGCGGATCCCGACCCCGATGATCCCATGCGGGAGCGGAAAGGTCCGACTGCGAGACGAACGCGGGGCGGTGCGGAACTGCCGGCCCCCGCGGCCGGCTCCCCCTGACCGCCTGCGCCGGGCTCTGCCGCCTCGGCCTGCCCGCCGAGGTCGCGCAGGCGCTGAGCCTGAGCGGCGCGATCGGCAGCGCCTCCGAGCTTGCCGCGCTGACGCTCGCCGAGGTCGAGCAGGTGCTCGCCGAGACGCCGGTCAGGCGCCTGCTGCCGGCGGAGTTCCGTCTCGACCGCGCCGATCTCGAGACCTGGCTGCGGCTCGCGGTGCCACTGACCGCCGACGAGACCGCCGCCGCACCGCTCGCCGACGAGGAGGCCGACGCATCCGTCGAGGTCGCGCGGCTTCAGGGCGAGCTCCGGCGGATCGAGGTGACGATCGACGCGCTGCGCGCCGTCTCGATCGGCGGCTCCGAGCCGGCCAGCCCGGCCGCTGCCAGCGAGGATGGCGCAGACGACTGCGAAACGTCCCTGAGGGGGGAGTAATCCGATGAGCGAGGACATCACCACGCCGACGCGCGGCTCGGTGCCGGGCCGCCTGATCATCACGCTCGCGCCCAAGGCCGCCGAGGCGACGCGCGAGCGCATCGCGGCGACGCGCGTGCAGCGCGTGCCCGCCGTGCTGCGCGGCACCGGCATCGACACGCTCGATGGCGTGCTGAAGAAGTTCGGCGCGTTGTCGACACGCCCCGCCACGGGGCGGCGCCGGTTCGAGCGCCTGGTGCACGTGCGCATGGATCGTCGGCTGATCGCCGAGTTCCCCGAGAAGGCCGATCTCGGCGCGATCGCCGCGGCGCTGATGGCGCTGCCGGAAGTCGAGCGGGTCGAGGAAGACCCCGAGCTCGCGACCGACCAGGACACGCCGGACGACCCGGACGACACGAACGGGACGCAATGGCATCTGCCGCAGGTGAACATCGAGGGCGCCTGGACGCGCTCGAAGGGCAGCGGCGTGATCATCGGCGTCTACGACTCGAACGGCGTGCGCACCGGCCACCCGGACCTTGCCGGCAACTACGTCGCGACCCCCTGCACCGGCGACGGCGACGCGGTGAGCGGCGAGCACGGCACACAGGTGGTGGGCGTGTGCGCCGCGGTCACCGACAACGCGACCGGGGTGGCAGGGGCCGGCTGGAACGCACGCTTCATGGCGATCAAGGCTGGCGGCGGCACGACCAGCGCGGCCGCGATCGAGTGCATGGTGGACGAGGGCGCCGATGTGATCGTCACCAGCTCGCCCGCCAAGGTGGACAACGAGCCCTCGGCACTCGGCGATGCGGTCGATTACGCCTTCGAGGCGGGTGTGCCGATCATCGCCTCCTCGGGCAACGCGAACCATCCAACCCAGTCGATCCCCTACGACCAGTGGCCGGCGAAGAACGCGCGCACGCTCGCGGTCGGCAACACCGAGGCCGATGACACGCGGCGCACGACCTCGAATTACGGGCCGTGGCTCGACGTGATGGCGCCGGGGGTGTCGATCCGCACGACCTCGGGCGCCTCGGGCTTCGCCTCGCCGACCGGCACCTCGTTCTCCACCCCGCTGGTCGGCGGCGTCGCGGCCCTGATGATCGCGCGCAACCGCACGATCGGCCCGCGCCAGCTCTACGAGATCCTGCGCCAGACCACGATCCTGCCCGCCGGCACCGACACCTCCGACAACCGCTACGGCAATGGCCGGATCGACGCCAACAAGGCGATGAACGCGACGATCGGGCTGTGGAAGGCGGTGCGCTACGGCTCGGTGCCGGCGATCGGCGCCTCGGTCGCGATCAGCAGCACCGGCTGGTGGATCGTCGGCTACAGCAAG
>CAZHMM010000032.1:27831-29645 GCA_964533585.1 uncultured Elioraea sp.
AGATGGTCACCTACGACCAGGTCGCGCCGGCGCGATCCGCGGTCGCGATCAATGCCTCGGGCGACTGGATCGTGAACTACAGCCGCTCGACCTTCGTCGGCTTCCGCACCTCCTCCTCGGGCAAGATGGTCACGTATCCGCGGCGGAACGTTGCCGGCGCGGTGGCGATCAACGCCGCCGGCCAGTGGATCGCGACCTACAGCGTCAGCACCTTCGTCGGCGAGAAGCGGTCCTGGGCGAGCAAGCGCCTCACCTACAATGCCGTGCCGCTGACCGCGGCGGCGGTCGGCATCAACGACCAGGGCGACTGGATCGCGAGCTACAGCCGCACGACCTATCTCGGCAACATGCTGCGCAGCAGCATGCAGGCGGTGCGGCACGCGCCCGACGACATCTCCAAGCGCGACATCGAGAACGGGGCGTCCTTCCCGTCCTCGGCGCTGCCTGGCGGGCCCGGTGCGGTCGGCATCAACGGCGCCGGCGACTGGGTGGTGTGCTACGGCCGCTCCGCCTCGGTCGGCACGCGGGCCGTGTACACGAACACCAGGCGCTTCGACTGAGGGTTGAGGCGGGCGGGCCACTGCGGCTCGCCCGCCGCCGCCTCAGGGCCGCACGAGCTGGGCGTGCGGGGCCGAGGCGAGGCGGAGGAAGACGCGCTCCTCGCGGCGGATGAAGCCCTCGCTGCGGGCGAAGGCAAAGGCCTCCCGCGCCCCCTCGTCGTCGCGCAGCCGCGCGCGGTACGCCTCGTAGGCGGCCAGGCTCATGACCGAGTAGAGGCCGTAGGCGGTCGTGGCCGAGCCCTCATGCGGCGCGAAATTGCCGATCAGGTCGGCGCCGCAGCGGGGGATCACCTGGCCCCAGCGCCTCGCATAGGCCTCGAATGCCTCCGGCCGGGCAGGGTCGATCTCGTAGCGGATGAAGCAGGTGATCATGCGGCGTCTCCCTCGTGCGTGGCGGCCGCAGTCTGGCCGCCCGGGCGGGGAGGACGATTCGGCGACGGGCGAAGTGCCGACGGCATCTGCGGCGTGCCCGCGAAGTCACGCAATTTCCGGGATTTCAACCTTTGGCTGTTAACGCTGGCGTGCCCCCCCTCACTCGCGATAGACAATGGCGTGCCAGGGCGGCGGGTCGGGGGCCCCGCGGTCAAGGGTTTGACGCGCACCGAGGATCAGGCTGGTGCATCACGACGGACACACGACTCTGATCGAGGATCCGACGACGCTCACCACGGCCGCGCCGTCAGCGGTTGGCGGGCTGCTGCGGGCCACCCGAATGCGTCACGGCCTGTCGCTGAACGATGTCGCGGCGGCGCTCAGGATCCGACGCGACTATCTCGACGCGATCGAGCATGGCCGGGCCGAGGCCTTGCCGGCCCCCACCTACGCCATCGGCTTCGTGCGCAGCTATGCCTCGGCGCTGGGCCTCGACCCGGAGGAGGTGGCCCGCCGCTACCGCGCCGAGACCGGGCTCGCGTCGAAGCGCAAGCCCGAGCTCACCTTTCCCGCCCCGGTGCCGGAGCGGGGCGTGCCGGCCGGCGCGCTGGTGGTGGTCGGCGTGGTGCTGGCCGGCGCGCTCTATGGCGGCTGGTACTACCTGACCGACACCGGCCAGCGTCTGGCCGACGTGGTGCCCGCCCTGCCGGAGCGGCTCGCGCGGATCGAGACCGCGCCGCCCCCGCCGGGTCCGGTTCCCGTGCCGCCTCCCGCGGCGACGGTCGCCCTGCCGGAGCCGGCCGCGCCGGCGGCCCTGCCCGCATTGCCGGCGACCCCCGCCTCGCCCCCTGCCCTGGCCACGGCGCCGGGTGCCGAGGCGCC
>CAZHMM010000033.1:0-28343 GCA_964533585.1 uncultured Elioraea sp.
CCTCGGCCGCCTCAAGCCGCGGCGCCTCCGGTTCGGCGAACGGCGCGAGCGGCTCAGGCGCCAACTGCGCTGCCACCACCGCCTCGGCCGCCTCAAGCCGCGGCGCCTCCGGCTCGGCGAACGGTGCGATCGGCTCAGGCGCCAGCTGCGCCGCCAGCACCCGCTCAGCGATCTCCAATTGCGGCACCACAGGCTCGGCGAACGGCGCGATCGGCCCAGGCGGCAGCTGCGCCGCCAGCACCCGCTCGGCCGCCTCAGGCCGCGGTGCCCCGGCCTCCGCGAAGGGTGCGACCGCCTCAAGCCGGGCGGCCGCCGGCTCCGGCGGTGGCGTTGCCCGCTCGGTCGTCGGCGTGGCACGCGCCGGTCTGGCGCCCGCCGACTGTGTCAGAACCGGTCCGCCGCCCGTCGCCGCTGCCACCTGCACGCCCGCCTCGCCGCCGGACGTCTCGGGCGCCGGCTCCCGGCTGAGGATGAGCACCACGGCGATGCCCGCCGCGATCGCAGCCCCGCCGGCCATGAGGCCGATCCGCCGCCCGGGTCGCGCGGCGCCTGTCGGCTTGTCCGGCACGTTCGCCGCGACAGGCGTCGCGACTGGCTTGGCCATCGCGGCGGCGAGCGCGGCGAGAGGCGGCGCGTGGACGGCCGCCGGCGGCTCGGCTGGCGCCGGAGCGAGCGGGGGGACGACCTCGCCGTCGTGCTCCGCCCCGTCGCCGTCAGCGATGGGCGACGCCTCGATCGCCCGCTCGGGCGCGGGCCCTCGCGTCGGCGCCTCCGGATCGGTCGCGCCGAGCGCCTCGCGGAGCCCCTCGATCCAGTCGAGTTCGGCGGAAATCGTCAGAGGGTCCTGCCAGCTGAACGCCTCGGTCAGCACCATCGGCAGTTCGCCCAGCACCTCGCGCCGCAGCCGGCGATGGATGATCGGCAGATGGCCCGGGAAACGGTCGGCGAATCCCGCCGCCGTCAGCCGCTCCTGCAGGAGCTGCTCGGCCGCCGGGGTCCAGCGGGGCTCGAGCTCCATGATGGCGAGTCCAAGCTCGCGATGCGCCAGCACGATCTCGACCGGCGGGCCGTCCGACGTCAGCCGGCAGCCATCGATCACCCGCCAGCCGCCACCGAGATGGCGGCCGCGCATCCGGCGGTCTCCGTCACCCGGTGCGAGGTCAGGCGGAGCGCCGGTGGCGCTGTGTCCAGGACCGCTGAGGGGCTCGTCTCGCTCCAAGAATGCTGTCCCCGTCTTACTATTGCGTGAGGCTACACCATGCCGTGTCTGTCCTGCCAGTGCCGCACGCGCAAGGTCGAACCGGCCGGCTTCTGCAACCTTGCGGCGCGGATCGGCACCACCGATCGGCGGGATCGCGCAGCGCTCTTTGACCTCGCCGGCACCGATCCCGACATTGGGCGGCAACAGCGGGCCGATCCCCGCGACGGAGGCCGACATGACCCCCATCGGACGCATCCACCACATCACCGCGATCGCCAGCGCGCCGGACCGCAACCTCGCCTTCTACGAGGGCGCGCTCGGATTGCGGATGATCAAGCAGACCGTCAACTTCGACGATCCGGGCGTGCATCATCTCTATTACGGCGACGAGACCGGCTCGCCGGGCACGATCCTCACCTTCTTCCCCTATGTCGGGGCGCGCGCCGGACGGCAGGGCACCGGCCAGGCCGAGGAGATCGCCTTCGCGATCCCGTCCGGTTCGCTGGGCTTCTGGCGGGAGCGGCTGGCGGGCCTCGGCCTCGCGGTCGAGGGCCCGTCGGAACGGTTCGGCGAGCGGCTGATCGCGTTCAAGGACCATGACGGGCTGCTGCTGGAACTGGTCGAGGACGAGGCGGCCGCCGCTCTGCCTGGCTGGGCGGCCGACGGCGTCCCGGCCGAGCACGCGATCCGCGGCTTCCGCGGCATCACGCTCTGGGTCGAGGACCCGGCCAGCACCGCGCGGGTGCTGACCGAGGTGCTCGGCTACCATGCCGGGCCGGCCGAAGGGTCGCGGCAGCGCTTCGTCCATCCGGGCGAGGGGCTGGGGCGCATCGTCGATCTGCGTGCCGCCAAGGGGTTCTGGGCCGGCTCGATGGGCGCGGGCGTGGTGCACCACGTGGCGTTCCGCGCTGCCGACGACGCGACCCAGGCAGCCGCCACGGCGGCGCTGACGCCGCTCGGCATCCGCGTCACCCCGCAGCAGGACCGGAACTACTTCCGCTCGACCTATTTCCGCGAGCCGGGCGGGGTGCTGTTCGAGATCGCGACCGACGATCCGGGCTTTGCGATCGACGAGACGATCGAGGCGCTGGGCGCGCGGCTGATGCTGCCGCCGCGCTACGAGCCGCACCGCGCCACGATCGAGGCGAACCTGCCCCGGCTGCGGCCGGAGCGCGACGCGGCGTGATCGCGCACGCCCATGTGGTCGAGGCGCCGCAAGGCGCCTCGCCACGCCTCGCGCTCATGCTGCTGCACGGCACGGGCGGCGACGAGCACGACCTCGTCCCGCTCGGCCGCGAGGCCGCGCCCGATGCGGTGCTGATCGGTGTGCGCGGGCGGGTGCAGGAGCGCGGCGCAGCGCGCTTCTTCCGCCGCCTCGCCGAGGGCGTGTTCGACGAGGCGGATCTGGTCACGCGTGCGGCCGATCTCGCGGGCTTCGCGCGCGACATGTTCGCGCGCCACGCGCCCGGGCTGCCGCGCGCGGCGCTCGGGTTCTCGAACGGCGCGAACATCGCCGCGGCGCTCATGCTGCTGCATCCCGCGCTGCTCGACGCGGCGGTGCTGCTGCGGCCGATGGTACCGCTCGTCCCGGCCGCGCTGCCCGATCTCGGCGGGCGGCGCGTGCTGATCGCGTCCGGCATCGCCGACCCGATTGCCCCGCCGGCGGAGGGCGAGCGGCTGGCCGCCCTGTTGAGCGACGCGGGCGCGACGGTGCGCACCCTGTCGGTGCCGGCCGGGCACGGCCTGACGCGCGCGGATGTGAGCGCGGCTCTGTCTTTCCTCGCCCCCGCCGCCGTCGCAGGCTGACCGCGCAACGAGGGAGGACCCGCCATGACGATCGGCCGCCGCACCGTCTTGATCTCCGCACTCGCCGCGCCGGCGATCGCGCGCGCGCAGGCGCAGAGCGGGCATGCGCATCACCACGACATGTTCCACTCGCTGCGCACGCCCGGCGCGATCCCGCTGCCGCCGATCACCGCCGAGCAGTGGGTCACCGACAGCCCGGCACCGGCTGGCGCGCCCGGGCGCTGGGAGGCGCGTGCGCCCCTGCCCCTCCCCCGCAGCGAGATGGCCTGGGGCGTCGCGATGGCCGGACGGCTGCACATCATCGGCGGCTACGGCAACCAGCGGGTCGATCGCAACTATCACCACGCCTACGATCCGCGTGCCGACCGCTGGGAGGAGCGCGCGCCGGTGCCGCGCGGCGCCAACCACATCGCGGTCGTCACTGCCGGCGAGACGATCTACGCGCTCGGCGGCATGCTGGAGCAGAACCGTACGCCACACAGCGACTGCTTCGTCTACGAAGGGGCAGCGGATCGCTGGCGCGCCATTGCCTCGCTGCCGCGGCGGCGCGGCGCGGGCGCCGCGGTTGAGCTCCAGGGCAAGATCCACCACATCGGCGGCGCCGGCGAAGGGGCCGACCGTGCCTCGGTCGGCTGGCACGAGGTGTACGATCCGGCAACCGACCGTTGGGAGGTCCGTCGCCCGCTGCCCGGCGCGCGTGACCACACCGGCACGGTGGTGGTCGGCAGCCTGATCCACGTCATCGGTGGCCGCTTCAACGATTTCGGCAACAACACGGCGCTGCACCATGTCTACGACCCCGCGACCGACCGCTGGTCGCTGCGCGCGCCCCTGCCGACCATGCGGTCCGGGCAGGGGGCCGCGGTGGTGAACGGGCGCATTTACATCTTCGGCGGCGAAGGCGGCGTGATCACCCCGCAGGGCGCGCAGGGCAACGTGTTCGGCCAGATGGAGAGCTACGACCCGGCGACCGACACTTGGCAGCACCACGCGCCGATGCTCACCCCGCGCCACGGCCTCGGCGCGGCGGCGATCGACGGGCGCATCTACGTTGCCGGCGGCGGGCCGATCCTCGGCGGCAGCGTGCAGTCGGCCGTGCACGAGGTGTTCATTCCGGGCTGAAGACGAGCCGGAACCGCGGCGCGGTTGACGCGTTCAGCCATTTGGGCCCAGCCTTGCGGCTGTACTGACTGGAGAACGACACATGCACAAGACCCGCAACGATCTCGCGGCGAACGCGCGCAAGAGCGTGTCCGCACTGCTGAACGCGCGCATCGCCGATCTGATCGACCTCCAGCTCGCGCTGAAGCACGCGCATTGGAACGTGAAGGGACCGAACTTCATCGCGTTGCACGAGCTGTTCGACACCATGACCGACAGCTACGACGCGCACGTGGACGACATGGCCGAGCGCATCACCGCGCTTGGCGGCACGGCGATGGGCAGCGTGCAGGCGGTGGAGAAGGCGACCTCGCTCGCCCCGTTCCCGGTCGACGTGTTCGACGGGATGAAGGTGGTCGAAGCGCTGGCGGAGCGCACGGCGGCGCTGGCGAAGGCGGTCCGCAAGGGGATCGACGAGACCGACGAGGCGGGCGATGCCGACACGGCCGACATCCTCACCGCGCTCTCGCGCCAGCTCGACAAGAACCTCTGGTTCCTCGAGGCGCACCTGCAGAAGGGGTGACGGGCTTGTTTCGCGCGTGGCCGCCCCGCGAGCCCCACGCGCGATACCCGGCCGCCAAAGGTTGAACCTTTGGCGGCCGGGTCTCAGGCGTACTTCCCCGGGCGCAGCACGGTCGCGTCCGACACCCAGGCGAACACCGCGTAGCGCGGGAACCAATGCGCGGCGAGGCGGGCCATCACGGCCTCCGCCGTATCATCCTTCGCGACCATCTCGATGCGCACGGACGGACCGTCGAAATCCGTCGGGCCCTCGGCGTCGAGCGCGCGCCGCCAGCGCCCCTCGCCCGGCACAGCGTTCCAGCCGCGCACGCCGAGGGCGGCGAGATCGCGCAGCAGATGCTCGCCGATCTCTGCCTCCGCCACGATGGTGATGAGCTTCAGCGTGCTCGCCATCATCCCGCTCCCGCCATGGCCGCATAGAGCGGCAGGCCGATCGTCAGGTTGAAGGGAAAGGTGATCGTCAGCGCGGCGGTCAGCGCGTAGCCGGGATTCGCGTCCGGCAGGGCGAGCCGCACGGCTGCGGGCGCGGCGATGTAGGAGGCCGAGGCCGCGAGCACCGCCAGCATGGTGGCCCCGCCCGGCGTGAGCCCGACCGCGGCGCCCAGCGCCGCGCCGAGCGCACCGTTGACGAGCGGGGCGGCGATCGCGAAGCCGAGCAGGAACGGACCCACGCGCAGCACGTCGCGCGCGCGCCGCGCCGCCATCACGCCCATGTCGAGCAGGAACAGCGTCAGCGCGCCGGGGAAGCCGGTGGCGAAGAACGGGGCAACCGGCGCGTAGCCGCGCTCGCCCGCGAGCGCGCCCACGATCAGCCCGCCGAGCAGCAGCACGATCGACTTGCCGGCCAGCACCTCGTGCGCAATCGCGGCGAACGCGCCCTCACCGCGGCGCGCGAGCAGGATCGCGACCGCGATCCCAGGGGCCTCCATCACCGCGAGCAGCGCCGGCAGGTAGCCCTCCACCGGCACCTGCGCCGCCGCAAGCCAAGCGAGCCCGGCAACGAACGTCACGGCCGAGACCGAGCCGTAATGCGCCGCGATCGCGCCCGCGTCCTCGGTGCCGAACCGGCCGAGCCGGCGAAGCACCGGATAGCACCAGAGCGGGATCGCCGCGCCAAGCAGGATCGAGCCGAGCATCGGCCCCGCGACCTCGCTCGGCGCAGCGGCCGAGAGCGCGACCCCCCCCTTCAGCCCGATCGCCAGCAGCAGGTAGATCGTCAGCCCCTGGTGCACCGGGTCGGGCAGGCGCAGATCGCTGCGGATCAGCTGGGCGGCGAAGCCAAGCCCGAAGGCCAGCACCATCGGCTGGAGGAGGTTGATGCTGAGAAGGGTCAGCGCCGCGTCCACGCCCGCTTCCTCGCACAACCGCTTGTGGTGTGGAAGGGCGATCGCCTACTGTCCCTGCCGCGTATAGGAACACAGCATGAACGACCTGTTCAGCCGCGGCGCGCGCGCCGAGGCCGCCTACACCGCCAAGGACATCGAGGTGCTGGAGGGGCTGGAGCCCGTCCGGCGGCGCCCCGGCATGTATATCGGCGGCACCGACGAGAACGCGCTGCACCACCTGGTCGCCGAGATCCTCGACAACGCGATGGACGAGGCGGTCGCGGGGCACGCGAGCTTCATCGACGTCACGCTCGAGCGCGACAACTGGATCGTCGTGCGCGACAACGGGCGCGGCATCCCGGTCGACCCGCACCCGAAGTTCAAGGACCGCTCGGCGCTGGAGGTGATCCTCACCACGCTGCATTCAGGCGGCAAGTTCGGCGGCAAGGTCTATGCGACCTCGGGCGGGCTGCACGGGGTCGGCGCCTCGGTGGTGAACGCGCTCTCGGAGCGGATGGAGGTGGAGGTCGCGCGCGACCGCACCCTGTTCACCATGGCGTTCGCGCGCGGCCGTCCGCAGGGGAAACTCAAGAATGCGGGGTCCGTGAACAACCGCCGCGGCACGACGATCCGCTTCCGTCCCGACCCGCAGATCTTCGGCGCCGCCGCGTTCAAGCCGGCGCGGCTGTTCCGCATGTGCCGCAGCAAGGCCTATCTGTTCCGCGGCGTCGAGATCCGCTGGCGCTGCGACGCCGCGCTGCTCAAGGGCGACGACGCCACACCGGCCGAGGCGGTGCTGCACTTCCCGGGCGGGCTCGCCGACTTCCTCGCCAGTGCCACGGAAGGGGCGGAAATCCTGACCCCGCGCCCGTTCGCGGGCGAGGCGCCGATGGAGGGCGGCGGGCGCGTCGAGTGGGCCGTCACCTGGCTGCTCGCCGGCGAGGCGTTTCTCAGCACCTACTGCAACACCGTGCCGACGCCGCTCGGCGGCACGCACGAACAGGGGTTCCGCGCCGCTCTCGTGAAGGGGCTGCGCGCCTATGGCGAGATGACGAACACCCGCCGCGCGGCGCAGATCACCGCCGAGGACGTGATGGGCCCGGCCGCGGCGATGCTCTCGGCCTTCATCCGCGAGCCGCAGTTCCAGGGCCAGACCAAGGAGAAGCTCACCACGGCGGAGGCCGCGCGCTGGGTCGAGGCCGCCGTGCGCGACCGCTTCGATCACTGGCTGACGGCGGACCCGGAGGAGGCAGCGAACCTGCTCGCCCTCGCGCTCTCCCGCGCCGAGGAGCGGCTCGCGCGCAAGGAGAATGCGACCGCGGCGCGCAAGACCGCCACGCGCAAGCTGCGCCTGCCCGGCAAGCTCGCCGACTGTTCGCGCGAGGAGCGCGAGGGCACGGAGCTGTTCATCGTCGAGGGCGACAGCGCCGGCGGCTCCGCCAAGCAGGCGCGCGACCGCGAGACCCAGGCAGTGCTGCCGCTCCGCGGCAAGATCCTCAACGTCGCCTCGGCCTCGGCCGACAAGCTGAAGGCGAACCAGGAGCTGAAGGACCTGGTCGAGGCGCTCGGCTGCGGCTCGGGCGCGCAGGCCAGGCCGGACGCGCTGCGCTACGGCCGCGTGATCATCATGACGGATGCGGATGTGGACGGCGCGCACATCGCCTCGCTGCTGATGACGTTCTTCTATCGCGAACTGCCGGAGCTGGTGCGCCGCGGGCGGATCTTCCTCGCCCAGCCGCCGCTCTATCGCCTGGTCGGCGCGGGCAAGACCGTCTACGCCAAGGACGATGCCGACCTGGAGCGCGCGCGCAAGCAGTTCAAGGCGGGCACCAAGATCGAGGTCAGCCGCTTCAAGGGGCTCGGCGAGATGCCGCCCGCCGTGCTGCGCGAAACGACGATGGACCCGCGCAAGCGCACGCTGCTCCGCGTCATGACGCCACCGGAACAGTTCGCGCGCACCCAGGACATCGTCGAGGCGCTGATGGGGCGGAAGCCCGAGCTGCGCTTCGCCTTCATCCAGGAGAATGCGCGCAAGCTGGAGGCCGAGGCGGTCGACGTCTGAGCGTCAGGCCGCCTTCGCCCGCCGCGCCGCATAGGCCGCCAGCCGCTTCGCCACCGCCGCCGACGGCGGGTGCGGCGCGAGCGAGGGGATCACCGGCGTCGGGATGCTCTCGGCGAGATGGCAGGCGACGCGGTGCCCGGGCGCGAGTTCGCGCAACTCTGGCCGCTCCTGCCGACAGTGCTCGACCGCGTGCGGGCAGCGCGTATGGAAGCGGCAGCCGGGCGGCGGGTTCATCGGACTCGGCACGTCGCCGGCGAGGATCGCCTGGGATCGCTTGCGGCTCGGATCGGGCACCGGGATCGCGCCGAGCAGCGCCTGCGAGTACGGGTGCCGCGGCGCGCGGTAGAGGTCGCGCTTGCCTGCGGTCTCAACGATCTCGCCGAGATACATCACCGCGATCCGGTCCGACACGTGCCGCACCACGGCGAGGTCGTGCGCGATGAACAGATAGGAGAGACCGAGGCGCTGCTGGAGGTCCTTCAAGAGGTTCACGACCTGCGCCTGGATCGAGACATCGAGCGCCGAGACCGGCTCGTCCAGCACCATCAGTCGGGGGCTCACCGCGAGCGCGCGCGCGATGCCCACACGCTGGCGCTGCCCTCCGGAGAACTCGTGCGGGAAGCGTTCGGCGTGATAGGGCGCGAGGCCGACGAGGCGCAGCAACTCGTGCACCCGCGCGCGGCGCGAGGCGGCATTGCCGATGTCATGCACCTCCATCGGCTCCTCGAGGATGCGCCCGACCGGCATGCGCGGATTGAGCGAGGCGTAGGGGTCCTGGAACACCGGCTGGATCTGCCGGCGGATCGGCTTCAGCGTCGAAGATGGGCGCTTGGCGATGTCCTCGCCGGCGAAGCGGATCGTGCCGGCGGTCGGGTCGAGCAGGCGCAGAACCAGTCGCGCGGTGGTGCTCTTGCCGCAGCCCGACTCGCCCACCAGCGACAGCGTCTCGCCCTCGGCGAGCTCGAAGCTCACGCCATCGACCGCGCGCACCGTGCCGACGCGCCTGGTGAACACGACGCCGCGCTCGACCGGGAAGTGCTTGGTCAGGTCGCGGACCGAGAGCAGCGGTTCCGTCATGCCGCTATCGCCTCGACGGGCGCGCGCAGGCAGGCGGCGATGTGGTTGGGGCCCACCGGGGCGAGCGGCGGCAGGCTCTCGCGGCAGCGCGCATCGGCGAACGCGCAGCGCGGATTGAAGCGGCAGCCGGGCGGCAGGTTGAAGGGCGGCGGCACGGTGCCCTCGATCGCGAGCAGCCGGTCGGACTCGTCGTCGAGGCGCGGGATCGAGCCGAACAGGCCGAGCGTGTAGGGGTGCTGCGCGTCGCCGAACACGGCGGCGGCCGGGCCACGCTCGACGACCTTGCCGGCGTACATCACCGCGACCTCGTCGGCCATCTCGGCGACCACGCCGAGATCGTGCGTGATCAGCACAATCGCCATGCCGGTCTCGGCCTGGAGCGCGCGCAGCAGGTCGAGAATCTGCGCCTGGATCGTCACATCGAGCGCCGTCGTCGGCTCGTCGGCGATCAGCAGCTTCGGCTGGCAGGCAAGCGCCATCGCGATCATCACGCGCTGGCGCATCCCGCCGGAAAGCTGATGCGGGTACTCCTCGACACGCCGCTCGGGTGCCGGGATGCGCACGCGCCTCAGCGCCTCGATCGCGATGCCGCGCGCATCCGCCCGCGAAACGTCGCGATGCGCGAGCACCGCCTCCTCGATCTGCCAGCCGACGGGGTGCACCGGATTGAGGCTGGTCATCGGCTCCTGGAAGATCATGCCGATCGCGCCGCCGCGCACGCTGCGCATCTCCGCCGCGGGCAGCGACAGCAGGTCGCGTCCCTCGAACAGCACCTGCCCGCCGGCGACACGCCCGGGCCGCGGCACGAGCCGCATCACCGAGAGCGACAGCACGCTCTTGCCGCAGCCCGACTCGCCGACGATGCCGAGCGTGCGGCCAGGTGCCACCGAGAGCGACACCCCATCCACCGCCGGCACCTCGCCGGCGGAGGTGCGGAACACCGTGCGGACGTCGCGGATGTCCAGAAGCGGTGCGTCAGACATACCGGAAGGTCGGCGGGCTGATCTTCTCGAGCGGACGGTGCGCCCAGTCGCGCTCGGGCACCTTGGCGATCATGCGCTGTTGCGCCTCGTGCAGCGCCTCGGCCGCGGCCGGATAGTCGATCGTCAGGCACTGACCGTCGCGCACCACCTCGGCGCCGTCCACGATCACGCTGCGGATCGCGCGATCGGCGGCGGCGTAGATCAGGCTGCGCACGGGATCGCGCGCCGGGCGCATGCCGGGATGGGTCACGTCCACCAGCACCAAGTCCGCGCGCGCACCAGGGGCCAGCCGGCCGATATCGTCACGCCCGAGGGCCGCCGCGCCGCCGACCGTCGCGGCCTCGAACAGATCCTCGCTGGTCAGCGTGCGCGGCGTCTCGGCCATCATGCGCGCGGCGTAGGCGGCGAGCCGCATCTCGTCGAGCATGTTGTGCGGATAGGTGTCGGTGCCGAGACCGAGCCGCACGCCGCGGCGGCGGTAGCGGCCGAAGTCGCGCAGCATGATGCCGCGCCGGGCGAACACGGTCGGGCAATGCGCGACGGTGGTGCCGGTCTCGGCCATCAGGTCGAGATCGCGCTCGGTCGACCAGCGCGTGCGCGGATGATCGTCGAGGAAGATGCCGTGGCCGATGATGGTGCGGTCCGACAGCGTGCCGAGTTGGCCGAGCCACTGGATCGGCGTCAGCCCGTGGCGGCGGGTGATCTCGTGGAACTCGACCACGCTCTGCGCGGCGTGGATCTGCCAGGAGATGCCGCGCTTCTTCGCCTCCGCGAAGCTGTCGCGCAGCAGTTCGGGCGTGCAGGTGTCGATCTGCGCCGGCACCGCCATGCCGAACAGCCGGCCCGAGGGATGCTGCTCGGCCCGCTCGATCAGGCCGAACGCCTCCTCCATCGCCTTGACGCCGGCTTGCTCATCCCACTCGTACTCGACGACATGGCCGTTCTTGGTGAACCAGCGCGCCGAGCGGAACATCGGCGCGATGCAGACGCGCATGCCGCTCTCGCCCAGCAGGTCGAGCCAGCCCGGATGCGCCATCGAGAGGTCGGCGACGGTGGTCACGCCCGAGAGCAGCAGCTCGGCGAGTGCCACGCGCACGCAGGCCTGCACGCCGGTGGGGTCGCCGCGGAAGATCGGCAGGTACTCATAGAGCGAGGAGTTGTAGAGGCCGGGCGTGCCGACCTCGTCCGTCAGCCCCTTGTTCATCGGCTCGGACGAGGGATGGCAGTGGATGTTGACGAGGCCCGGCATGACCATCAGGCCCTTGCCGTCGATCACCCGGTCGGCCGCGCCATCGTAGCCGCGGCCGACGAAGGTGATCGCGCCGCCGCGGAAGGCGATATCCGCGTCGGGCATGTAGACGTGCCGCCTCTCGGATCCATCCCACGCGACCGCGAGGGAGGCGCCCTTGATCAGCGTCGTCGTCTCGGTGGCAAGGTCCTGAGGCATGCCGGGTCTCCTGTCAGTCGGTCAGCGCGTCAGCCGGATGTCGAGGCCCTTGTAGAGGGCCGCGCTGTACACGCCATGCGGACGCGCACCGGCGACGCGCGGCCCGGTCGCCAGCCAGAGCTGCGAATGCGCGACCGGGAACCACACCGACGCCTCGGTGAGCTGGCGCTGGAGGTTCGCCACCGCCTGCTGGCGCGTCGCCGCATCGAGCGCGGAGCGCGCCTCGCGCAGCCAGACATCGGTCTGCTCGTTCTTCCAGTTCATCCGGTTCGGCGAGGGCGCGGCCTCGCTGCGGAAGTAGAGGTTCAACGCATCCGTCGCCGAGACGTAGGGGTAGGACATGGTGAAGGCGTCGAACTCCTGGGTCGCGAGCCGTCCCCACGCCACGGTCGCGTCGAACATCTGGATGCGCATCTCGATGCCGACACGCCGCAGATCGGCCTGCATCGCCTCGGTGATCTGCCGGTTCACCTGGGTCGTGATGCCATAGGTCAGGAACGAGGCGCGCTGGCCGTCCTTCACGCGGATGCCGTCCGCCCCGAGCCGCCAGCCGGCCTCGTCGAGGATGCGCCGCGCCTCGGCCGGATCATGGCCGGGGTGCATCGACTTCGCCTCCGGATCGAAGCCCGGCGCCGAGGGGTGGATCATGCTGCGCATCGGGTCGGCGGCGCCGAAGAAGGTCGCCTGCACCAGCGCGTCACGATCGACCGCGAGGTTGATCGCGCGGCGGATCACAGGGTCGCTCACCACCGGCTTGTCGACCTTGAAGCCGAGGAAGAAGTCGACGAAGTAGTTGGGCTGCTGCTGCAAGGTGAGCCCCGGCACACGCCTCAGCGCCTCAAGCGCGAAAGTCGGGATGTGCTGGGTCGCGTCGCCCTGGCCGGTCTGCATCGCCGCCATGCGCGTGTTCGGATCGGGGATCACGCGCCAGATCACGCGCTCGATCTGCGGGCTTAGGTTCTCGTAGATCGGTGGGCCCCAGTTGTAGGTCGGGTGCTTCTGCAGCACGAGGTCCTGGCGCGGCGTCCAGGACACCCAGCAATAGGGCCCGGTGCCGTTGAAGCCCTGCGCGCCGAAATTCTCGCCGAGCCGCTCGACCGTGTTCCTGTCGATCACGCCGGCGAAGTAGAGGGTGAGCTGGAACAGCAGTTCCGCAAAGGGCTCGTTCAGCTCGTACTCGACCGTGACGTCGTCCTTCGCCCGGATCTCCTTCACCGGGCCCGCGCGCCAGCGCACGGGGCTGCGCGTCGCCGGATCGATCCAGCGGTTCAGCGAATAGACCACGTCATGCGCGGTCATCCTGCGCCCGTCGCAGAACGTCACGTCGTCGCGGAGCGTGAAGGTGTAGAGCTTGCCGTCCTCGCTGATGGTCCAGGACTTCGCCAGACCCGGCTTCACCGTGGTCTGATCCCAGTCCATCGACACGAGCGTGTCGGTCATCATGTAGATGACCTCGCCGGCGGCGAACGCCGTCACCTTGTGCGGGTCATAGCGGTCGGCGTCGATCTCGCGCAACACCACGAGCGTGTTGCGCGGCGCCGCCTGGGCGAACGCCTCACCGGTCGCGACCAGCGTGATCGCGCCGGCCGCCGCCATCAGAAGCCCTCTCACAGTTCGTCGCATTGTCGTCTCCCTTCCGACGGTGTTCAGATGCGCAGCCTCGGGTCCAGCGCGTCACGCAGGGCGTCGCCCAGCACGTTGAACGCCAGCACCACGAGGAAGATCAGGACGGACGGCACCACCGAGATATGCGGCGCGAAGAACAGGAAGTTGCGCCCCTCGGACGCCATCGCGCCGAGCTCGGCCGTGGGCGGCTGCGCGCCGAGGCCGAGGAACGACAGCGCCGAGCCCAGCAGGATCACCTGGCCGAAGCGGAGTGTGGCGAACACGAAGATCGGGCTCAGGCAGTTCGGCGCGACGTGGCGCCAGATCAGCCGCGCGTCGCTCATCCCGACCGCGCGGGCCGCATCGATGTAGTCCTGCTTCATCACCACCAGCGCCGCCCCGCGCACGATCCGCGCCATCAGCGGCACGGTCGCGATCGACATCGCCACCACGATCGCGAGCACGCCAGGGCCGAAGATCGCCGCGATCGCAAGCCCGAACAGGATCGCCGGGAACGACAGCAGCATGTCCATCAGCCGCATCAGCAGCCCGTCGACGCGGCGGTAGAACGCGGCGAGGAAGCCGATCAGGATGCCGGTGCTGCCGCCGATCACCACCGCGACCAGCCCCATCAGCAGCGTGAGTCGCAGCCCGTACAGGCAACGGACCACCATGTCGCGGCCCTGCACGTCGGTCCCGAGCAGGTACTCGCCGCCGGGCGGACGCAGCGTCGCGCGCAGATTGGTCTCGTACGGGTCCGCCCCCGCAAGCAGCGGCGCGAACACCGCGGCGAGCACGAAGGCGATCGCCATCACCGCCGCGATCGCCGCACCGGGCTCGGTGAACAGGCGGCGCAGCAGGCCGGCCCGCGGCGGCGGCGTGTCCGAGGCCGGGGCAAGGATCGGCGTCTCGGTGGCTGCGGCCGTGCTCATGATGCGCGCACCCGCGGATCGAGCACGGCGTAGAGCACATCGACGATCAGATTGATTACGATGAAGCCCAGGCTGAGGACGATGATGGTGCCCTGCGCCATCGGAAAGTCGGAGGAGAGGATCGCGCCGACCGCAAGCCGCCCGACGCCGGGCCAGGAGAAGATCGTCTCCGTCACCACCGCGCCGCCGAGCAGGAAGCCGATCTGCAGGCCGATCAGCGTCACCACCGGGATCAGCGCGTTGCGGAGCGCGTGGCGCAGCACGACGAGCCGCTCGGCCAGCCCCTTGGCGCGCGCGGTGCGCACGTGATCGGCGGACAGCACATCGAGCACGGCCGTGCGCGTCATGCGCGCGATCGGCCCGACGAACACGCCGCCCAGCGTGAGGGCAGGCAGCGTGATCGCCTTCAGGCCGTCGATCGTCCAGAGCGGTCCGCCGCGGCCGGTGAACGGCAGCAACTGCCACTTGAAGCCGACATACCAGATCAGCACGAGCCCGACGAAGAACACCGGGATCGACACGCCGGCCACCGCGAAGGCCATCACCGCGCGGTCGAACAGGCTGCCGCGCCAATAGGCCGCAACCGTGCCGAGCAGGAGCCCGAGCGGGATCGACCAGATGAGCGAGGCGAGCATCAGTTCGAGCGTCGGCCCGATGGTCGCGCCGAGCTCCTGCGCGACGGGGACGTTGTTGATGATCGAGACGCCGAGATCGCCCTGCGCGAGCCGCCAGAGATAGCGCAGGAACTGCTCCCAGACCGGCCGGTCGAGGCCGAGATCGCGCCGGATCGCCTCGATCACGTCGGGGGTCGCCATCGGCCCCGCGCGCACCGTCGCCGGATCGGTCGGCACCACCTGCAACAGCACGAAGCCGATCAGCAGCACGCCGAACATCACCGGCACGGCGGTCAGCAGGCGGCGGACGATGTGCTGCAGCATCGGCGCGACCTATTGCGCGGCCGCGGCGGCGACCTCGCCGTGGCGGTCGAAGATCACCGCGCCGCCGCGGATGGTCAGATCGGCGCGCGCCGTCAGCACATCCTCGGGGGAGAGCGTGAACAGATCGGCCGAGATCACCGCGATGTCGGCGAGCATGCCGGGCGCGAGCGTGCCGCGCGTGGTCTCGGCGAACTGGCTGTAGGCGCCGGCATAGGTGTAGGCGTGCAGCGCCTGCTCCATGGTCAGCGTCTCGTCCGGGCCGAGCACGGTGCCCCTGTTCGTCCTGCGCGTGAGCATGGTGAACAGGTTGATGAACGGATCGACCGTCGAGACCGGCGCGTCGGAGCTGGCCGAGGGCTCGTGCCCCTCCTCGATCCAGGTGCGCATCGGATAGGACGCCTCGGCACGCTCCCGGCCGAGATTGGTCACGTAGAGGTCGCCGAACTCGTAGATGAAGACAGGCTGCGGCACCGGCAGGATGCCGCGCGCCTTCATGCGCCGCCGCTGACCCGCGTTCAGGAAGCCGCAATGTTCGATGCGATGGCGCCTTCCCGTCACCGGATGCTCGGCCGTATCGGCTGCCTCCATCCCGCTCAGCACCTGCTCGATCGCGGCATCGCCGATCGCGTGGATGTCGAGCTGCCAGCCCTGGCGGTGATAGAGCCCGAGCAGGTGATGCATCGTCTCGGTCGGGAAGCAGAACACACCGGTGCCGCCGCCCGCACTCTCGAGATAGGGGTCGAAGAACGCGGCCGTCAGCCCGCCGGCCGAGCCGTCGGCGAACACCTTCACCGCGCCCCAGCGCAGCCTGTCGTCGCCATCCATCGGCCGCAGCCCCTGCTCCCACGCGGCCTCAGCGATGCCCTCGGGATTGCCCGCGAGCACCTGCCACATGCGAAGCGAGAGCGCGCCCTCGGCGAGCGCGCGCCGATAGGCCGGGATCTCGGCCATCCCAGCGATCATCCCAACATTCATGTCGGTCGCCGAGGCGAAGCCACGGCTCGCGAGGTCGTCGCAGGCGGCACGGATGCCGTCGACCATGCGCGCCTCGTCGGGCACCGGCACGTGATCCAGGATCAGCCGCATCGCGCGCTCCTGGAACAGGCCGGTGAGCTTGCCGCCCTTGCGCTCGATCACGCCGCCTTCGGGGTCGGGCGTGTTGTGCCCAACCCCGGCGAGGCGCATCGCCGCGGTGTTCGCGACCAGCATGTGGCCGCAGGTGCGCCGGATCGCGACGGGGTTGTCGGGTGCGGCGCGGTCGAGCTCCTCCGCGGTCGGGTGCCGGCCGACATCGAGCGCGCCGTGATCGTAGCCGCGGCCGAGCACCCAGCTCCCCTTGGGCGCCGCCTTCGCTGCTGCGCCGATGCGCTTCAGCACCTCGTCGAGCGTGCGCACCTCCTCGGCCCGCAGGTTCACCAGCGACAGGCCGAGTCCGTAGGGCAGCAGGTGCATATGCGCTTCGTTGAATGCCGGAATCGCCAGCCGCCCGGCGAGGTCGATGCGCTGCGTGGCGGCCCCCGCCAGTGGTTCGATCTGATCGCGCGCGCCTGCGGCAACGACGCGGTCGCCGGCGACCGCGAGCGCCTCGACGAAGCCCGCGTCGCGGCCACACCAGATGCGACCGCCCGACACCACCAGATCAATGCCCGTTCCCGCCATCACGCGCTCCAGTCACCGCGGCGCGCAGGCGCACGGGCCTCTTGGTCCTTCCCGAGGAACATGCCTGCACGCACGGACGGCACGGATGATCTCATGCCCGAACTCCCCGGCGGCGTTCCCTTCTTGGCGTTAGTCCTGGCAGCGGCGAATTGTGCCGTCAAGCCGAGGTGGCACACTCCGCCGATCACCATGCGCCGCGCCCCTGATCCTCACCCATCCATCCTCGTCCCTGCGCTTGCGGGCCTCTCGGCGCTGTTCGTCGGCCTCGGCCTCGGCCGGTTCGCCTACACGCCGCTGCTGCCGGCACTGGTGACCGCGGGGTGGTTCGCGCCCGGCGAGGCGGCGGGACTCGGCGCGGCGAACCTGATCACCTATCTCCTCGGCGCCATGGTCGCGCGGTCGCTCGGGCGTGTGGTTCCGCTGCCGGCCCTGATGCGCGGATCGATGCTGGCGACAGCAGCCTCGCTCGTGGTCTGCGGATTCCGGCCAGGACTGGGCCTCTTCGGCCTGATGCGCGCGCTCGCCGGCGTGACGGGCGGGGTGCTGATGGTGCTGGGCCCTCCCTCGCTGCTCGCCGCGGTGCCGCCCGCGCGCCGCGGACGGGTGGGGGGGATCGTGTTCGCCGGCGTCGGCATCGGCATCGTTGCCGCGTCCTCGGCCTTGCCGGCTTTGCTGCGCGACGGCGTGCCGACTGCCTGGTTCGGCCTCGCGGTTGCCGCGGCCGCATTCACCGCGATCGGCTGGCGCGGCTGGCCGCCGACCCCGCCGCCCCCGCCGCCGCATGACGGTGCAGCCGCGCGGCCGTTGCGCCGGCTCGTGCTCGCCTATGGGGTGAACGCAATCCCGGTCATTCCGCATATGATCCTGATCTCCGACTATGTCGCGCGCGGGCTCGAAGCGGGCGTCGCGGCCGGTTCGGCGGCCTTAGTGGTCTACGGCATCGGTGCGGCGATCGGGCCGATCGCGGGAGGCTGGATCGGCGACCGGCTCGGTTTCCGCCGGACGCTAGGCCTCGCGGTGGTGGTGCAGACGGGCGCGATCCTGCTCCCGGCCGTCATCCCGACCGTACCGGCCGCGTTCCTGTCCGCCCTGCTGGTGGGTTCGCTCACGCCCGGCATCCCGCCGCTGGTGCTGAACCGTGCGGCGGAACTCGCCGGGCCGGCCGGTGCGGCGCGGTTCTGGCGCGCCGCGACCATCGCCTTCGCGGTCGGCCAGGCGATCGGCGCCTGGAGCACGGCTGCGGCCTTCGCACGGCTGGAGCGGCATCCGCCATTGTTCGTCGCGGCCGCGGTGATCGCGGTGGTCTCGCTGACGCTGCTGCCGCGCGACCCCGCGCGAGCGACATGATTGCGCGGCCGCACGGGCGCGCTATCGTGTCGGTACCGCACCGCCCGAGGAGAGACGCGATGTCGTCATGGCCAACCCGCCTGCTGGCCGTCGCCCTCGCGGCATCGCTCGCCGCCCCGACCGCCGCACAGCCCGCGCCGCAGTCCACGCTCAGGATCGTGCTGATCAACGACCTCGCCAGCCTCGACCCGGTAGTCTCGACCGCGGCCTTCGTGCGCAACCACGGCTTCATGGTCTACGACCAGCTCTTCGCGCTCGACAGCAAGGGCGAGGCGAAGCCGCAGATGGTGGACCGTCACGAAGTGTCCGCCGACGGCATGACGCACCGCTTCAGGCTCCGCGACGGGCTCGCGTTCCACGACGGCGCACCGGTGCGCGCGGCCGACGCGGTCGCCTCGATCCGGCGCTGGAGCCAGCGCGACGTGGTCGGCCGCGCGCTCGCCGCCGCCACCGCGGCGATGGAGGTGGTGGACGACCGGACCTTCACGATCCGCCTCAGCCGCCCCTTCGCGCTCGTCACCGAGGCGCTCGCGCGGCCGACCGCGAGTGCGCTGTTCGTCATGCCCGAGCGCGTTGCTGCGACGCCAGCGACCACCGCGATCACCGACGCGACCGGATCGGGACCGTTCATCTTCAAGGCCGACGAGTGGCAGGCCGGTCAGCGCGCGGTCTATCTGCGCAACCCCGCCTATCGCCCGCGCACGGAGGAGCCGGACGGGCTCGCCGGCGGCAAGGTCGCCAAGCTCGAGCGGATCGAGTGGCTGTCCATGCCCGATGCCGCGACCGCCGCCGCCGCCCTGCAGACCGGCGAGATCGACTTCATCGAGCAGCCCTCGCCCGATCTCGTCCCGGTGCTGGAGCGCAACCGCAACATCCGCCTGTTCGCGCTCAACCCCGTCGGCTTCATGGTGTGGCTGCGCATCAACCATCTCCATCCGCCGTTCAACGACCCGCGCGCGCGCATCGCGCTACTGCACCTGATCAACCAGCAGGACGTGCTGAACGCGGTCGGTGTGCGTCCGTCCGAACAGGTGCCCTACTGCCCCGCCTATTTCTTCTGCAACTCGCCGCTGGAGAGTCATGCCGGTGCGGTGGGCTTGCGCGCGCCGGATGTCGAGAAGGCGCGCGCGCTGCTGCGCGAGGCGGGCTATGACGGGCGCCGCGTGGTGTTCATGAACGCGGCCGACAGCCCGATCAACAACGCCGCCACGCTGACCATGGCGGAGGCATTCGGCAAGGCCGGGCTCGCCATGGACGTGCCGACGATGGACTGGGCAACGCTGACGCAGCGGCGCAACCGTCGCGAGGCGCCGGATCAGGGCGGCTGGAACCTGTTCGTGACGGTGGCGAACGTGCTCGACGGGCAGAACCCGCTGACCAATCTCTATCTCGCCAGCCCCTGCGAGGGCGGGCTCACCGGCTGGCCGTGCGATGCGCGGCTCGAGGAACTGCGCCGGTCGTGGTGGGAGGAGCGCGACCCGGCGAAGCGGCGCGCCATCCTTGATGCGGTGCACGCGCGCGCCTACGAGGTGCTGCCTTACATCAATGCCGGGCAGTTCCGCACGCTCGCCGCGCACCGGACCAGCGTGCACGGGCTGCGCCAGACCACGATCCCGGTGTTCTGGGGCGTCGAGAAACGCTGATCGCCCGTCAGTAGCCGCGCGCCGGGTCGAACAGGTTCGGCAGTTCGCGGCCCGTCTCGAAGGCACGGATCGCCTCGGCCACGAACGCGCCACGGGCCCGCTTGTCGGGCGTGGACGCGACATGCGGCGTCACCAGGATGCGCGGGTGCGTCCAGGCAGGGCTCTCAAGCGGCAAGGGCTCGGTGTCGAACACGTCGAGCGTCGCCGCCGCGACGTGACCTGCGTCGAGTGCAGCGATCAGGTCCGGCAGCACCACGTGGCTGCCGCGCGCCGCGTTCACCACACAGGCGCCGCGCGGCAGCTTCGCAAGTGTGGCCGCGTTGATGATCCCGGCGGTCTCCGGCGTGGCGGCAAGCAGGCAGACCAGGATCTCGGTCCCGTCGAGAAACGCCTCGAACGCGGCCGTCCCCGCGAAGGTGGCGACGCCGTCGAGCGCCCTCGCGGAACGGCTCCAGCCGCGCACGCGGAACCCAGCGTTGCGCAGCGCGGCGGCGGCGGCCCCGCCGAGGGTCCCGAGCCCCATCACGCCGACCGTGCGATTGGCCGCCTCGGTCGTCTCGACATGGGCCCAGCTGCGCCGCCGCTGCGCGTCGACGAAGTCGTGGAAGCGGCGATGGTGGAACAGCACGCTGGCGAGCACGTACTCGGTCATGCGCGCGGCCGCCTCGGGTGCACCCATCTTCACGACCGGCACGTGCGTGGGCAGCGCGGGGTCCCTCGTCAGATGGTCCACGCCGGCACCCGAGGAGACGATCAGCCGCAGATTGGCGAAGGCGGCGAGCCGCCCGGGCTCGGGGTCCCAGACGAAGGCGTAAGCCACCGCCTCCGGTGCGACCGAAGGATCAGACCACCAGCGCACATCCAGATGCGGCAGCAGGCCGGCGAAGATCGCACGCCATTCCGGCAGGGCGGCCTCGCCGCCCGTCTTCACCAGCAACACAGGCGAGGTCATGCGATTTCGCGGTTCAGCTTCCGGCGCAGCGCGTTGACGAATTCGGCACGGCCCTCGGCCACCTCGACGAACGCACCGGGGCCGCCGACGACGTCGCGCGCATAGGAATCGGCCAGGCCCATCCGCGCGGCGCGTACGATGATCGCCAGCGCATTGATCGTGATGCCCTTCGCCACGGCAGCGTCCCGCGCTTCGGATGACGGCGTCAGGCTGCGCATGTCCGGCCCGTCGCCCGAGATATCGATGATCCGCCGCGTCGCCTCGCAGGGGCAGGCATCGAGCAGCGCCACCGAATGCACGATCGCATCGCCGATCGCGTTCCAGGACTGCACCGAGCGCGGCGCGCGCGCGACCGCACTGCCGAAGATCTCGGCCCCCTCGGCGTCGCCGACCACGGTCCAGGGCACCATGGTCGCCGCCCCGCCGGGTGAGCCCCACTCGACATAGGCGAAGGCGGTGCGCCCGAGTGGCTGCGAGCGGATCGCCTCGAGCACCCGGGCGTCGGCCACCGCCTTGGCGATTCCCTCCTTCTGGAGACGAAGCTCATCCTCGTCGATCGAGCCGGAGGCATCGGCCGCCAGCACCAGCGCGACATCGACCGGCTCGCGCGCACGTGCCGGGGCTGTCAGGATCGACAGGCCGCCGGCGACGAGCGCGCGCCGCCTCATCCTCGCCCCACGAACGGCATCTTGGTCGCCATGATCGTCATGGTCAGGATGTTCGTCTCCAGCGGCAAGCCCGCCATGTGCACGATTGCGTCACCGACGTGATCGACATTCATGGTGGGCTCGACCGCGACCCGCCCGTCGGCCTGCTTCACGCCGCGCTGCATGCGCTGGGTCATCGGGGTCGCCGCGTTGCCGATGTCGATCTGGCCGCAGGCGATGTCGTACTTGCGCCCATCGAGCGCGATGGTCTTGGTCAGCCCCGTGATCGCGTGCTTGGTCGCGGTGTAGGGCGCGCTGTCGGGGCGCGGCGTGTGCGCACTGATCGAGCCGTTGTTGATGATCCGCCCGCCCTGCGGCGACTGCTCCTTCATCATGCGGAAGGCCGCGTGTGCGCACAGGAACGAGCCGGTGAGGTTCACCGCCACCACCGCGTTCCACTGCTCGGGCGTCAGGTCCTCGAACGGCGTGCCGGGCACGTTCGTGCCGGCATTGTTGAACAGCAGGTCGAGCCGGCTGAACTCCCTCTTCGTCGCGGCGAACAGCGCGGTGACCGAGGCCGGATCGGCGACGTCGGTCGGCACGGCGAGGAGGCGCGCGCCCGCGGACGCCATCCGGGCGGTCTCGTCGAGCGCGTCCTTGCGCCGCCCGGCGAGCACCACGGCCCAGCCGGCGCGCGCGAGCGCAAGTGCGGCCGCCCGCCCCACGCCCGAGCCCGCACCGGTGACGATCGCGATCCTGTCTGCCATCCGCTCCCTCCCTGGTCAGGGAGGACATTGTGTCGGCAGTTCGCGCGTCCGGAAAGCCCGCGTCAGACGTAGCGGGCCAGGTTCATGTCACGCAGCCCGCCGATCAGCCGATAGGACATCTCGAGCTGCACCTGCAAGAGCTGAAGCCGCGCGGTGACCTCGGCGATGTCCACGTCCTCGACTTTCGAGATCTGCGCCTTGAGCACAACCGTCAGGTCGGCATGCGCCTCCTTGGTGCGCGCGAGCCGCTGCTCGGCGACTCCCATGGCGGCACGCTCGTCCTCGAGCGTCCGCCCTGCCGATTGCAGGCTGCCCGCGATCTGCTGCATCAGCTCGACAAACTCCGGCTCGGCTGCCTGCGCATCGGTCAGGCTGCCGAGCATGGCGAGGCCGCGCATCAGGTCGCGGATGAAGCTGCCGGTGGTCGGCGGATCGGTGGCCGACTGCGCGACACCGTTCTGGTTTGCGCGCAGCCCGTAGACGACGCGCGTGCCGTCCTCGGCCAGCAGGCTGGAGCGCGGCTCGCCAAGCCCGCCGCCGGGTGTGACGGTCGAGAGGAAGTCCGAGAAGGGGGTGGTGCCCGGCGCGTCGGAGGCGGCGATCGCGAGCGTATCCGCCATCACCTGGGCGGCGCTGCGCGGCACGTCAGGGGTCATGGGATCGGCGTCATCGTCCCACGGCACCCCGAGCATCTGCGTCGCCGCCTGGATCTGGGTGAAGAATCCGGTCTGGAGGATCGCCGCCGCGTTCGGCACCGGCGGATTGGCGCTGTCCGAGCCGCCGAACACATAGGCATCGCCGGCGCGCACGTTGAGCAGGCTGGCGATCTCCTGCAGTGCCCCGCGCGCCTCCTGCGCGACCACGCTGACCGCGGTGTCGCCGAGCGTGATCAGCGACAGCGCCCGCTTGGCCATGTCGGAGGTGAGCTCGCCGATCCGCCCCAGCGCCGACTGCGTCACCGTGATGCGCGCCTCGGCGGTCTCGATCGCACGGGCATAGGTGTCGCGCCGCGCGACCTCGACGCGGAGGTCGATCGACATCCGCGCCTGGAACGCAAGCCCGCCGAAGGTCTCGGACCGGAGGCCCGTCGCGGCCTGGCGGACCAGCCCGTCCATCCGATCGCGCGTGGTGAGCGCGCCGGCGAGCAGCCGGCCGATCGTGCCATAGGAGGAATTGACCTGCATCGTCGTTCTCCCGTGCTCAGCGGACCGCCGCCAGCAGCGCGTCCCACATCGCCTGCGAGGCGGTGATGACGCGGGCATTCGCGGCATAGGCGTTCTGGAGCTGGATCAGGAGCGCCATTTCCTTGTCGAGGTTCACGCCCACCGCGTCGGCGTAACGGTTCGCCAGCAGATCGCGCGTCGAGGCGAGGCTCTCGGCCGAGGCCTTGGCGGCGGCGTGCTCGGCGGTCTGCGCCGAGACGAGGCTCGCGGCGAAATCCCCCAGCGTGCCGGTCGAGGCGATCGGCGAGGTCAGGTCGCCGCGCGGGCCGAGCCCCGTGGTGAGCAGCGGCGGATCGTGGGGACGGCCCACGCCAAGCTGGCTGCCGAAGGTGAACTCGAGGATGCGGTTGACCAGCAGGTCGAACGAGGCCGGCCCACCCGAGGGGTTGGGCGTGAACGGATCGCCGTAGGGCGCCTGCACCTCGCGCGTTGCCGGCCAGGGCGGCAGTCCGCCCGGAACGGCATGCGTGCCATCGCGCGTCAGGCTCGGGTTCTCGACCACCGCGGCGAAGACGCGGATCTCGGCGGCGAAGCCGACATAGCCGGTCTGACCGCCGCCGATCTGCTCCTGCGGCACGTTGCCGCGCGCATCCGTGAACAGACGCAGCCCCTGCTGGTCGAACCGGCGCGCGAGCTTGTGCGCGAACTCGTCGAGTTCGGCCTGCATGCGCGGCAGCGTCTCGTCGCGCAGGCCGATCAGTGCGCCGAGCTCACCGCCGAGCTGGCCGCGCGTCAGGTCGACGGGCCTGGTCGGATCGGCGGAGTCGATCAGCAGCACCGGCGGTACGGTGCCGCCGCCCGGCTCATAGTACGACTGCGGGGCGAGCGAGGCGCCGTTCACGGCGAGCGCCCCGTCGCGCAGCGGCACGGTCTGACCACCCTTGGTGAAGGCGGTCATCTCGCCGTTCTCGTTCAGCACGACGCGCAGGTCCATCAGCCCGGCGAGCCGGCCGATCACCATGTCGCGCTTGTCCTCGAGCTCGGCCGTGCCCTGGCCCTCGGCCTTCAGCCGGACGATCTCGCGGGTGAGGCTTCCTGCCTCGCCGAGCAGCCGGTTCGCCTCCGCGACGCCATTGACCAGCATCTGCTGGGACCTGTTGCGCGCATCGGTGATCGCGCCGGACAGCGTGTTCAGCTTGTTCGCCAGCGCCGCCGCCGCATCGACGATCTCGACCTGCAGGCTGGTCGAGGAGGGCTGGGCGGCGAGCGCGATGAAGCCGTCGCGCACTCGGCCGGTGAGCCCGGCAAGGCTGTCGCCGTTCTCGGGCCGGCCGTGCAGCGCCTCCAGCGGCGCCAGCACGGTGGTGCGCACCTGCGCCGCCGCGACGCCGGCCTCGCGCTGCCAGATCGCGCGCTGCAGCGCCGCCTCGGTCGCGCGCTGCACCGGCTGGGTGGCAACGCCGATCCCCTTGCCGGCCGCGACGACGCTGGTGGTCGGCAGCGTCTTGGCGGTATAGCCCGGGACCTCGGCGTTGCTGATGTTGTTGGAGACGACGCGGAGCTGCTGGTTGATCGCCCGCAGCCCCGAGACCGAGATGCCGAGTGCGGCGTCCAGCCCCATCGCGTCCTCCGTCTAGCCCTTCTGGCTCAGCGCTTCATGTTCAGCGTGTCGAGCAGCATCTCGTCGGATGCCGTGACGATGCGGGTGTTGGCGGTGTAGGCGCGCTGGGCGACGATCAGCTTCGAGAATTCGGCCGCCATGTCGACGTTCGAGCGCTCGATCGAGCCGACCACCAGCTTGCCCGCGCCGTCACGCGAGGGGTCGAGCACCTTCGCCTCGCCCGACTCGACCGTGCGCATGAAGGCCTGGCCGTCGATCCGCTCGAGCTTGTCGGCCTCGTTGAAGGTGACCACCGGCACGCGCGCGATCGCCCGGCTCTGGCCGTTGTCGTAGTTGATCACCACGTCGCCGGTCTCGTTCAGCGCGAGCGAGGAGAAGCTGCCCTGCGGCACGCCGTTCTGGGCGAGGCTGCGCAGCGCGTAGTCTGAGCCGGCGAACTGGGTGACGCCGTCGGCCAGCCCGAACGAGCCGAGGAAGATCCGCACGTTCTGCGGGCCCTGGCCGTAGTTCACCACCACGTCCACATAGGCGCGGTCGCCGGTCAGCTGGTTGGCCGGCACGGTCGCGGTGCCGCCGGCGATGTTCGCCCCCGAGATCGCGGTGATGGTGCCGGCGCGCAGCGGATCGCCGCCGCCGCCGAAGCTCACCTGGATATGCGGCGGGATGTTGCCGTTGGTGGTGCGCGTGCCCGTGGTGGTGGCAGCGAGCGTGGGCGTCACCTCGACCTCCAGCGGCGCGCCGGCGGTAGTGGTGATGCTGAGCTGGTTGCCGCCGACCGCGCCCACGGTGATGCCCGGCAGGGCCGGGATCGCGGCGATCAGCCCGTCGCGCACGTCGGTCGCCGTGTTGCCGGCAGCCGCCGTGTAGGTGTAGTCGGTGCCGTTCAGGGTGACGGTGAACACCTCGCCGCCGGCGAACGGGCCGCCTGGCACGGTGACGGCGCTCTGCCCGCCATCGACGTTCCACGACGGAATCGGCACGCCGTTCTTGGCCTTCAGCGTCAGGATGCCGCCCTGCACGCTGGCGATCGCCGGGCTTTCCGGATCGGCGTTGATCTGCGCGGCGAGCGCGTTGGCGATCGCGTTGATCGAGCCTTCCTCGCCATTGGTGACGTAGGTCCAGGACTTCGTGCCGGGGAACCCGCCGGTGATGCCCGAGAGCGAGACCGTGAAGCTATCGCCCACCTCGCCCACCGTGCCGGTCAGCACGAAGCTGTCGGTCTGGTAGGCCGGTGCCGTGTTCGCGACCGGGTTGGAGAGCGACAGGCTTGCCGAGGTCGTGACAGTGTAGGGCGTGCCGGCATTGACCGCGCGCAGCTGGAACGTGTCGTCATCGACCACCACCGCCGTCACGCCGAGGGTGGCGCTGTCGGTGTTGATCCGGCTGACCAGCTGGTTGCGGATCGCCTGCTGGGCGCCGGGGCTGCCAAGCCCCGCTTCGGCCGCGGTCGCGGTATAGCTGACGACGATGCCGTTGATGGTGACGCTGTAGACTTGGCCGGCCGTGATCACCGCCGGCAGATCGACATCGTCGGTCTGGCGGACCGGCTCTACGGTGCCATTGACGTTGAAGGCGTTCATCTGCTGGTCGTTGAAGCCCGGGATCGTTCCGGCACCGCCGACCGGGTCGAGGCTGCTGCCCGGCGCGATCACATCCATGCGCCAGTTGTCGGCGCCCGCCTTGGTCCACTGCACGTAGAGCGTGCGCTGCTCGCCGAGCGCGTCGTAGATGCCGACCATCGAGGTGAAGGTGTTCTGCCCCTCCGGCGGATTGGCGGGCAGGTTCGCAGCCAGCACGACCTCGGTGGTGGGGACCGGATTGGAGACCAGCTGGCTGACGCGGATCGGCTGCACGCCCGAGCGGTCGATCTGGCGCGTCACAGGATCGACGGGCCAGCCCTGCAGGAAGTAGCCGGCGCTGTTCACCAGGTAGCCGTTCCGGTCGAGCGAGAAGTCGCCGGCGCGGGTGTAGAACTGGCGCTGGTCGAAGGTCGGCAGGCCGTTCACCTCGCCGTTCTGCGAGGCGACGGTGAAGAAGCCCTGGCCCGCGATCGCAAGCGCGGTGCGGTTCTCGGTCTGCTCGATCGTGCCCTGGAGGTTGTGCGTGTAGTCGGGCCGCGCCACCACGCTGCCGGGCGCGTGCAGCCGCTGGCTCGAATTCGTCACGTAGCTGACGAAGTTGGTGTCGACGCGCTTGAAGCCGATGGTCTGGCTATTGGCGACGTTGTCCGAGATGTGGCCCAGCGCACGCGACTGCGCGGTCAGGCCGCCGATCGCCGTGGTCATCGCTCCGAACAGGGACATGGTAGCCTCGCTGTGGTGACAGAGTTGGTCGGGATCGTCTGAGCAGGCGCCGTGCCAACCGGGCGGAATGGCGGGAATCTGCCGGTTTCGCCCGGCTGCGGCGTGAGCGGCGACGGCACGCGCGGTGTCGGATCCGCCCCACCCGGCAAGCCCTGCCGGGCAGAGCGCGCCTCAGCCGCGTGCGGGGAACAACGCCGCGGCGCGGCGCATCGCCTGGTAGGCGCGTCCCTCGGCGAACAGGGCCTCGATCGCGTCGAGCTCGCCCACCGCATCGGGGCGCGCGAGCCGCATCCCTGCGAGCGCGGCGGCGACATCCGCATCCGCCGTGTCGCGGCCGAGATAGCGGCACTGGATCGCGTAATAGAGCCGGCGCTCCGGGCCATCGATGTCGGCTTCGCGCAGCATGTCGCGCCCGCGCAGGAACTGCGCCTGGGTATGCAGGAAGATCGTCGCTGTGCGTTCGCCGGCGCCGATCACCGCGCCGTTCACGACCACGGTCTCGCCGGGTCGCAGCACCACCTTCAATGGCATTCTGCCGCTCCTGTTCCGTCCGTGCCGCTGCCGGCGCGGAATCATCCGGGAGAGGCCCCAGCAACTGCCGTGCCGGAAGCGCGGCATGCGGCGCGGCGCGCCAAACTGCGCCTCCGAGGCCGACTGCGGGCCCGGCAGATCCGGCCGTGCCCTGGCGCAGCCCCTGCCGGGTGGCCGGCAGACCCTGCCGGGGCGCCGTCGGATGGGAACCCGCTACCACCGCGCCCAGCGGCCATCCGCGCCAGCCGGACGACTTGGCCCGGCACTTGCGACGGCCGGCGCATGATCACGATCGCTCCTGCTCCTGCCCTGCCCGCGACGCCGACCGACGGCGCCGCGTCGGCCCTGTTCGGGCATGGCGAGGCGGAGGGAGTGGACTTCGCGGCCGAACTGGCGCTGGCCATGGGCGGAAACGAGCCGGCCAAGCTGCCGCCCGCGCCCATGCTGCGCGCCGGGATCAGCGTGACGATGGCGCTCCCCGGAGCGGACGTAGGCGGAGCGGACCGGGGCGAAAGTCCGGTCAGGCCGGAGACGGACGGTCTCCACGGCGTGCTCTCCCGTGGCGGTCTCGCGGCCGAGATCGACGCGGCCGCGCCGGCGCAGCCCGCCGAGCCGCCGCCCGGGCCTGTGCCCGAGCCGCCGCGCACGGCG
>CAZHMM010000034.1:0-15320 GCA_964533585.1 uncultured Elioraea sp.
AAACACTGGGGGACCACGGTGGTCCCCCCAGACCCCCCTCCGCTACCGAAGTGCGCTGCGCGCCTCGTTGACCTGCCGATGGGGGCGAAGCCCGCATCGGGGGGCCTTGCGGCCCCCCGCATTCTTCTGTTCGCTGATCCAATGGAACTCGACCTCGATCGCCGTACCCTCACGAACCGCATCGACCACCTGATCGCGCCATGGCGCGGCGACGCCACGCCCGGCGTCACCGTCGGGGTGGTCCAGGGCGACGCCCTGATCGCCCATCGCCATGCTGGGCAAGCGAGCCTGGAACACGGTGTGCCGATCGGGCCCGATACCTGCTTCCGCATCGCCTCGGTCAGCAAGCAGTTCACCTGCGCCGCCGTGCTGCTGCTCGCCGAACGCGGCCTGCTCGACATCGAGGCGCCAGCGCGCAGCCTGCTGCCCGACCTGCCGGCGGCCTACGACGCGGTCACGGTCGCGCAGCTGATGCACAACACCAGCGGCATCCGCGACATGCTGGAGATCTTGCGCCACGGCGGCGCTGATCTCGGCACGCCGGTGACATCGGCCGATCTGCTCGACGGCATCCGCCGCCAGCGCATGCTCAACTTCGAGCCCGGCACCCGCTACCTCTACAGCAACAGCAACTTCCTGCTGCTCGGCCTGATCGTCGAGCCGCTTGCCGGCGCGCCGCTCGCCGCCGTGCTCGAACGCGAGCTCTTCGCCCCGCTCGGCATGACGGCGACCCGGCACACGCCAAACGTGCAGACGCCGGTGCAGAACCTCGCCACCGGCTATGCCGTGCAGGACGGCGGCTTTGTCCGTGCCGCCCACGCCTTCCCGCTCGGCGGCGAGGGTGGGCTCGTGTCATCGG
Source organism: uncultured Elioraea sp. (assembly GCA_964533585.1). Classification (GTDB taxonomy): domain Bacteria; phylum Pseudomonadota; class Alphaproteobacteria; order Acetobacterales; family Acetobacteraceae; genus Elioraea. The sequence continues at coordinate 860 of CAZHMM010000034.1, forward strand.
TGGTCGATCTCGCGATCTGGGCAGTGAACGCCCGCGCGGCCCGCGTGCCGAGCCCCGCTGTCCTCGCCGCGCTCGAACGCGCGACGCCATTCCGCAACGGCACGCACAACCACTATGCGCGAGGACTGCGCCTGCGCAGCTACCGGGGTGTGGCGACCGTCAGCCACGGCGGACTGTGGCCGGGCTATCGCACCGAGTTCCTGCGTGCGCCGGGCCTGGACACGGCGGTGATCGTGATCGCGAATCATGCCGGGATCGATCCGAGCCTGCTGGCCCATCGCGTGCTGGATATCCTGCTCGACCGGCACGGCGCCGTCGCGGCGCCGACGCTGCCCCCGCGGGACCAGCTGACGGGGCTTGCCGGTCGCTATATGGATCCCGAGACCGGCGCGACCCTCGACATCGATGTCGCCAACGACGGCACGGTGACCTTCACGACGAACGGTCTCCCCGCCACGGCCGAGGCAACCGAGGATGGACGTCTCGGCGTCCCGCGCAGCGGCGTTCCGATCACCGTCCGCGACGCGGGGCCTGATGCGGTGGAGGTCGACCTTGATGCCGGCGTGATCGGGCTCTGGCAACGCGTCGCACCCGGCGCCGCACTGCCGGACGACCTTCCCGGGACCTACATCAGCGAGGAGATGGGCGCACGCTGGACCATCACGCGGGGAGCCGATGGCATGAACGTGCAATCGCACGGCCCGGTTGTGCGTGGCCCGACCTGGCCGGTGGAGCCGATCACGGCCGAGGATGTGCGCGTGCACATCCCGGCCACCATCGCGCGGAGCTGGCTCGACGTCCGCATCGACCGCAACGCCGACGGCGCGATCGCCGGCCTCATCGTCCATGGTGGGCGGGTGAAGTCGGTCCGTTACGCGCGATCCTGATCCGCCGAGCAAGATCGGAGGGGATGACGGTGATCCCGCCGCTGCCCCTCCCGAGACCGCAGCTCGAACCGGCCGTCGGCGCCGAGGCGGCAGACCTGCACCGAGACGGCGCCGCCGTCGCAGATGACGAGGTTGAAGGCGTTCGCCTCATTGCGGAGGCGGGTTGAGGTGCCGGTCGCCGCCTGCACCACCAACGGTCCGTCCTCGCCGTGGCGCCGCATCGCCGAGCGGTGCAGGTGGCCCGTCAGCACGACGCTGACGCCGGCGGACACAAAGGCCGCGAGCCCGGCATCGGCACGCCCGACCAGCGGTGCCACCGGACCTTCCTCGAGGCCGAGGAACGGATGATGCGCGACCACCACGCGCAGCCGCGCCGGTGCCATGCGCGCGAACCGCTCGGACAGGGTGCGCATCTGCCAGCGCGCGATGTGCCGCCGTGATGTCCGGATCGTCGCGCCAGCGCCCGAGCAGCATCCGTGCAAGCATCCGCGCCACGGCCATCGGCCCGGTCCGCCGTACCAGATGCAGGCCAAGCACCCCGTCATCCAGCCTGGGGCGCGAGAACACCTGTCCCGGCGCCTCGGCGGCGCCACGCACGGTGCCGTCGCCGCCCGCGACGATCACCGTGTCGGCGCCGTCCAGCAGCGCCGCCTCGATCAGCGCCGCGACCGTGCGGGTCCCGTCGATCGTCGCGACCGTGCAGGCAAGCCCCGCCCCACCCAGCAGGCGCGCGAGATCGTCGCCCGTGAGAGTCCTCTCGAGCATCAGCCCCGAGCGTTCGTTGACGATCAGCAACGCGGTCACGGAAAGGACCAACGCGTGCGAGGCGCCGCGGTTCCCGCCCCGCCACCCATCCCGGATCAGGCACGGGACACGAACCATACATTCATCGGATCGTGCGGCAGCACATGGCGCTCGGCCGAGGCGAAGCCGCTCTCGTTCAACAGCGCCTCTGCGGTCTCCCACCCCCACATCGTGCCGAGCCCGGCACCACCCTGGCCGATCGACACGGGCGTGCAGTGGCAGGTCGAGATCGCGTAGAGGAATGCCGCGAAGGGAAAGTCGCGGTTGTTCTCCAGCCGGACCGAGCCGCCGATGTCCTGCATCAAATAGACGCCACCCGGCTTCAGCGCCCGCCGGAGCGAGCGCACGAGCCCGGCCGGGTCCTTCATGTCGTGCACGGCATCGAAGCTGCACACCAGGTCATAGCACGCGACCTCGTCGAAGCCGGTGAGGTCGCGCGCCTCGAACCGCACGTTGCTCAGCCCCGCCGCGCGGGCCAGTTCGGCCGCATGCGCGATCGCCCCAGCCTCGAGGTCGTAGCCGACGAAGCGGCTGCGCGGAAACCGCGTCGCGAGTTCCACCAGGGCCAGTCCGCGCCCACAGCCGGCATCCAGCACGTCGATGCCCTGCGTCAGCCGCTCGACCAGCCCCGGCACCACCGGCAGGATGCGCTCCACCAGGTGCTCGACCACGGTCTGGCCGCTGTCCTCGGCCATCATGCAATGGAAGCACGGATAATCGGCGTAGGCGGTGCCCTCGCCCGTGCGGAAGCAGCGGAGCACCCGCTCCTGCACACTGCCCATCAGCGCGACGTGCTGCGCATAGACCGCGAGATTGCCGAGCGGCGCACCGTGCGTCAGCGAGGCCGCGTGCTCGGCCGGCAGCCGATAGGTTCGCGCCTCGGAATCGTAGAGGACGATATCGCCCATCACCATCACGGCAAGCCACTCGCGCACGTAACGCTCGGCGAGGCCGGCCGCCTCGGCGATCCCGGCGCTGCTCGACGCCGGCAGCCGCGCCATCGTGTCGAACAGCCCGAGCCGGTGGCCGATCGAGGTCATCACGGCCACGGCCCCGGCATCGAGCATCCCGGCGACGCGGCCGGCGAAGGACTCGGCCTTGGTCTGATCGATCGTATCGAACGGATTGGGGATCGCGGTCATCTCTCGCTCCTGTCGCCTGTCGCGCGGCGGCATAGGCCAGCCGGCGGCAGCGGCGCAGGGGCGGATCGGACAGGACCGAGGCATTCGTGCCATGATCGGCCGTCAGCCCACAGAAACCTGTTGCCTGGAGCGCATCGCACGACATGCTGCGTTCCGCCCTCAGGAGCCCTGCCATGCTCGATCTGCACCACTACCGCGCGCTGACCTTCGACTGCTACGGCACCCTGATCGACTGGGAACGCGGCATTCTCGCCTTCATCGAGCCTTGGCTCACGGCCCGCGGCGCATCACGCGAGCCGACGCGGATCCTCGAGGCGTTCTCCGAGGTCGAGACGCATCGCCAGCAGGAGGATCCGGGTGCGCGCTATCCGGTGATCCTGGAGCGGTGCTTCACCGACCTCTGCGCACGGCTCGACCTCGCGCCGGACGCTCAGGCGGCGCGCGCATTCGGTGCCTCGGTCGGCGACTGGCCGCCCTTCCCCGACACGCCGGCGGCGATGGCGATGTTCCATGGGCGGTTCGTCCTCGGCATCGTCTCGAACGTGGATGACGCCTCGCTCGCCCGGTCGATCGCGGCGATCGGCACCGCGCCCGACTTCGCGGTCACGGCGGAGGCCATCCGCTCCTACAAGCCAGCGCGGGCGCATTTCGACCGGATGCTCGCGATCCTCGCCGAACGCGGCATCGGCAAGCACGAGGTGCTGCATGTCGCGCAGTCGATGTTCCATGACATCGTGCCCTGCCGCGAGCTCGGCATCCCGTGCTGCTGGGTCAATCGCCGCTCGCGCCGCACGGGCCACGGCGCGACTCCGGAGGCGCATGCCGTGCCGGACTACTCGGTCACGTCGCTCGCTGAACTGGTGGCTCGCGCGCGTATCCAGACCGAATAGCCCGGCGCTACGCGAACATTGCCACGGCGCGGATCGGGCTCGCAGTGCCGCCGCGAATCCGCAGCGGGAATCCGATGAAGCGGAACCGCCCGCGGCCGACCAGCTTGTCGAGGTTCGCGAGGCACTCGATGTGGGTGATCCCGCGTTCGGCGCAGGCCATGTGCGCCTGGAAGTTCGGCTCGCCTTCGGGGGCGGGGCTGATCGCCTCGACGCCGAACATGCCGATGCCCCGATCCGCGAGCCAGTGCACGGCCGCGAGCGAGAGCCCCGGGAAGTCGTGCAGATAGCCGGGCTTGCCGAGCAGCCGCTCGTTGGTCGCCATCCAGATCAGCACCGTGTCGCCCGGTCTGATCTGTTCACCGGAGGCGGCCAGCGCGGCTTCCATCTCGGCGACGGTGATCGCGTGCTTGAGCGGCACGTGGCTGAGGTCGAGGCAGATCGCCTCGGTGTAGAATTTCTCCAGCGGCACCTGGTCGATCGAGAGCGCACCGGGCCTGGGGTCGAAATGCACCGGCGCATCGACATGCGTGCCGGCGTGGTCGGACATCGCGATGGACAGCGCCTTGCTGGTGAAGGTCGTGTTGCCCGCGACCTTCTTCTCGCTGTGGTCGTTCCAAACCGTCATCACCACCGGCGGGTGGCTCGGGTGCGTCTGCGTCCGATGGAAGATCTCACGGCTGAGATCGACGAATTCGGGCATGCTGCGTCTCCCTTGGTCGGTCGGCCCAAGGGTAACCGCCGGGGGGCTTCCGGCGAACCCCGCTTCGCCCCATGTCAGGGACGTGACGGAAGGAGACCCGCGATGACCGATCTCGCCCGTGCCACGCTTGGCGGCGGCTGCTTCTGGTGCCTCGAACCGCTGTTCCGGGACCTCAAGGGGGTGACGGACGTGATGTGCGGCTATGCTGGTGGTCATGTGTCAAACCCGAGCTACGAGCAGGTCTGCGGCAAGGCGACCGGCCATGCCGAGGTGGTGCAGGTGACGTTCGATCCGGCGGCGGTGAGCTATGCCGATCTGGTCGGGCTGTTCCTGACGATCCACGATCCGACGACCCGGGACCGGCAGGGCGCGGATGTCGGCCCGCAGTACCGCTCGATCATCCTGACGCATGACGACGAGCAGGCGCGCGTGGCGCGCGCGGTGATCGAGGAGATCGGCAGGGCGCGCATTTGGGATGCGCCGATCGTGACGGAGGTGGTGCAGCTGGAGACGTTCTGGCCGGCGGAGGAGTACCACCAGCGCTATTTCGAGCGGAACCCGTTCGCCGGCTATTGCCGTGCGGTGATCGCGCCGAAGGTGGCGAAGTTCCGCAAGGCGTACGCGGCACGCCTCAAGGCCGCGTGAGGCGGGATGGGTGGTTTGGAGGGAAGGGCCAATGGCCCTTCCCTCCAACACAACAAACCCTATCCCTTCAACGCCTTCACCATCGTGCTGCCGAGCGCCGCGGGACTGTCGGCGACGTGGATGCCCGCACTTTTCATGGCGTCCATCTTGAACGCCGCCGTGTCCTTGCCGCCGGAGATCACCGCGCCCGCATGACCCATGCGCCGCCCTGGCGGCGCGGTCGCGCCGGCGATGAACCCGACCACCGGCTTCTTCGTCTTCGCGCGCTTGATCAGCTCGGCGCCGTCCACCTCGCTCTGCCCGCCGATCTCGCCGATCATGATGATCGCCTCGGTCTCCGGATCGGCGAGGAACATCTCCAGCACATCGACGAAATCGAGCCCCTTCACCGGATCGCCGCCGATGCCCACACAGCTCGACTGGCCGAGCCCCGCGGCGGTGGTTTGCGCCACCGCCTCGTAGGTGAGCGTCCCCGAACGCGAGACGATGCCGACCTTGCCACGGCGATGGATGTGGCCGGGCATGATGCCGATCTTGCACGCATCCGGCGTGATCACGCCCGGGCAGTTCGGCCCGACGAGGCGCGAGCGTGAACCGTCGAGCACGCGCTTCACCCGCACCATGTCGAGCACGGGGATGCCCTCGGTGATGCAGACGATCAGCGGAACCTCGGCGTCGATCGCCTCCAAGATCGCATCGGCCGCAAAGGGCGGCGGCACATAGATCGCGGATGCCGTGGCACCCGTCTTCGCCACCGCCTCTGCGACCGTGTCGAACACCGGCAGGTCGAGATGTGTCGTCCCGCCCTTCCCCGGCGTCACGCCCCCGACCACCTTGGTGCCGTAGGCGATCGCCTGCTCGGAGTGGAACGTGCCCTGGGCGCCGGTGAAGCCCTGGGTGATGACCTTGGTGTCGCCGTTGACCAGGATCGCCATGGGTCAGGCCGCCTTCTTCACTTCGCGCACGATCTTCTCGGCCGCATCCGCCAGGTTGTCGGCGGAGACGATCGGCAGTCCGGAAGCACCGAGGATCTTCTTGCCGAGTTCCACGTTCGTGCCTTCGAGCCGCACCACCAGCGGCACGTTGAGCGACACCTCGCGCGCCGCGGCGACCACGCCCTCGGCGATCACGTCGCAGCGCATGATGCCGCCGAAGATGTTGACGAGAATCCCTTCCACCTTCGGGTCGGAGAGGATGATCTTGAACGCCGCCGAGACGCGCTCCTTGGTCGCACCGCCGCCGACATCGAGGAAGTTCGCCGGCTCGCCGCCATAGAGCTTGATGATGTCCATGGTCGCCATGGCGAGGCCGGCGCCGTTGACCATGCAGCCGATATTGCCGTCGAGGGCGACGTAGTTGAGGTCGTGCTTGCCGGCCTCGAGCTCCTTGGGGTCCATCTCCGTCTCGTCGCGCAGGGCGGCGACGTCCGGATGACGGAACAGCGCGGAGTCGTCGAAGTTCACCTTGGCATCGAGTGCCACGACGTCGCCCGCCTTGGTGACGACCAGCGGGTTGATCTCGACGATGCCGCAATCGAGCTCGCTGAAGGCGCGGTACATCGCGCTCACGAACGTCACGAAGCTGCCCACCTGCTTGCCGGTGAGCCCGAGCCCGAAGGCGAGCTGGCGGCCCTGGAACGGCTGCAAGCCGACGACAGGATCGACGATCGCGCGCAGGATCTTCTCGGGATGCGAGGCGGCGACCTCCTCGATCTCGACGCCCCCTTCGGTCGAGGCCATCACCACGACGCGGCCGGTGCCGCGGTCGATCAGCATCCCGAGATAGAGCTCGCGCGCGATGTCGCAGCCGTCCTCGACATAGACGCGCTGCACCTTCTTGCCGGCGCCGCCGGTCTGCGCGGTGACGAGCACCTTGCCGATCATCGCCGCGGCCTGCGCGGCGGCCTCATCCGCGCTCTTGGCGATCCGCACGCCGCCCTTGCCCGAGGCGTCGCCCTCGAACCTTCCCTTGCCGCGGCCGCCAGCATGGATCTGCGCCTTGACGACGTAGATCGGGCCAGGCAGGGACACCGCGACCTTCGCCGCCTCGTCCGGTGTCCAGGCCACACCGCCCTTCAGCACCGCCACGCCGTATTTCGCGAGCAGTTCCTTCGCCTGGTATTCATGGATGTTCATTCTGCGATCTCCGCTTGAGCGGATAGGGAAAGGGCCGGAGCGCTCCGGCCCAGGACCGTCAGCCGACCAGCTTCTTCGACGCCTCGATCAGCTCGCGCACTGCGCCGCAGGACTTCGCGAACGCGGCCTTCTCGGCGTCGTTCAGCGCGATCTCGACGATCCGCTCGACCCCCGCAGCACCGATCACCACCGGCACGCCGACATAGAGATCCGTCACGCCATACTGGCCGGTCAGCCACGCCGCGCAGGGCAGCACGCGCTTCTTGTCCTTGAGGTAGCTCTCGGCCATCGCGATCGCCGAGGCCGCAGGCGCATAGAACGCCGAGCCCTTCTCGAGCAGCTTGACGATCTCGCCGCCGCCGTTGGCGGTCCGCGTGACGATCGCGTCCACCTTCTCCTGCGTGGTCCAGCCCATCGCCACGAGATCGGGCACCGGGATGCCGGCGACGGTCGAGTAGCGCGTCAGCGGCACCATGGTGTCGCCGTGGCCGCCGAGCACGAACGCGGTGACGTCCTCGACCGAGACGTTGAACTCGTGCGCGAGGAACAGGCGGAACCGCGCGGAGTCGAGCACGCCCGCCATGCCGACCACCTTGTGCGCCGGCAGGCCCGACTTCTCCTTGAACACCCAGACCATCGCATCGAGGGGGTTGGTGATGACGATCACGAAGGCGTCCGGGCAGTGGGTCTTCACGCCCTCGGCCACCTGCGCGATCACGCCTGCGTTCTTCGAGACGAGATCGTCGCGGCTCATTCCCGGCATGCGCGGGAAGCCCGCCGTGATGATCACCACATCCGCGCCCTTGATCGCCGCGTAGTCCGACCCGCCGGTCATCATGGCGTCGAACCCATCGACGGGTCCGGACTGCATGATGTCGAGCGCCTTGCCGGCGGCGACCCCGCCGAACACGTCGAACAGCACGACGTCGCCCAGTTCCTTGAGCCCGATCAGGTGGGCGAGCGTGCCGCCGATATTGCCGGCGCCGATCAGCGCGATCTTGTTGCGGGCCATGCAGACACTCCGGGTTGGGACGGGCAGGTACGACGAGACGCCCGGGGAGCGGCAGGAGCCGGGCCGGACGGCGGGGTTCCCCTACCCCGTTTGCCGCGATGCGGCAAGAATGCGGCCGACCCGCAGCCTTGGGCCCCGCCCGGCCACGCCGGCGGGCCGGCCCCGTCCAGGAGGCCGGCCGGGCGGCTTGCCGTTCCTCGCCGGCAGTGGCCATAACGGCCGCGTCGCCCGACACGCCACCCCCGACGCTCCTGTCCTGCGCGCCCGACGAGGCACACGATGTCCTGCAATACCTTCGGCCGGCTGTTCCGCTTCACCACCTTCGGCGAGAGCCATGGCCCGGCGATCGGCTGCGTGGTCGATGGCTGCCCACCGCGCCTTCCTCTCAGCGAGGCTGACATCCAGCCCTGGCTTGATCGCCGCCGGCCCGGGCAGTCGAAGTTCACCACGCAGCGTCAGGAGCCGGATCAGGTGCGCATCCTGTCGGGCGTGTTCGAGGGGCGGACCACCGGCCACCCGATCGCGCTGCTGATCGACAATGTCGATCAGCGCTCGAAGGACTACGGCGAGATCAAGGACCGGTTCCGGCCCGGCCACGCCGACCTCACCTACTGGCTCAAATACGGCATCCGCGACTATCGCGGCGGCGGCCGGGCCTCGGCGCGCGAAACGGCGCTGCGGGTCGCCGCCGGCGCGATCGCGCGCAAGGTGCTCGGCGAGGCGGTGACGATCCGCGGCGCGCTGGTGCAGATGGGGCCGTGGACGATCGACCGCGCGCAGTGGGACTGGTCGGCAGTGGACGACAACCCGTTCTTCTGCCCCGACCGACAGGCGGCGCAGGCCTGGGAGGGCCACCTGATGGAGGTGCGCAAGCGCGGCTCCTCGGTCGGCGCGGTGATCGAGGTGGTGGCCGAAGGCGCGCCGCCCGGCCTCGGCGAGCCCGTCTATGGCAAGCTCGACGCCGAACTCGCCAGCGCGATGATGGGCATCAACGCGGTGAAGGCGGTCGAGATCGGCGCGGGCTTCGCCGCCGCCGCACTCTCGGGCGAGGACAACGCCGATGCGTTCAGGATGGAGGCCGGCCCGGACGGACGGCGGCACGTCGTCTTCGGCTCGAACAACGCCGGCGGCATTCTCGGCGGCATCAGCACCGGCCAGCCGATCGTGGTCCGCTTCGCCGTCAAGCCGACGAGCTCCATTCTCGCGCCGGTGCCGGCGGTCGATCTGCACGGCAACGAGATCGAGGTGACCACGCGCGGCAGGCACGACCCCTGTGTCGGCATCCGCGCCGTGCCGGTGGGCGAGGCGATGATGGCCTGCGTGCTCGCCGACCAGCTGCTGCGCCGGCGCGCGCAGACCCCTGACGCACCGGACACGACGATCCTGCCGCGGCCCTGACACCCGCGCGTTGCAGAATGCGATGCGGATTGCGGCGCAGCCTGGCGTCACGTCGCTTTGACTGTCGATAAGTCTGGCACCCGCGCGACATTGCGTCCGAACAAGAAATCGGGGTTGAGATGAGCGGAGCGGATGAGCGTGACTTGGCCTCGCCCACAGCGATGCGCGGCGTCGCGCGTCGGTTCATCGACCTGATCGGGCAGGCTCGCTGGAACAGCCGTATCGAGGCGATCGAGGCAGCGATCGGCTCCCAGCGCATCGCCGGGCGCGTGGTGCGCGACCGGCATGCGATCGAGCTCGCGGTCGCGCGCCTGGCGCGCGGCGCGGTGCCACGCCCGACCGGCGCTGAGCGCGCCATTGCGAGCCTGATTGCGCACACCCTCTCGGTGCACGACTCGCTCTCGTCGGCGGCACGGCATCGGCTGAATGCGCTCATCGCGGCCGCTCTCGAAGGCAGCGCCACGCTCGTGCCGGCATTTCATCTGATCCGCACGGCTGAGCGGAATCGGGCGCGCGGCTTCACCGTCCACTTCTCCGGGCTGGAGGAGGAGGCGCCCTATGACCTGCGGATCGAGCGCGACGGGCGCGGCGCCGAAATCGCCTGCGCCGTCGTCTCGGCCGACGAGGGGCGTTGGGTGCACCGCGGCGACTGGTTCGCGCTGGTGGATCGGATCAATCCGGAGCTGCAAGCCTGGCTTGCCGCCCATCCCGGACGCTACCTGCTCAAAATGACACTGCCCGAGGGGCTCGACTCCACGCGCAACCTCGCCGCGGTGCAGGCACGCATCGCCGCCCTGCTCGAGGGTGAGCGGAAATCTGACCACAGCGAAACCGCGGTGCTGCGGCTCGATCCGCTGCTGATCGCCCAGGCCCAGGCCGGGCAGGCGGCGCTCACCGCGCGGCTGCGCGCCCAGTTCGGCGAGGAGGCGCATTTCGCCGTCGCCGCAGCCGAGAGCTCCATGTTCGTCATGGCCGCACGCGCCGGCCGCCCGAACGAGGTTGCCGCGGTGCTGCAGCGCCACTTGGCCGCGCTGCCGGCGCGGCTGTCCGGTACCCGGCCCGGCATCCTTGCAGTGTTCGTCGAGGACACCGATCCGACCGAATGGCGCACCCTGCGCGAGCGGCTGGAGATCGAGGGCGCGACACGCAACTTCCTCACCGCGCCCGAGGCCAAGCCGGTGATCGCGGTCACCTGCGCCAGCCGCTTCGAGCTGCTCGGCCAGCCTGAGCCGCTGGCTGCGCGGGGCGGCGAGCTGCGCTACCGCAACCCCGCGCATCCGTCGGCCAAGGACGCGGCCCTCGCCCCGGCCGTGCTCAGCCAGGTCTGAGCGGCTACCCCGCGCCGCGCAGCTTCAGCATCGCGCGCGCCTCGTCCGGCGTCATCGGCTCCACACCCATCAGCCGGATGATCTGCACCGCGCGTTCGACCAGCTGGGCGTTGTCGCGCGCGAGTTGGCCCTTCTCGATGTAGAGATTGTCCTCAATCCCGACGCGCACGTGCCCGCCAAGCAGCACCGTCTGCGCCACCATCGGCATCTGCATCCGGCTGATGCCGAATGCCGCCCAATTGGCCTCTTTCGGAAGCATCGCCGCGAGGGCTGCCATCGCTTCCGTGGTCGCCGGCGCGCCCCAGGCGATGCCGAGGCAGAGCTGGAACAGCGGCGGCGCATCGATCAGCCCCTCCTCGACCAGCCGGAGCGCCAGCCGCGCATGGCCGAGATCGAAACATTCGAGCTCCGGCTTGGTGCCGGCCTCGCGGATCGCCTGCGCCATCGGGCGCAGATGCATCGGCAGGTTCAGGAACGCGGTCTCGCCGAACGCCATGGTCGCGACGTCGAGTGTGCAGATCTCGGGCTTCAGCGCGAGGACATGCGCGACGCGTTCCTCCGGCGAGCGCAGCGTGGTGCCAGGCCCCGGCGTGCGCGGATCGGGCGCGCCCGGCACGAAGCGGCCGCCGAAGCCGGTGGTCAGGTTGATGATCACCGGCGAGCCCGAATCGCGGATGCGCTCCACCACCTCGCGGTAGAGCGCAAGTTCGCCGCTCGGCTTGCCGGTCTCGGGGTTGCGCACGTGGATATGCGCGATCGCTGCCCCGGCCGCGCACGCATCGATCGCCGCGCGCGCGATCTGCTCGGGCGTCACCGGCACGTTCGGATACTTCGGCGCCGTGTCCGCCCCGCCCGTGACCGCGCAGGTGATCATCACTTTCTGGCGCATCGCGCTCCCTCTCCTCGATCGGTTCCGCCGCAGCCTCGGCCAGGAGGGCGGGAATGTCGAGCGGGGCGCGGACGCTGGTCAGCGCAGCGGGATCGTGTAGGTGACGGCCGTCCCGGTCAGGCATACCTCGCCCTTGCCGTTGCGCACCGAGGTCGCGACGGTGCAGATCGGCTTGTCGTCACGCACGGCTGTCACCTCCACGCGAGCGCTGATCGTCTCGCCGACCAGCACGGCCTTGACGAAGCGCCACTCCACGCCGAGGAAGACCGTCCCCGGGGCCGGGCAGGTCCTCTGCCACGACTGCGTTCAGCAGCCCAGAGGTGACGCCGCCCTGCACGATCAGCCCGCCGAAGGGCGAGCGTTCGGCGAGTGCGGCATCGTAGTGCAGCGGGTTCATGTCGCCGGTCATCGCCGAGAACATCTCGACATCGCGCATGGAGGTCGTGCGGCTGCGCTCGGCCACCGCGCCAGCTGCGGGACGCCCCTTCAGCGTGCCGGCCCATGGGTCCGCCATCACGCTGCCGGCTGCGTTGCCGCCTGCCCGGCGTCGCGCGCGAGCAGATACTCGACCTCGCGCTTCATCGCCTGGTTCAGCGTCTTGTGCAACGACTTCGCCCGATCGAGATCCCAGTCATAGGCGGCGATCGCGTCCGTCACGTCGAGCAGCGGGCGCGATAGCGCGTCGCGCGTCGCCTGGTAACGCGCGAATGCGCTGCGCGTGCCCTCGACAGCGGCATCGGCCAGCAGTTCGGCGTCACGCAGCGTGTCCGTGATCCCATGTGCGGTGACCGGATCCTTGAAGTAGCCGGCATCACCGACCAGCGCCCAGCCCGGACCGTACGCCTGGCGCAGGAAGCCGCGCCGTCCGGCGAAGACATGGAGGGGCCCGTCCTGGGGCGCACCGAGCAGCGCGCGGGCCAGGGCTCGACCGGCGCGCCATGCGCGTCTGCGATCGGGTCGATGCGCGCGAGCAGCCGCTCGAGCGTTGCCTGCGCACCGGTGGTGGTGCGTGCGAGATCATCGCAGAGCGTGAGTGTCGTGCCGTCGATGTCGAGCAGCCGCCCCACCATGCGCACGCCGAGGTCGCGCAGCACGCCCAGATCGAGCGTGCGATGCTCGGGCGAGCCGACCAGTTGCAGCGACGGCTGGGTGCGTGCGCGTTCGAGGCTCGGCGAGGCGATCGCCGTCTCGCTCAGCATGCCGGCGCGGTCCATCCACAGCATGATGTCGGCGCCGCGATAGCGCCGCGGCAGGCGCGAGTGCCGACCGACCGCGAGTGTCACTGGCCGGCCGGAACGATGGATCTCCTCGGCGAGCTGCGCGCCGGAGGCGGACGCGCCGACCACCAGCACGCCGCCTTCGGGCAGCTCGGCGGGGTTGCGGTAGGTGCTCGCGGTGGTCTGGCGGATCGTCGGCGAGAGCCGCTCGGCCATCGGTGGCACGAACGCCTGCTCGCAATGGCCGGTCGCGATGACGACGGCGCCGGCGAGCCACGCGCCCCGATCCGTGACAACCCGGTAGCGCGAACCGAAGGGCTGCACGCTCAGCACGGATGTGCCGGACTGGACCGGTGCAGCGATCGCGCGGGCATAGGTCTCAAGGTGAGCGATCAGTTCGGCGGTGGTCATGAACCCGTCCGGATCGCCGGCGGGAGCGGGTGCACCCGGCAGCACATTCAGCCGCGTGGGCGTCAGCAACCGCAGCGAGTTCCAGCTCGTCCGCCAGCGCTCGGCGACACGGCCGCGCTCGAACACGACGTGGTCGATGCCGCGCGCGGTCAGCGCACGGCTCATCGCGAGCCCAGCCTGGCCGCCACCGATGACGATCACGTCGATGAGGCGCATCGCATCCTCCCAGGCGGAGACCGGCCGGCGGCAGCAGCCGCCGGCCCTCGTCGTCACGCCTTCACCGAGATCTCGACGGGAACGCCGTTGGTCAGCACGTCGAACACGGCCGATCGGGCCTTCGACTGCGCGACGATCTCGGCCAGCTTCTCGGCCGGCGCGTCGCCCTTGATGTCGATGCTCACGCGAAGCGCCTGGTAGCCGTTGCGCACCTCGTCCGACAGCCCGAAGATCCCCAGCAGGTCGATGTCGCCCTCGACCGTGGACTCGACCGAGGTGAGCTTCACGCCGCGCGCCGAAGCGATATTGGCGATGCCGGCGGTGAGGCAGGCCGCGAGCGCGTGCAGAAGGTACTCGACCGGCGTCGGGCCGTTGTCCTCGCCCACCAGGATGGCCGGGTGGTCAGCATCGGCGGTGAAGGCGGTCTTGTGCTGGTGCTCGCCGCCGGCGCCGAAGAAGCCCGACATGGTGCTGCGCATATGCGTGCCCGTGAGCCACGTGCCGTTGGCGCGGAAGGTGAACTTGGCGAGCTGGGGCTGGCCGGCGACGACGTCGAAGATGGTCGACAGCAGCACGGGGGTGTTGACGCCGTTCATCGGCACGGGCGTCTTCTTGGCGGGCGCCTCAACGGCCTGGGTCGTTGCGTTCATTGGTCATGGTCTCCTGTTCGGCCAGGCGCGTGTTCTATGCGCCGGCGCACGTTTCGGTTGTATGTCCGCCCCGCGGGCGCATCGGCTGGAGGCCGGGGCGGCGTCGGAACGTGCGGGGACCCTACGGCCGGGCCGGC
>CAZHMM010000034.1:15420-28076 GCA_964533585.1 uncultured Elioraea sp.
ATCGCGCGCAACCGTGTGCCGAGCCTGGAGTATGGCACGCCGACCGGGGTCGGGGTCGCGCTGTCGCCTCGTGCGGCGGATGCGCTGGCCGTGGCGCGCCGGCTGGCCGAGCGCACGGTTGCGCGCGAGCGGATCGACGCGCGGCATCTGCTGGTCGCGCTGATCGCCCCGCCCGAGGCGCCGCTGCTCGCCGCCGCGCTGCGCCGCATCTGGCAGCGCGACTGGGGGATCGATCCGCAGGTGCTGCGCGCGCCAGTGCTCGCGGCGATGGAGGCGAACCCCGAAGCCTCGGAGGATCTCGGCGCCTGGCGCGCGATCCTGGGCGGGACCGTGCTGGCCGCGGCCGCCTTCACCCCCGACGCGCCACAGACCGACGATGCGCTGAACCGGCGCGGCGACGCGCGACGTTTGGCCGAGCTCGCCTGCCTGAAGGACAACGCGCCGCCGCTCGCGATCGGCCTGTTCGGGGACTGGGGCAGCGGCAAATCCACGTTCATGGCGATGATGCACAGCGAGGTCGAGCGGATCGGCCGCGACTGGAGCGGCGAGGCGAACACGCCGTTCGTGACGAAGGTCGCACAGATCCGGTTCAACGCGTGGTCGTTCTCGGACGCGAATCTCTGGGCCTCGCTCGCAGTCGAGATCTTCGGCGGCCTGCGCGACGAGGTGACGCAGATCGAGAAGAAGGAGACAGGCCGCGCTGATGCGCTGCTGGCCGAGATCACCGGTCGGGCGGAACTCGCCAAGGCATCGCTCGAGACGGCGAAGCGCGCGGCAGAGGATGCGCGGCACGCGATCGCGGCGCTGGACCGTCAGATCGCCGCGCTCGACAAGCGGCTCGACAAGCAAGCCCAGAACGGCGTGGCCGGAGGCGCGACGGAGGTGCTCGCCGCACGCAGCGAGCAGGTGACGGAGACGCTGCGCGCGCTCGGTGTGATCGGACCGACCGAAGCGGCGACGGCGACGGCGCTGGCGACCGAGGCGGCGAAGCTGCGTGCGGCGGGGTCCGGGACCTTGGCGGTGGGGCGTCGGCTGGTGGCGCTGATGCGCCCGCGCGCGGGACGGATGGCGGTGCTGTCGGTCGCCGCGGCGGCCGGCGCGGTGGTCGCGACGTCATGGCTGTTGCCGTCGGTCGTTGCGACACTGGCAGGGCTGGTCGCGTTTGCCGCACCGCTCGGCGCGCACGCAGCGAGGGCAGTGGCCGCGCTCGCGCCGATCCTCGACGCGGCCGAGGCCGAGGCGAAGGCCGAAGCCGATCTGCGCGCCGAGCGCGAACGGCTTGCCGCCGAGCGCGAGGCCGCCTCGGCACGGCTCGCGGCGCGCGAGGCGGAGACGCGCGCGGCCGTCGCACGGATCGAGAGCCTGGACCGCGCCGCCGCCACGCCGGCCGCGATGCTGCGCTTCTTCCTCAGCGAGAGCGACGAACTGAAGGCGTACGAGCAGGAGATCGGCCTGATCGGCCGGCTGCGGCGGAGCTTCGAGCGCCTCGACCGGCTGATGGCGGCGCAGGCCGATCCGAAGCAGGACACGCGCCCTGATCTGCCGACGATCGAGCGCATCATCCTCTACATCGACGACCTCGACCGGCTGCGCGAGGAGCAGGTGGTGAAGGTGCTGGAGGCGGTCGCGCTGCTCTTGCAGTTCCGCCTGTTCGTCGTCGTGGTCGCGGTGGACGAGCGCTGGCTGCGCGGGGCGTTGCAGACGCACTACGGCAAGCTGTTCGAGAATGGCGCAGGGCCGAGCGATTATCTGGAGAAGATCTTCCAGGTGCCGTTCTGGCTGCCCCGGCTGGGGCCGGGTGATCCGGCCTTCGCCGGACTCGCGCGCGTGCTGATGCCGGAGGGCGCGGAACAGGGGAAGGCTGATGAGCGTCCCGCTTTAGGAGCTTTCCAATCCGGTGCATTCCAAGCGAATGCGTTCCAAACCGAACTCGGTATAGACCCCGACGAACAGCCGCAGCCGGGGGACGAGGAGCCGATCGAGACGCGCGCGGCCACGGCCGAGCGCGTCACGCTTACCAAAGACGAGGCGAAGGTTCTGGCCGCGTTGATGCCGCTCGCGGCCAGTACACCAAGAGGGGCGAAGCGCTTCATCAATCTTTATCGACTGGCGCGCGCTGCGCGCTCAAACGGCGATCTTCGAGAGTTCATCGGAACACCGAGCGAGCATGGCCCCTTTGTCGCGTTTGCTTTCTTGCTAGCGTGCGAGAGTGGCCTATCATCCAAAATTCTGAAATGCCTGCATACATCATTGTCACACCCACTTGTGGATGATGGAATATCATTCGTTGATTTTATCATTCCGGCAAAGGAAGACGATGCAGTGGCCGAAGCTGCGATCTTCGAGGCGGAGGACATCCCACATGAAGGTCGCAGAGAATATGCGATAAAAAATTGGAGAGCGCTAAGGTCTTTCCGAGACGACTTGCTCTTAGATAGAACAGACACATTTTGGAAACTGGTTAAGCGTGAAGTGACAGTTGGCGACATGCAAGCGTTCCTTGAAGAAGCCCGCCGCTACTCCTTCCACCCGCCCCAGGTTGACGAACCCGCCCCTCCGCCCGAGGCTCCGCCCGAACCAACCGGGAGCAGCCCCGCATGAACCTCGCCTCGCCCGAAACCGCCATCACCGACTGGCTCGCCACCCAGAAGCAGGCGATGCTCGACCTGCTCGAACGCCTCGTGAACACCGACAGCGGCAGCTACGACAAGCCGGGCGTCGATGCGGTCGGCGCACAGATCAAGGCGTTCTTCGACTCCCAAGGCATCGCGGTCGAGACCATCCCCGGCGCGACCAAGGGTGACGTGCTGCGCGCCGTGCTGCCCGCCCCCGACCAGGCGGGCGGCAACGCGGGGAAGAACATCGTGCTGATGGGCCATCGCGACACGGTCTTCCCCAAGGGCGAGACGACACAGCGCCCGTTCCGGATCGAGAACGGCCGCGCCTACGGGCCCGGTGTGGCCGACATGAAGGCCGGGCTGGTGATGAACGCCTTCGTGCTGGCCGCGTTCAAGAAGTTCGGCGGTGCGCCCGGGCCGATGGTCGGCCTCTTCACCGGCGACGAGGAGATCGGCTCGCCCGAGGGTCGCGGCCCGATCGAGAGTGAAGGCCGCATGGCTCGTGCGGTGTTCAACAGCGAGCCCGGCCGGCCGTCCGGCAACGTGGTCACCGCGCGCAAGGGCGGCGTGTTCATGGTGATGTCGATCGAGGGCAAGGCGGCGCATTCGGGCGGCAATTTCGAGGCCGGCATCAGCGCGATCGAGGAGCTCGCGCGCAAGATCATCGCGATCCACGCGCTGACCGACCTGAAGGCCGGGATCACGTTGAATGTCGGCCTGGTGCGCGGCGGCCAGTCGGTCAACACCGTCGCCCCGCATGCCGAGGGCGAGATCGATCTCCGCTATGTCGAGCCGGCGCAGCGCGACGACATCGTCGCCAGGATCGAGCAGATCGTGCGCACGGCGAACGTGCCCGGCACGCGCGCGACGCTGACCATCAAGGGCGAGTTCCTGCCGGTGAACCCGACCGCGGCCTCGACCGCGCTGTTCGAGACCTATGTCGGCGCGGCGGCGGATGCGGGGCTGAAGGTCGCCGGCGAGTTCTCAGGCGGCTGCGCAGACTCGGGCTTCACCGCAGCGGTCGGCGCGCCGACGATCTGCGGCGTGGGGCCGGTCGGCGGCAAGGCGCACTCGCCGGAGGAGTACCTCGAGGTCGATACGGTGGTGCCGCGCGCGCAGGCGCTGGCGCGTGCGATCTGCCGGCTGCCGCAAGCGGGTCTGTGAGGACAGCTGCGGTGTGATCCGGTCCACCAAACCTTGAGGGGGTTCCGCACACCGGTCCACTCGCCATGCCGAACACGCTCAAAGACTATCTGGCCGTGCAGGATGAGGCCGTCCTTGCGTCTTTCCTCGACTGGCGCTGGTGCATTTGCGCGGCGATCAGCCTGAACGACCTCGAACAGGTCGCCGCCGCGAACGAGGCGACCGTCGAAGCCGTCTCCGGCGGTGGCTGGCAGAAGTCCGAGGCACTTGTGGTGCGCCGGCAAGGCTTCGCGGAACTCTGGGTCCGCGCGCGCCGGACCGACTACAAGACGCCCTTCCTCACCTTTGCCGCGCGCTACTGCGACTTCGCCTCCCTGACGGTGCCGGCCGGCTACGAGGTGGATCATCTCTTCAGCAAGGGCCGCGTCAGTCGGGCCGGGGATACCGACGACGACACCCGCCTGCCACCCACCACCTTGGTGCGCATGCTGTTGGTGGACGCGGGCGTGAACGCAAGTTTCGGCTCGCTGATGGAAGGCGCCATGATCGGAAGCGGCAACCGGCTTCGTCCTGTCCGCAGGTTTACCTATCTCCAGCTCGCAAAGGCCCTCAGCATCCACGCCAATCCCTATGGCGGCGGCCTCACAGGACGGAAACGGGCGGCCAATCTGGGCCACATCGTCGATGCGTTCGACCGTCGCGGAGTCCTCGGCGGGCTCGGCATGGGACGGGAACAGATGATGGCGGAGCTGCTGACCCAGGCCGACACGGTGCGACATTTCCGCAAGCTGCGCAGACAGGCTCGCCGCTGACGGCGGGGTAGAGCACGTCCGCGCGGGACACGCGCCCGACACGTCGCGAGCGACCGCCTTGCCCCGGCGGTCGGTCTTGGTGCCTACAACGTGGTCAGCCGCACCTCGCCGCGCTCGATCAGGTAGGCGCTGTCCACCATCGGCTTGAGCAGATCGGGATTGCTCTCGGTGATCAGGATCGCAAGCTCGGGCTCAGCCTCGCGCAGACGCATCAGCGTCTCGGCGTAGCGGCGCGCGAGCGCGGGGGCGAGGCCCTGGAACGGCTCGTCGAGCAGCACGAGCTTGGTGCCGGTCATCAGCGCACGGCCAAGCGCCACCATCTTGCCCTGCCCGCCCGAGAGCCCGCCGGCCTTGCGGTCCCTGAACTCGGCGATCTCCGGCAGGATGGCGTAGGTCTTGTCGAGGCGGCGCCGCGTCTCGGCGGCCGACAGACCGACCACCTCGGCCGGCAGGCGCAGATTCTCCTCGACGGTGAACGACGAGAACAGCTTGCGCTCCTCGGGCGCGTAGCCGATCGCGAGGCCCGTGCGCCGATGCGCCGGCACGCGGCTCAGGTCCTGCCCCTCGAAGCCGATCCGCCCGCCAGTCAGCGGCACGAGCCCCATGATCGCACGCAGCGTGGTGGTCTTGCCCGCCCCGTTGCGCCCGACCAGGGCGACGCGGCCGCTGTGGCCGACCGCCATGTCAACGCCGCGCAGCACGCGCGTCCCGGCGATCGCGACGTCGATGCGTTCAAGCGTGAGCATGCTTGGTCTCGACGCCGATCACTTCGCGCAGCACGGCCGGGTCGGCGAGCACCTCGGCAGGAGGGCCGGCGGCGAGGATCTTGCCCTGGCTCCAGACCGCGACCCGATCGGCGTAGCGTTCGACCACCTCCATGTCGTGCTCGACGAACACGGCCGTCACACCCTCGGCGCGCAGCGCGCTGACCAGCGTGTCCATGATGCCGAACTTCTCGGACGAGGCGACGCCGGAGGTGGGCTCGTCCATCAGCAGCACGCGCGGCTTCAGCGCCATCGCCATGGCGATGTCGGTGAGCTTGCGCGTGCCCTCGTTCAGCTCGGTGGCGCGTGCGGTGGCGACATCCGCAAGCCCGAATTGCTCGAGCAGCCGCATCGCCCCGGTCGCGGTCTCGGCGTCCAGCAGCGGGCGGAGGGCGCGCCAGAACCGGCCGTGTGCCGCCACCTTCAGCGCGACGTTCTCGATCACCGTGTGCTCGGTGAAGAGCTGCGGGATCTGGAAGCTGCGCGCGATGCCGCGGCGGACAATCGCGCGCGGCGGCAGGCCGGTGATCTCGGCGCCGTCGAAATGGATGTGTCCGGCCTGTGGGCGGAGATAGCCGGTGGTCATGTTGATGAAGGTCGTCTTGCCCGCGCCGTTCGGGCCGATGATGGCGACGAACTCGCCCGGCGCGATGTCGAGGTCGATCCCGTCGGCCGCCTTGACGCCGCCGAACGCGATCTTGAGACCCTTGGCCGAGAGCAGCGGCGCGGTCATGCGCGGCGTCCCTTCCGCAGCACGATGTCCTCGTAGATGCCCCAGAGCCCGCGCGCGGCGAACAGGATGATCAGCAGCAGCACCGCGCCGAGGATCATCTGCCAGCCGTCCGGGAAGGCGGCCGCGGCATAGACGCGCACCAGTTCATAGACCACCGCGCCGAGATACGGCCCGAGCACGCTGCCTCCACCGCCGAGGATGGCGATGAACACGAGCTCGCCCGAGTGGGTCCAGTACGACAGCAGCGGTGTGACGTGCAGCGTCGTGCAGGCGATGATCCCGCCGCCAAGGCCCGCGAGCGCCGCCGAGATCACGTAGGCGACGAGCAGCACGCGCTTGGCGGAGATGCCGGCGAATTCGAGTCGTGTCTCGCGCGTCTTGATCGCGGGCAGCGCCTGGCCGAGCGGCGAGGCGAGGAAACGCGATGCAAGCCAACCAAGCGTCAGTGCGAGCGCGATCCCACCGACCAGCATGGTCCACTCGTAGTCCACGCGATCGAGCGCGATTCCGGCGATGGTCGGGCGCTCCACGCGGATGCCGTCGGTGCCCTTGGTGTACGCGTAGAGCTTTTCGAGCAGCGAGTAGAAGACCATCGAGAAGGCGAGATTGAGCATGCCGAAGAAGATGTCGCGGTAGCGCGCGACGAACAGCCCGACCGCCAGCCCGATGATCGTTCCGGCGGCGGCGGCAAGCGGCAGCAGCAGAAGCATCTCGCCGACATGCGGGCGGGCGAAGGCCACCGTGTAGGCACCGACGGCGATGTAGAGCGCGTGGCCGAAGCTCACCTGTCCCGCGCGCAGCAGCAGCAGGATACCCGTCACCGCAAGCCCTTTGGCGAGCGCGATCGTGAAGACGAACTTGAGCCACGGCGCGCCGGCGGCAAGCGCGATGACCAGTGCGACGCAAGCGAAGGCGGGCAGGGCGAGGCGGCGATCCATCAGACGCGCCTCAGCTCGGGCTTGCCGAACAATCCGTGCGGGCGGACCAGCAGCACCACGACCATGATGATGTAGGGGATCACCACCTCGAACTCGGGCGCGAAATAGACTGCGACCGAGCGGCCGAGGCCGATCAGCAACGCGGTCAGCATCGCCCCCTCGATCTGGCCCAGGCCCGCGGTCGCGACCACGGCGAAGGACAGCACGATCATGTTCACGCCCACGCCCGGCACGAGGCTGGTGGTGGGCGAGGCGAGCGCGCCGCCGAGGGCGGCCAGCACCGTGCCGAAGGTGAAGGTGAGCAGATAGACGCGGTTCGCGTCGATGCCCATGGCGGTGGCGGCCTCACGATCCTCGGTCACCGCGACGATCACGCGGCCCGTCAGCGTGCGGCGGAGGAACCACATCAGCCCGAGCAGGGTGGCCAGCGCGACGCCTGGCAGCAGGTAGAGCTGGTAGGCGGTGTAGATGATGTCGCCGACCTCGACCTGGCCGAGCACGCGCACCGGCGCGTCCTGGAAGATCGGCTGCACGCCCCAGGTGAGCTTCTGGATGTCCTCCAGGATCATGAACAGCGCGAAGGTGACGAGCAGTTGGAGCACGTGCTCCTTCACGTAGATGCGCGAGAGGATCAGCCGCTCGATCAGCGGGCCGAGCACGCCGCCGACCAGCACGGCGGCCAGCAGCAGCACAGGAAGTGCGAGCACAGGCGCGGCCGCGGTGGCGGCAGCCCAGGCGCCGAGCGTTGCGGCGACGTAGCCGCCGATCGCGAAGAAGCTGCCGTGCGCGACGTTGAGGATGCGCAGCACGCCGAAGATCAGCGTGAGCCCGACGGCGACCATGAAGACCTGCGCCGCGTAGGCGAGGCCGTCGAGGATCGCGAGGAAGAGGAGAAGCGTCATGGAACGATGCTCGGGGACCACGCTGCCGGGTCCCATCGCGGCTTGCCGCGATGGGGGCCCGCTCCCCCAGACCCCCTGCACCTGGGGCCCCCTCCCGCTGGTCGGGGGCCGCGCGCCGACCAACGGGAGGCGCGCCCTCCAGGGGGGGCCGGGGGGCCAATGGCCCCCCGGCTCTCCTTACGCCCTGTAGGGAATTTCAGCCGGCGCGCGCTGCACCGACGCCGGCGTCAGCAGCCGCACCCAGTCGAGGCCCTTGGTGCCGACCGGGTTCATCGTCAGCTCGGGCGGGAACAGCACCATCCGGTCGATCACCGGGAACGGATACTCGTTCACATGCTTGGTCACGCCGATCAGCATCGGCTCCAGGCCCTGGCCATCCTCACGGATCCTCATCGTTCCGGTCAGATGTGCGAATTCGAGTCCCCGCATCGTGTCCATCAGCTGCTCGCGCGAAGGCCACGCGCCGCCGTTCGCCGCGATCGCCTTCTCGTAGCCTGCCTTCAGGCCATAGAGCGCCTGCGCCATGTGGAAGGTCGGATAGATCGGGTAGAGGTTGAAGCGCTGACGATAGGCGGCCGTGAAGTCCTTCAGGATCGGCGTGTCCTTCGCGGTGGGGTGCAGGAACCAATGATCCCCCCGCCCGCCGACGATCACACCCTCAGGCAGCGTCTTGCCGACTCGCTCGAGGCTGCTCTCGACCAGCGGCAGCACGAAGGTCGAGCGCTCGAACAGGCGCCGCTCGGCGGCCTGGCGGATGAAGGTGTCGAGCTCGCCGCCCCAGCTGGTCGAGAAGATGACGTCAGGGCGGAGTGCCAGCAGTCGGGTAATCTCGGTCGAAAAGTCGGTCGCGCCGAAGCGCGGGAACAGCTCGGCGACCACGCGCACGCCTGGCTTCACCGCGTCCATCGCCGCCTTCCAGATCGCCCAGGAGTCACGGCCCCAAGCGTAGTCCTGGTTCAGCACCGCGACGGTGCGGAAATCGGGGCGGATCTTCATGAGATACAGCAGCGGCGCGACGATCTCCGGCACCGCGTTCGCCTGGGTGCGCACGCTGTAGCGGTAGGACGCCTCCTCGAAGATGCGCTGCGTGCCGCAGTCCCACAGGATGGTCGGCATGCGGAGCTGCTCGGCCAGTGGCGCGACCGCCAGGCACGACCCCGAGGAGATCGAGGCGAGCATCACGTCCACCCCCTCGTTCTGCACCAGGCGCCGGCACTCGCCGAGCAGGAAGTCCACACCGGGCGCCTCGTCGATGACGATGCTGCGGATGGGCACGCCGCCGATCCCGCCCGCACGGTTGAACTGGTCGATCAGCAGGTCGGCGGCATTGCGGCCGGGAACGCCGAAAACGGAGGACGGCCCCGAGAGGAACGTGGAGATGCCGAGCTTCAGCTCGCTTGGCTTCTGCTGGCCGATCGCCTGCCGCGGCAGCACCACGGGCAGAGCGAGCGTTGAGGCTGCGGTGGCCTGCAAGGCTGCGCGGCGTGTCAGCTTCGGCATCTGGACGGCTCCCTCGCAATTGTCGTCGTTGCCGCAACAGGCGGCCGCACCGACGGTATCGCGTCGTCGTGAGCGCGCCAAGGGGTTTGCCGCGCTGCGACAAAGCGCGTGCCCAAGGCGCAATTCTTTGCCAACCTTGGGCCGGAAAGACTGGAAGCGGACGGCGATGGCGACAATCAAGCGGCTGGGCGTGCTGACCACGGGCGGCGACTGCGCCGGACTGAACGCGGCGATCCGCGCGGTGACGATCCGCGCGGCTGGCACCTATGGGCTGGAAGTGCTCGGACTGATCCAGGGCACGCACGGGCTGATGGAGGAACCGCCGCGGTTCGTCACGCTGGACGGCTCGGTGAACGAGCCGTCCCTGCTGCGCCAGGGCGGAACGATCCTGGGCAGCGTCAATCGCGGCGATCCGTTCTCGTTCCCGACCCCGGACGGCGGCAAGGAGGATCGCTCCGCGTTGATCTTCCGCGGCGTGGAGACGCTTGGGCTCGACGCCATCATCGGCATCGGCGGCGACGGCTCGATGCGCATCATGCACCGCCTGATGCAGGCGGGGCGGTTCCCCTTCGTCGGCATCCCCAAGACGATCGACAACGACCTCGCCGCCACCGAGTACGCGATCGGCCACCACACCGCGGTCGAGGTGGCGACCGAGGCGCTGGACCGGCTCCAGCCCACCGCGGCGAGCCACAACCGGATCATGGTGCTCGAAGTGATGGGCCGCGACGCCGGTCACATCGCCCTCTCCGCCGGCGTGGCGGGCGGGGCGGACGTGATCCTGCTCCCGGAGATCCCCTGGCGCGTCAGCGTGGTGGCCGACGCGATCGCGCGGCTGCGCGCACATGGCCGCAACTTTGCTCTCGTCGTCGTTGCTGAAGCGGTGCCGTCACCAGAAGGCGAGACGGTCCTCGCGGGACCGTCCGCGGCCGGCGCGATGCCGCGACTCGGCGGCGTCGGTGCGCGGATCGCGGCCACGCTCGAGCAGGCGACCGGGGCCGAGGCACGCGTCACGGTGCTCGGCCATGTCCAGCGCGGCGGCAGCCCCGGCGCGCTCGACCGCCTGGTCGCCTCGTCGATGGGCGTGCACGCGGTCGATCTCGCGGTGCAGGGCAAGTTCGGCCGGCTCGTGGTGTGGCGCGAGGGCAAGGTTGCCGATGCGCCGGTCGCCGAGGCCGCGGTCGCGGCGCGGCCAGTGGACCCGCAGGGCGATCTCGTGCGCGCGGCGCGCGGGCTCGGGATCTGTTTCGGAGATCAGTAGGAAACGAATAAGGGGAGGACGCTCCTCCCCCCACACCCCCCTGCATCTTCGGGGGCGAGGGCTCCGTGGCCTCCGCTTCAGGTGTTCCAGAGGCTGTCCTCAGGCATCGGCATCGGATTGGCCGCCTCCAGCACCGCACTGCCGCGCAGCACCAGATCCTCGCGGAAATGCGTCGCCACCAACTGTACGCCGACCGGCAAGCCCTCGGCGTCCAGGCCCCAGGGCACGCTCGCGCAGGGCTGCTTGGTCAGGTTGAACGGCCACGTATAGGGCGTCCAGTCGTACCACTCGGGATAGCGCAGGGTGTCCGGCGTGTTCACGCCGTGGCCGGCGCGAAAGGCGCCGAGCGGCAGCGTCGGGCACAGCAGCAGATCGAAACGATGGTGGAACGTGACCATCGCGTGGATGAAGCGCGTCCGCTCCATCTGCGCCAGCTTCTCGGCGACAGCCGACATCGCGAGGCCGCGCCGGCCGACGTCGAGGAGGCCTGGATCGAACAGCGTCAGCCGCTCGGCCGGCGTGGTCATCACCGCCGAGGCATAGGCCGCCTCCCAGATCGTTACGAAACCCGCACGCATGTTCCACAGCTTCGGGTCCTCCCACGTCACGCTCGCACCGGCCCGCTCCAGCGCCGTCGCCGCGCCCTCCAGCGAGGCCATCCGCACCTCGTCCACCGCCGGCGCGAAGCCGAGCGTCGGCGACACCGCTACGCGCAGCCCCCGCACTCCCTCCCCCAGCACCGAGGGGTAATGCGGCGCCGGCACCGCCGAGGCGATCGGATCGCGCGCATCGGGCCGGCACATCCAGGCCAGCACGGCGGCGCTGTCGGCCACCGTGCGCGACAAAGGTCCCGGGGCGACCAGATCACCGGCGGGCGAATCGTACAGGCCGGGCACGCGGCCGGTGGTCGGCTTGATGCCGAACACGCCGGTGAAGCCGGCCGGCATCCGGATCGATCCGCCGCCGTCACCACCCGTCGCGATCGGGCAGACACCCGTCGCCACCGCCACCGCCGCCCCGCCCGACGACCCCCCCGGCGTGCGCTCGGGGTTCCACGGATTGCGCGTCACCCCGGTCAGCGGCGAGTCGTTCACGCCCTTCCAGCCGAGATCCGGCATGGTGGTGCGCGCGAAGATCACACACCCGGCCTCGCGCAGCCGCGCGATCATCGGCGCGTCCTCAGGCTCGGGCGCGGGGTCGCGCGTGCGGCTGCCCGACTGCTTCGACATGCCCTTGGCCGCGTGGTTCTCCTTGATCGCCAGCGGCACGCCGTCGAGCGGCGAGAGCGCCTCGGCCTTCGCCCAGCGCGCCGCGCTCGCCCGCGCCGCGTCACGCGCCGCCTCCTCGTCGAGCAGCCGGAAGGGACAAAGCGCGGGCTGCACGACCTGCGCACGCGCCAGCGTCGCCTCGATCACCTCGACCGGCGAAAGCCGCTTCGTCCGGTACGCCTCGGCGAGCGCGGCCGCCGTCATGCGGTGGATCTCGGTCACCCTGGCTCTCCCCATCCCTGTCGCCCGCGTGCACTCTGGCCCGCGCAACGACGGAGGTGAAGCCCATGGAACTCGACAATCCCGAGGTGGCGGCGGAGGCCCGCGCCGTGCTCGACCAGTACGAGACCGCGCTGATGAGCAACGACATCCCCACGCTCGAGGCGCTGTTCTGGGACGATCCGCGTACCATCCGGTTCGGCGTCGGCGAGATCCTGGTCGGGATCGAGGCGATCCGCCGCTTCCGCCGCGCCCAGACCGGCGGCTACCAGCAGCGCGAGCGGCTGGAGGTGCTGATCACGACCTATGGGCACGACATCGCCGTCACCAACATCGTCTATCGCCGGATCGCCACCGGCATGATCGGCCGCGAGACCAAGATCATGGCGCGCATTCCGGGCCTGGGCTTCCGCGTCGTCTCGGCGCATGTGTCGCTGAACGAGGCCGGCACGCCGGTGCAGCGCTGAGGCGCCTTGCCGCACCGGAGCGCCGCGCTAG